>DASZMJ010000630.1:0-8980 GCA_035551935.1 Isosphaeraceae bacterium
AGGGCCACGGCACGCGGAGCGTGCCTGCTACGGGTGGGAGGGCCACGGCACGCGGAGCGTGCCTGCTACGGGTGGGAGGGCCACGGCACGCGGAGCGTGCCTGCTACGAGAGGGGGAGCCAGTCGAGGAACTGGTCGGCGACGCGGCGGCAGGAGTGGGACCGGGCCCAGGTGTAGCGGTCGGCGGCGCGGCCGTCGTCGGAGCCGGCGGCGAGGATGGAGGCCACGGCGTCGAGGAACGAGCCCGAGTCGGCGGCGACGTCGAAGAGATCGGAATAGAGCAGGCACTCCGGCAGGCTCGTCGAGACGACGGGGCGGCCGGTGGCCATGGAGTCCATGATCTTCGTCGGGCAGCAGACGCGGTTGAAGGGGTGGTCGACGCGGTAGGGGATCAGGCAGACGTCGAAGGCGCGGTTGTAGCGGGCGATCTCATTCTGAGGGCGCCAGCCGAGCGCGTGCACGTTCGGCCGCGCCAGGGCGCGGCGGGCGTCGGCCGCCCAGGGGCCGCGGAGGGACCCGATCCGGCCGATCAACACGACCGAGGCGCGCGGGAACCGCGCCGCGAGCGCGTCGAGCAAGGGCCAGTCGATCCGGTCCTCCAGGCTGCCGACGTAGCCGAGCCGCGGGCCCGGCAGCCTGGCCAGGTCGTCGGGCGGCGGGCCGGGGCGCTCGCAAGGGGCCTCGGCCAGGCTCGACGACGGCGCCCCGTGCGGCAGGTGTCGGACCCGGTCGGCCGCCTCGGGCACCGCCGCGCGCAGCTCCTCGGCCCGGAGCCGCGACACACAGACCGTCAGGTCCGCCTCCCGCACCGCCTGCCGCTCCAGCTCGTGGACCCGACGCGCGCACCGGGGCCAGTATTGCGAATAATCGTCGATGTTGAAATAAACGTGCAGGTCCGGCCGGAGCTGGTCACGGAGGTAGAGGTAGTGGGGATACGTGAGGACGAGCGCGAGCTTCGCGTCCGGGGCGTGGCGGTCGCGCCAGTCGGCGATGGAGCGGCGGATCGGCCGCATGCCGAGGGCGGGGAACCGCTTCATCCAGCCCGAGGGCAGGACGTGCTCGCGCCGCCAGGTCGCGGCCGACTGGCGTTCGAGGCGGTGTCCCCAGCGCCAGGGGGGATTGCCGCGGCGCCAGGCGTTGTAATAGTCGAGGCAGTTCAGCAGCAGGGTCGCGACCCCCGGCCGCTGGAGCTCGCCGAAGAGGTTCTCGGTCGTGTACCAGTTGGCATCGGCCACCGCCAGGGCCAGCCTCGCCCCGACGGCTTCGATCTCGGCTCCCGCTCCGGGCGTGCGCCGCGCGGAGGTGACTGCCATCGCGATCCCCCGCCCTGGCCCCGGGGCGGCGTGCGCGCGCGATCCGTCGCGCGAGGTCGTCGGGCCTCGAGGGTGGCCCAGCTCCCCCCGCCTCCAAAGCCCCGCCAGCTTATGCCCGACCCCCTCCACCTGTCAACCGCGAACCGCGAATCCCTCCTTGGATGCAATCCCTCTTCCTCCCTCTTGCCCGGAGCAGGCACGCTCCGCGTGCCGTCCACCCCTTCGAAGTAGCAGGCACGCTCCGCGTGCCGTCCGCCATCCCATAAGAACGAGATGGTGTCGCGGACGGCACGCGGAGCGTGCCTGCGACGGGCAAGAGGGGGGAAGGGGCTGCGGCGCTTGAATCGGCCCGGGCCGGGGCGCTACAATGGTCGTGGACCGAGGCCGGCGTCCCGGGCGCGGCGGGTGGTCGTGTCGCGCCGAGGGGACGACGGACGATCCCCCCGCCGACCGTTGGCCGAGCCCCGCCGATCCTTCTCATCCTCCTCGCGAGAGAGGCGACCAAGCGAATGTCCACCTCCGGCGACCGGATCGCCCACCTGCTCGACAAGTTCCGGAGCTCGCGCGACGCGATGGTCGCCGAGCTGGGCAAGGCGGTCGTCGGCCAGCGCGAGGTGCTCGAGCTGATCCTGGCGGCCGTCTTCACCCGCGGCCACGTCCTCCTCGTCGGCGTGCCGGGCCTGGCCAAGACCTTGATGGTCAGCTCGATCGCCAAGGTGCTCGACGTCAACTTCAAGCGGATCCAGTTCACGCCCGACCTGATGCCCTCGGACATCACCGGCACGAACGTGCTCGAGGAGCCCGAATCCGGCCGGCGGTCGTTCCGGTTCCTCCCCGGCCCGGTCTTCACCAACATCCTCCTGGCCGACGAGATCAACCGGACGCCCCCCAAGACCCAGGCGGCGCTCTTGCAGTCGATGCAGGAGCGCGAGGTGACGATCGGCCAGGAGACGATGCCCTTGCCGGACCCGTTCTTCGTCATCGCCACGCAGAACCCGATCGAGCAGGAGGGCACCTACCCGCTCCCCGAGGCCCAGCTCGACCGCTTCATGTTCGACGTGCGGGTCGGCTATCCCGACGTCGACGAGGAGGAGCGCATCCTCTCGAGCACGACCAAGGGCGAGCACCCCGAGCTGCGCAAGGTGCTCTCGGGCGAGGCGATCGTCAACCTCCAGAAGCTCGTGACCTCGGTGCCGATCTCGGACTACGCGGTCAAGTACGTGGCGCGGCTGGTGCGCGCGACGCGGCCGGCCGACGACAAGAGCCCGCAGTTCGTCAAGGACCTCGTCGACTGGGGCGCCGGCCCCCGCGCCGGCCAGAACCTGATCCTCGGCGGCAAGGCGATGGCCGCGATGGACGGCCGCTTCAGCGTCTCGCTCGACGACATCCGCAAGGTCGCCGTCCCCGTCCTCCGCCACCGGATCAGCACCAACTTCCAGGCCCAGGCCGAGGGCCAGACCACCGACAGCCTCATCCGCCGCCTCATCGCCGAGATCCGCGAGCCCGACGTGCCGAAGTACGACAAGCGGACCTGACTGGATCGGGGAGGGAACGATGTCCAACCTCGACGAAACGCCCGCCCGCTACGTCATCCCCGCCGAGCACGGCGGCTGGCGGCTCGCCGGCAGCAAGGTTTCCCTGGACTCGATCGTCTACGCCTACTGGGAAGGCCGCGGCGCCGAGGCGATCCAGGAGCTCTTCCCGACCCTCTCGCTGGAAACCATTCACGGGGCGATCGCGTATTACTTACGGCATCGCGCGGAGGTCGATCTCTATCTCGACGCGCAACAGGAACGCTGGGCGTCGTTCCGTCGCGAGAGCGAGGCCACAAATGCGCCGTTGCTCGAGCGATTGAGGGCGGCCCGGGGTCAGGCCGGCCTCCTGTAGGGCGTGTTGCACACGCCATCCCTACAGAAGACGGCGTGTTGCACACGCCCTACAGGAGACCGGCGGTCGCGAAGGAAGGAAAGCCCGAATGGCCGGCCCGGCCGAGAAGTACCTGAAGCCCGAGGTGATCCGGCAGGTGGCGCGGCTGGACCTGCGCGCGAAGTTCATCATCGAGGGGTTCATCTCGGGGCTGCACGCCAGCCCGTTCCACGGGTTCTCGGTCGAGTTCTCCGAGCACAGGAAGTACTCGCCGGGCGACAACATCTCGGACATCGACTGGAACGTGTTCGCCAAGACGGACCGGTTTTATATCAAGAAGTTCCAGGCCGAGACGAACCTCACCGGCTACCTCGCGATGGACCTGTCGGCGTCGATGGGATACACGTACCGGCAGGACCTGACGAAGTTCGAGTACGGCATCAGCCTCGCGGCGGCCCTGGGATACCTGATGATCCACCAGCAGGACCCGGTGGGCCTGATCGCCTTCGACACGAAGGTCACGCAGAGCCTGCCGCCGCGGAGCAAGCGGTCGCAGCTCGGGAACATCCTGTCGCTGCTGGCGAAGCTGAGCCCGACGGGGGAGACGGACATCGCCAAGGCCCTGCACCAGATCGCCGGCATGATCCGGCACCGCAGCCTCGTGATGGTCTTCAGCGACCTGCTCGGCGACCACGAGCCGATCCTGCGCGCGTTGCACCGGCTCCGGCACGCGGGCCACGACCTCATCCTCTTCCACATCCTCGACGAGGCCGAGGCCCTCTTCCCGTTCGACGGCATGGTCGAGCTCGAGGACAACGAGACCAAGGACAAGGTCCTCGTCGACGCCGACGGCATCAAGGCCGACTACCTCGAGGAAGTCGCCGCCTTCCGCGAAGGCTACCGCCGCGAGTGCCTCGGCGCCCGGATCGATTACGTCCCGTTGCACACCGGCATGCCGTTCGACAAGGCCCTCATGAGCTACCTCACCAGCCGCCAGGCCCGCGCGTGATCCTGCCCACGGTCCTCCGCCATCTGTTCCTCGGACGTTTTCCATGATCCCCATCTCCTTCGTGACGGCCGGCCTGGCGGCGGGGGCGGCATTGGCGGCGATCCCGGTCATCATCCACCTGGTGATGCGGCAGACCCCCAAGCGCGTCATCTTCCCGGCCTTGCGGCTCATCAAGGAGCGGCAGAAGCGGTCGCACAAGCGGCTCCGAATCCGCAACTGGCTGTTGCTGGCGGCGCGGGCGTTGCTGATCGCCTTGATGGCGCTGGCCCTGGCGCGGCCGAGATTGTACTCGCAGACGGCGCTGGGGGACCGCGAGGTGCCGACGGCCTTGGCGTTCGTCTTCGACACGAGCCTGTCGATGGGATACACCGAGCGGGGCAAGGACCGGCTGGCGGAGGCGAAGGAATACGCGCTGGAGATCCTCAAGAAGACGCACGAGGCGAGCCAGGTCTTCGTCCTCGACTCGTCGGAGGCGGTCCGGCCCGACCCCTTGTCGATCGCCGCGGCGCGGAAGCGGATCGAGGGATTGGCGTTGCACCCGGTCGCGATGCCCTTGAACGTGTCCGTCAGCCTGGCGTACAAGGTCGTCGTCGCGGCCGAGAAGGACCGCCGCGAGGTCTACGTGCTGACCGACCTGGCCCGCTCGGCCTGGGACGTCGCCCATCCGGTCGACGGGCTCGACCAGGCCAAGGCGGCGAAGCCCGAGGTCGCGACGTACCTGCTCCGGCTCACGCCCAAGGAGGCCCGCGACGCGGCGATCGTCGAGGCCGAGGTCCGCTCGGCGGCGGGGGTGGCGACGGCCGGCGGCATGCTCGAAGTCCATGCGAAGGTCCGCGCCTCGGGCCCGGCGGCGCGGCGGTCGGTCGAGTTCTTCCTGGCGACGCCCGACGACCCCGCCGGCAAGAAGCGGTTCGAATCCTCCGTCGCCTTGCCCGCCAACGGCGAGGCCGAGGTCGCGTTCCGCACGCCGATCCTCGGCGAAGGGCTCCATCGCGCCAGCCTCAAGCTCGGCGGCGGGACCGACCCATTGGCCTTCGACGACACCCGCTATCTCACCTTCCGCGTCCGGCCGCCGATCCGCGTCCTGCTGGTCGCCGACGTCGCCGAGGACTCGCTCTACGTCAAGGAGGCGCTCAGCCCCGACGCCCTCCCGGCCGACGAGCCGAGGGCGTACCAGGTCGATCGCGTCGCCATGGCCAACCTGCCCGAGGCGCTCCAGAAGACGCCGTTGAACCAGTACGCCTGCGTCTACTTGCTCAACGTCGGCCGCGTGGAGGGGGACATCTGGGGCCGGCTCGACGGCTACGTCCGCAACGGCGGCGGCCTGGTGATCGCCCTGGGGGATCGGTGCCAGCTCGACAGCTACACGACCGACCTCGTCCCCGCGACGCTCGAGAAGGCGAAGCACCTGCTCGCGACCAAGCCGACCAGCTTCGGTGCCGCCGACTTCGCCCACCCGATCTTCTCGCGCGACCCGAAGCCGCTCGACGCGGACCTGACCGGCGTGCCCATCTCCGCCTACGTCCCCGCGACGCCCCCGAAGGAGGGGGGCGTGCGCGTGCTCCTGAAGTTCCAGGACGGCGCCCCCGCGCTGATCGAGAAGACCTTCCCCGGCCAGGCCACCGGCCACGTCCTGCTCTGGACGACCCCGCTGGCGCGCCGGGCCGACCGCCGCGACCGGGCGGCCTGGAACGAGTTCCCGCTCTTCTGGTCGTTCCTCGAGCTCAACGACCAGACCGTCCCCTATCTCGCCGGGGCCGCGGCCGAGCGCCTGACCTACGACGCGGGCGAGAGCGTCAGCCTCCCGCTCGACCCGTCGCGACGGGCGCAGGGGGGCTACACGGTCGAGGCCCCCGACAAGGCCACCGCCGGCCGCTACGAGCCGCCGGCCAACGCCTCGGCCCTGGTCATCGAGGCGCCGCAGGCCCTGGGCCAGTGGTCGGTCTTGCCCGGCGGCACGGCCGCGGGGGCGTCGCCGCCGGGCTTCAGCGTGAATTTCCCGCCGGGCGAGGCGCTGCTGACGCCACTCGACGAGAAGGACCTCGTCGGCCTCTTCGGCGCCAAGGACCGGTACCAACTGGCCGACAGCCCCGAGACGCTCCAGCGCGCCGTCAAGCAGACCCGGATCGGCCACGAGCTGTTCCCCTGGCTGATGGCCTTGATCCTGGCGCTGGTCACCGCGGAGAATTACCTCGCCAACCGCTTCTACCGCGAGCGGCCCGCCGCCGTCGCGGTCGCCCGGGCATGACCGGGCACCGGAGCGGATGACCGATAAGGCAACGCCTCCATGAGCCTGACCTTCAGCCCCATCGGCCCCTGGCTGCTCGTCGCGATCGCCGCGATCGGGGTGCTGGGCGTGACCCTCTGGGCCTACCGACCGCGCGTCCGCGAGGCGCACGGGGCGTGGCGCTGGGTCGTCGTCGGCCTGCGACTGGTGGCCATCGCGCTCTGCCTGATGGCCTGCCTGCGGCCGTCGGTGGTCCTCTTGCGCAAGGTGAAGCAGACCGCGGCGCTGGTCTTCCTGCTCGACGGCTCGGAGAGCATGGCGATCAACGACGAGGCCAACAACCGGACGCGCTGGGAGGTCGCGCGCGAGACGATGAACGAGGCGGTCAAGGCGGTCAAGAAGCGGCTGCCGGACCTCGAGGTCAAGACCTTCCTGTTCGACTCCCACCTCCGCGACGACGCCCCGCCCGAGACCCGGCCCCCCAAGGGCAAGGCCACCGAGCTCGGCACCGCCTTCGACGAGACCCTCAAGCGGATGCAGGGCACGCGGATCGCGGCCCTCGCCTTGCTCTCCGACGGCGCCTCCAACGGCGGGCCGTCGCCGCTGGACATGGCGGCGCGGCTCAAGCAGCACCAGGTGCCGATCGTCGCCATCGGCTTCGGCTCCGAGAGCGGCGGCGCCGCGTCGCGCGACCTCTCGGCGCGCGAGCTGGTCGCCGGGCCGACCGTCTTCGTCAAGAACGAGCTCCAGGTCCGCGCCACCGTCGGCGTCCGCGGCTACCCGAACCAGGACATCGACGTCGAGCTCGTCGCCGAGAACCAGGCCGAGCCCGTCGCGAAGACCAAGGTCCGCGCCAAGGAGGGGGCCGACGTCATCACGATCGACTCCCTGAAGTACACCCCCCAGGTCCCCGGCGAGGTCAAGCTCACCCTCCGCGTCCGGCCGAAGGACGGCGAGCTGATCCAGAGCAACAATCAGATCGAAACCTATGTGACCGTCCTCAAGGGGGGGATCAGCGTCCTCTACGTCCAGGGGCCCGGCTCCCCCTGGGAGAAGAAGTTCACGATGCGGGCCCTCGACGCCGCCCGCGAGATCCAGGCCGATTTACGGGTCCTCTTCCGGCCCGCGCAGGGCGACCAGTCCGAGCTGGACATCGGCGACCTCGCCCGGGGCAAGTTCGACGTCTACATCCTCGGCGACCTCCCGGCCGACTACCTCACGGCCGCCCAGGAACGCCTCATCGCCCGGAACGTCGAGCAGGGCGCCGGCCTGATCATGCTCGGCGGCCGTTCCAGCTTCGGCCCCGGCGGCTGGGGCGGCTCGCCGCTGGCCGACATCCTCCCCACGACCGTCCAGCCGACCGACGGCCAGGCCGAGCCGCCGCAGGGCATCAAGGTCGTCCCCAACCTCGTCGGCCTCGACAACTACGTGCTCCGCCTCGCCCCGAGCCGGGCCGAGACCCAGCGCGCCTGGGAGACCTTGCCGCCGCTCTCCGGCGCCAACGACCTCGGCAAGGCCAAGGCCGGCGCCTTCACGCTGGCCGAGGCCCCCAACGGCTCGCCCTTGATGATCGGCCAGGACGTCGGCAAGGGCCGCGTCCTCGAGTTCGCCGGCGAGACCTGGGTCTGGGCCCGCGACCTGATCCACCCCGAGTCCCGCGCCGCGCACCGCAAGTTCTGGCGGCAGGCGATCCTCTGGCTGGCCCACAAGGAAGACCAGGGGGGCGACCGGATCAAGGTCGAGCTCGACCGCCGCCGGATCGCGCTGGGCGAGAAGCTCGACGTGAAGGTCACCGTGCGCGACGAGAAGGACCAGCCGATCCCCGACGCGAAGCTCGAGACGACCGTCGAGTACCTCGGCCCGGGGGTCAAGCCCGAGCGGCTCGACGTCTTCAACCAGGGGGCCGAGGCCCACGGCACGTACTACGCCACCCGCGAGCCCGGCGAGTACAAGGTCACCGTCCGCGGCAGCCACCGCGGCACCGACCTCGGCAGCGACTCCGTCCGCTTCCTCGTCTATCAGGACGACCGCGAGCTCGAGAACCCCGCCGCCGACCGCGCCCTGCTCCGCCAGCTCGCCTCCATCACCGGCGGCAAGTCGCTCCCCCCCGAGCAGCTCGACAAGTACATCGCCTCGCTCGGCGACAACCTCACCACCGAGTACGTCCGCCAGACCGAGTACCGCGCCTGGGACAACTGGCCCTTCTTCCTCCTCTTCGTCCTCGTCCTCTCCCTCGAGTGGGTCCTCCGCAAACGCAAGGGCCTCGTCTGACCCGCGACTCCGGACGAGCTCCTCGTAGGGTCCGCTCTTGCGGATCTTTTCATGTCTTGAATACAAAGAGGTCCGAAAGAGCGGACCCGACGCAGAGCGGCCGGGCGCTACGAGGGACGCGCGGGCCTCTCTTCCCCGACTCCTCGTAGGGTCCGTTATTGCGGACCTCTTCATGTCTTGAATACGGAGAGGTCCGCAAGAGCGGACCCTACGGGGACGGCGGGGCGCCACGAGGGACGCGCGGGCCTCGCTCGTCCCTGACCCGAAGCGCGAGCGAGGGCCGCACCGGGGGCGA
>DASZMJ010000631.1:0-3806 GCA_035551935.1 Isosphaeraceae bacterium
ATTGTACGGCGCGAGCCCTATGAGTCGAGAGTCAGCGGTGCCCTTGGCCCACGCGGGGCGGGGCGGGTATCTTCGAGGGGAGACCGATCGTCGCGACGGCCGCGACCCCGCCCGGATCAGGAACACCCCCATGTGCGGCATCGCCGGCGCGGCCTGGACCGAAGCGGGTCGCGCTCTCTCCGACGCCGCGCTCGCGGCCATGACCGGGGCCCTCGCCCACCGCGGGCCCGACGACGACGGCGCCTATCGCGACGACCACGCCGCCCTCGGCTTCCGCCGGCTCTCGATCGTCGACCTCGCGGGCGGCCATCAGCCGCTCTCGAACGAGGACGGCACCGTCTGGACCGTCTTCAACGGCGAGATCTATAACTTCCCCGCCCTCCGGCGCCGGCTCGAGGCGAAGGGGCACAAGCTCCGGTCGTCGGGCGATACGGAGGTCCTCGTCCACCTGTATGAGGACGAGGGCCCCGGCTTCGTCAAGCTCCTCCGCGGCATGTTCGCGCTGGCGATCTGGGACGCCCCGAAGCGCAGGCTCGTCCTGGCCCGCGACCGGCTCGGGCAGAAGCCGCTGGTCTATCGCTTCGACGGCTCGCGCATCGCCTTCGCCAGCGAGTTGAAGGCCCTGCTGGCGCTGCCCGACGTCCCCCGCGCCCTGAATCCGCTGGCGCTCGATCAATATCTCACCTATGGGTACATTCCGCACCCGATGACGATCCTGGAGGGGATCCACAAGCTCCCGCCGGCGCACGTCGCGGTCTGGCAGGATGGGAAGCTCACGCTCGACCGCTACTGGGAGCCGGACTGGGAGGCCGAAAGAGACGGCGACCCGGGCGAGGATGTGGAGAAGCTCCGCGAACTCCTCTCGGAGGCGGTGCGCGAGCAGATGGTCGCCGACGTGCCGCTGGGGGCCTTCCTCTCGGGCGGGGTCGACTCGACGATCGTCGTCGGCCTGATGCAGCGCGCCTCCGACCGGCCCGTGAAGACCTTCTCGATCGGCTTCAACGACCCCGCGTTCGACGAGTCGCGCTACGCCGAGATGGCCGCGAAGCACCTCGGCACGGAGCACCACAGCTTCATCGTCGAGCCCGAGGCGTGGGCGACCCTCCCCGGCCTGGCCCACCACTTCGACGAGCCGTTCGCCGACAGCTCGGCCCTGCCGACGTGGCACGTGGCCCGCGAGACGCGAAAGCACGTCACCGTCGCGCTCACCGGCGACGCGGGCGACGAGCTCTTCGCCGGCTACGATCGTTATCGAGCCGTCGCGATGGCCGCGGCCCTCGACCGCTTGCCAGGCCAGGCGCGGAGCTTCCTCGGCGGGCCGCTGGCGAGGGCGATCCCCACGTCGGTGAAGGCGAAGACGCGGCTGAGGCGAGTCCGGCGGATGCTCGAAGGGATCGGCGAGCCGGCGGACCGGCGCTACCTGAAATGGGTCGGGCTCTTCGACGAGCCCTCGCGCGGCGCCCTCTACGCCGACGACTTCCTCGCCGAATTATCCCGCGCCGGCGAGCGCGATCCGTCGGGCGGCGACCCCGGCTCCGTCCTCGCCCGCGCCTTCGCCGCGGCCCCGAGGCGCGACCCGGTGACTCGGGCCATGATCGCCGACCTGCTCACCTATCTGCCGGGCGACCTGCTCGTGAAGGTCGACATCGCGAGCATGGCGCATTCGCTCGAATGCCGCGGCCCGTTCCTCGACCATCGCGTGGTCGAGCTGGCGCTGGCGATGCCCCTGCGGCGGAAGCTCCGGCTCCGCGGCGGCCGGTCGAAGGTCGTGCTCAAGCGGGCGTTCGCCGACCTGCTCCCGCCGAGCATCGCGACCCGGCCCAAGATGGGCTTCGGCGTCCCGATCGACCGCTGGTTCCGCGGCGAGCTGAAGGACGAGCTCCGCGCCGTGCTGCTCGACCCCGTCGCGCTGGGCCGCGGCTGGTTCCGGCCCGAGGAGGTGACTCGGCTGATCGACGAGCACGCCGACTCGCGGCGCGACCACGCCTACAAGCTCTGGGCCCTGCTGATGCTCGAGCTCTGGGCGAGGCGCTGGCTCGACGGCCGTCCCGCCTGAGGACGAGCGCCCCGGTCGGCCGCCCGATGGCCCAGAAGTTGCTCACCATTGGATTGCTGGCCGTCCGCCTTTCGCGCCCGGCGCCGGGTCGGTCGCGGAGCGGTAGGCCCGCCCTCGCCACGTGCGGAGGAATTCATGGCCACGAAGAAGAAATGGTCCGCCCGGGTGAAGACGGTGTCGACCTTCCCGCCCGAGGGCATCTTCACCAAGGATGCCGAGACCATCGCCCGCGCCATGGCGAGCAAGAAGGTCAGCCCCAAGGGGATCGGCTCGGGCATCCGCATGGTCCAGTTCTTCATCAACCGCGCCGGCAAGGATCTGCCGGACGACCGCCGCCGGGAGCTGGAGCGAGCGAAGGAGCTCCTCCAGGCCAGGGCGAAGAAACAGAATCCCAAACGTTCGGGCGCGACCGGCGACGGCGGCACAAAGACGAAGCGGGCTCACCACAAGACCGAGTCGACCTCGTAGCCCGGCCGGCCGACCGTCAGAGCCGCTTCGGGATGCTCTTCTGGTGGACGTATTCGCGGAGCAGCCGCCACCCGCCGTCGTGCCGCTTCCAGACGAGGGTGTAGAACATCGGCTCCCGGCCGTGGCCGAGATCCTTGATCCGAGTCAGGAGGACGAACCGGTGTCGCCGAGGGCCTCGGCGTGGTGGATCGTCGTCTCCTTCGTGGGGATCGCGTGGCATACAATCGGGTCGGGCACACGGTCGGATGGGGACGGGACATGACGCGTCCGCGGCCGGGCCGAATCGCCGCCGTGCTCCTGCTGGCCGTCGCGATGCCCTGTCGCGCGGAGGGCCCCGACCCGGCCACGGGCGCCCTCAAGCCGCCGCCGATCCCCCCGGGGCATCGCTTCGGCGTCGCGTTGCAGGGGCCGCGCTACAACCCCTTCGGCCCGCTGGGGCCGAACATCCTCTTCGACGGCGCCCGCGACGCCCACGGCCTCGGCTTCCGCACGCTCAAGATCGCCATGAACGCGCTGGTGGTCAACCCCGACTGGCGGTTCTATCGCCTGACGACCGCCGACATCACCGAGGTCCGCACGGTCGTCGACATCGCCCGGCTCGACGTCTTCCGCCGGACGCTCGACCTGCCGTTCCAGACGTTCGTCATCACGGCCGACCCCCTGGGCGAGGGGAATATGGACACGATCGTCGCGCACGCGGAGAAGGGCCGGCCGCGGCCCGTCGACCGGCCGCTCACCGAGGCGGCCAAGGCCAACATCTACCGCCAGATCCGCGAGCTCTCCCTCCACCTCCTCGCCACCTACCGGGGCACGGGCAAGATTTTCATCCTCCAGAGCGCCGAGACCGACTGGCACATCGTGCCCTACCCCGACGAGGCGCTCGAGCCGTCCGACGTCGCGCTGGCCAACGGCTTCGACTACCTCCGGCTCCGCCAGCAGGCCGTCGACGACGCCCGCCGCGAGGCGAGGGCCGAGGGCGTCTATCTCTACAACTGCGTCGAGGTCAACCGCGTCAAGCCGGGGCCGGCCGGCCGCCGCACCGTCGCCGGCGCGATCCTGCCCCGGCTCGACTGCGACCTCGTCGGCTACTCGGCGTGGGAGACGGCCGGGGCGGCCGACGGCTCGTTCCTCCGGGCCGTCGAGTACCTGCGCCGGGTCGCCCGGCCGAGCTTCGCGTTCGGGCGCAACCAGGTCATCATCACCGAGATCGGCTCGGTGGAGCGGAGGCAACCCGACGCCGTCCACGTCCTCCGCTCGATGATCATCGCGGCGACCCTGCGCG
>DASZMJ010000632.1:0-13966 GCA_035551935.1 Isosphaeraceae bacterium
TCCGCGTGCCGTCCGCGAACCCACACCGATCGGGTGGTGTTGGCGGACGGCACGCGGAGCGTGCCTGCGACGGCGTCCGGCGCGGGCGAACGCCCACCGGCGGCTCCCGGCCGTCGGGCGTGTTGCACACGACCGATCAGGGACGGCGTGTGTCACACGCCCGACGACGGGCGGGGGGAAGATCAGCGCGCGTGGAGCGGGCGGCGGCCGTGGGAGTGGCCGACGCCGTTGGCCGAAGTTTCGGTCAGCACCTGCTGGGCGCGGCGGGGGTTGCTGGTGTGGAAGACGCCGAGCGACTTGCCGGGCGTCGAGGAGCTGGAGGCATACGCGTACTCGATGTTGATGTGCTCCTCGGCCAGCCGCTCGAGTACCCGCGCGAGCGCGCCGGCGCGGTTCTCCATCTCGACGGCGAGCACCTCCGCGTGCTCGCATTCGACCCCGATCGAGGTGAGCACCTTGCGGGTGGCGTCGGGCTTGTCGGTCACCAGCCGCAGGACGCTCCGCTCGGCGGTGTCCATCACCGAGAGGGCCCGGACATCGATCTTCTCCTCGGCCAGCGCCGAGCAGATCTTGGCCAGGCGGCCGGGCTTGTTCTCCAGGCGGGCCGTCACTTCGTGGACGAATTCCATCGTTGCGCCTCCAGAGTGCGATTGCCAACGGAGGATGGTCGCGCGGCGTCGGCGCCGGCATCGGCCCGGCTCCAACGGCGGGCCCGACTCGACTCGGCGCGCGCGGACGATCGCCGGGCGGCCGGGACGGGTCGGCCCCACCGGGAAGCCTAGCTCATGCCGACGTGGCCGACGATCGTGGGTCGCCGGACGGGTCGCGCCTGTTCCATGGGAATGGGCCCTCGCGGGCTCCTTCGGACGGAGCCGACGCGGTTCCTCGGACGGGGATCGGGCGGGAGGACGGGCCGCTTCGTGCGGATGACCTTGCCTGCGATGGGAGAGTCGGCCCAGTCCCGTCGTCCCGAACCCGGCGGCCATCTCCGTCCGCATCCTACCCCTCGCCCCGCGCCGGCGCCAACAACAAAAAAGTGCTGAGTGCTGAGTGCTGAGTGAAGACGGGTGGCATCGTCGCTTCACTCACAGGTCCGAACGGGCTGGGGACTGGCTCCGAGTCTTCGACGTGCCTGTCCCCAGCCGGTTCGGGCCTCTCAAGCACTCGGCACTTTCTCTTGACCGGGCGGGGGGCGGTGCGGGACGATCAACAAAGGTCGGAACCCGGGGCCGAAGGGACCGGGGACGACGCTGGTTGACGGTAGTGAGGCGGTCACGGTGCGCCCCGAGCGGGCGCGGCAACACGGCCCTGGAGCGGTCCCCCGATGCGATGGCGAGTCGCCGACCTTCGACCCCTGCCGACCCTGGCGCTGCTGTCCCTGGCCGTCGCCGGCATCGCCGCGGCCCGGCCCGGCGACGACGACGGGTCGAAGCCCACCAAGCCCGAGCCGCACCGCTCGCCGATCGCGCTGGCCCTGGCGGCCGACGGCTCGCGCCTGCTCTCGGCCAACCAGACGGCCGGCACCGTCTCCCTCGTCGACCCCAGGGCCGGAGCGGTCCTCCACGAGGTCCCGACCGGCGACAAGCCGGCCGGCGTGGCGCTGTCGAGCGACGGCCGCCGCGGGGTCGTGACGCACTGGTACGGCTACGACCTGGCGATCCTCGACGTGCAGGCCGACCGCCTCGAGATCGTCGGCCGCGTCGAGGTCGGCCCCGAGCCGCGCGGGGTGGTCCTCTCGAAGGACGGGAAAACGGCCTTCGTGGCCGTCGGCGCGAGCAACGAAGTGGTCCGCGTGGACCTCTTCGCCCGGAAGGTCTCCGGCCGGGTCGCCGTCGGCCGCGAGCCGAGGGGGATCGCGATCACGCCGGACGGATCGCGGCTCGTCGTCGGCAACGCGCGGGGCCGGAGCCTCTCGGTGATCGCCGTCGACCGCTGGGAGGTCGAGCGGACCTTGCCGATCAACGGCGACAACCTCCGGCAGGTCGCGATCACCGCCGACGGCGAGACGGCGTACGTCGCCAACATGCTCAACCGCGGCTTCGCCACCACGCGCAATAATATCGACATTGGATGGGTACTTGGCCAGCGGCTGACGCGGGCGGCGATCGACGGCTCGGGGCCGTTCGAGACCCTGTCGCTCGACCCGCGCGGCATGGCCGTCGGCGACGCCCACGGCGCCGCGGTGAGCCGCGACGGCAAGTACCTGGCCGTCGCCTGCGGCGGCACGCACGAAGTCTTGATCTTTCGAACGGACCTGGATTCCTTGCCCTGGCGCGAGAACGGCTCGCGCGACCTGATGGCCGTCGACCTGCTGAAGCACGACGGCCGCTTCCGCCGCGTCGCGCTGGGCGGCCGGCCGACCGAGGTCGCCTTCGACGCCGACGGCCACACGCTGTACGTCGCCAACTACCTCGCCGACGCGGTGCAGGTCGTCGACGCCGATTCGGCGACGGTCTCGAAGACGATCGCGCTCGGCGGGCCGAAGGAGTTATCGCTCGAACGCAAGGGCGAGGTCCTGTTCCACGACGCGAAGCGGTCGCTCAACCAGTGGTATAGCTGCAACACCTGCCACAGCGACGGCCACACCAACGGCCTCGACTTCGACACGATGAACGACGGCTGGCACGACTTCAGCACCGCCCACCGCCGGAGCCGCAAGAAGGTGCCCACCCTGCGCCGCGTGGCGCACACCGCCCCCTGGACCTGGCACGGCTGGCAGACGGACCTCGAGCACGCCGTCGTCGAGTCGTTCACCCGGAGCATGCAAGGCCCCCGGCCCACCGCCGACGAGGCGAAGGCCGTCGCCGCATACCTCGCCACGCTCGACTTCCCCCGCAACCCCAACCGCCTCGCCGACGGCTCTCTCACCGAGGCCGCCCGCCGCGGCGAGGCCGTCTTCCGCTCCCCCAAGGCCGCCTGCAACACCTGCCACGGCGGCGCCGAATTCACCGACGGCAAGGTCCACCTCGTCGGCCTCGAGGAGCCCGAGGACGTCTACCGCGGCTACAACCCCCCCTCCCTCCGCGGCCTCTACGACAAGGACCCCTACCTCCACGACGGCCGCTCCAAGACCCTCCGCGACGCCTTAATTGGCCCCCACGAGCCGGATGCGGTCACGGGGCTGGGATCGCTGACCGACGAGGAGCTGAACGACCTGATCGAGTATCTCAAGGCGCTTTGAAGCTTGGGGTTGGGCGCCGTTCTCGATTCGAGGAGGCCGGCCGTGAGGCATCAATTCACCCTCGAATCCTGGCGGGACGGCCGCTGGTTCGTCGGCCGCGTGGTCGAGGTGCCCGGGGTGTTCAGTCAGGGCGCGACGCTCGACGAGCTGGACGAGAACATCCGGGAAGCCTACCAGTTGATGGTCACCGAGGAACGCACCCCGGCGACCCGGCCGCCAGAATCTTCCCGATGACCACATCCACGCCGAAGAGGGTGCGGTTGCGGGATGCGATGGTTTGGGTCGCCTGCCTCGCCGTGGTCTTCGCCGCCTTGAAGGCGGATGCCTTCGTGACCCTCCTGATCCTGGCGTATCCGGTGCGATACGTCCTGATCGCCTGGGGCGCGGGCCTGCGCATCGGAACGCGGCGCGGGCGACTCCCGATCAGCTTGCCGCAGCTCTCATTCGTCGGGGGCGAGGCCGATCGGCGGAGCTTTGCCATCGCACTTGGGCGATCCTTGGCCGTGGACACCCTCCTCGTCGGGCTCTGGCCCGCCTGGCGTGAGGTCGCGTTGGATCTCGCAGCGTTGGCGACGGATTCCCGGGCTCGGTCGACTTTCCCAGCGATTCTCCGGGACTTGGAGGACATCGCCCACGATCTCCGGTACTGGAGACGACTCTGGACCTGGGAGGCGTGGTCGCTGGCGCGGTGGTGGCTCCTGTTCGGGTCCCTGACGATCGCAACGACGCCGCTCTCGCGCCGCGAGAGGCCGGGCGTCGAGGGCGCGATCCTGCTCCTGAGGTTCTCACCCTGGCTGATCGCCCTCGAGATCGGCTTTATGATCGGCGTATGGATCGCTCGCTGGAACGCGAACATCGTGCCCGAGCCCTCGACGATCTTCGCGAGCGGATGGGGAATTCGCAAGTATGGATTCCTCTTTCATGTATTGCCATGGCTCAAGCGCGGCGGGCCATCAACCTTCGTGGTCGGGATCGCATTCTTCCGCACGGTGCCGGGATGGCGATGGGTCGAGGCCGTCCTCGGATCGCTTGTACTCGTATTGATCGCGATCCCGCTGTCCATCGCCTGGTCCATGCTCTGGATGCCATGACGCCCCGTTGGCGGGGTGGCCTGGGCTGAGCGACTACGGCGAGCGGGGCCCCAGCCACCCGGGGTGAGGGATCGATCGGGTGGCCGGGGCCGATGCCGCGATCAATAGGCGTCGGCGCTGATCACCTCGCCGCCGCGGCGGGTGGCGAGGGCGCGCCAGGGGGCGATGGCGATGCCGGCCTTGAGGAAGTGGACGGAGCCGTCGGCGAAGAGGAAGTCGGCGCCGCCGGGGTGCATGCTCCAGTAGTCCTCGACATGGGCCTCGGGGTTGTTGATCGTGCGCGGGCCGTCCTCCAAGCCCGCGGGGCCGAGGACCTGGGTCCAGCACTCCTCGGGCGAGGGGTTGAACTGGTCGGTCCCGCCCTCGACGGCCGAGGTCTTGCCGAGCCAGCCGTTGATCGAGCGGGCCGTCCAGGTCACGTAGCTGAGGTTGTGGCTCCGCTCGCCGACGGCGATCGTCGAGCTCAGGCCGTCGGTGATCTCGGCCAGTCGCGTCCGGCTGTTGCGGTAGAAGATGCCCAAGTGGTTGCCGAGGGGCACGTTGGTGCCGTTGTTGTTCTGCACTTCGTTGCCGCCGGAGCCGGCGCAGAGCTCGCCGAGGCCCCACATGCCGACGTAATTGCCGCGCGAGACGTAATCGACGATGTGCGTGCCGCCGTACTGGCCGGGGTTGGCCGGGTCGGGCGGGTCGGCCAGGACCGGGACGACGGAGGGGCCGTCGTCGGAGGGGCAGAGGAAGACGCTGATCGACGCGAGACTGCCGGTGTCGTTGTCGTGGTAGGCGACCGAGAGGCCGAAGTTGATCGAGTCGTAGATCGGCTTCTGCTCCAGGTAGGGCAGGAGCATGCTCCCCCAGGCCCAGCCAGGGCCGAGGTCGACCGAGCTGGCGTTCTCGGCGTCTTGGTCACAGGCGTTGAGGATCGTGGGGTTGACGAGGCTGATGTAGCCGGGCGGGAAGGCGCCGTGGGACGACTCGTAGTTGTGCAAGGCGACGCCGATCTGCTTCAGGTTGTTGACGCACTGCGTCCGGCGCGCGGCCTCGCGGGCCTGCTGCACGGCCGGCAAGAGCAGCGCGATCAACACGCCGATGATCGCGATGACGACGAGCAATTCGATCAAGGTGAACCCGGCCCTCGGGCGCGGGGAGTGTTCGAGGCGCATGCAGGATCTCCTGGAAGGCCCCGCGTCGAGGCCGCGCCGGCGCGGGCCGGCCCGACAGCGACGGAGGGCATACCGAGCCATCAGGGATGGAGGATGAGCACGTCAGGAACCAGCGACGGCGAACGCCGCGGGGGCGTCGCCGGTCGATCGGGCGACGATCGGGCGTGGTTCAGGCGACGGGCGGGGCTCGGCAGGAGGGCCGCAGCGTCGGCCGCGGGTGGGCCGGGAGGGGCTCGGGGTCGCCGACGACCCCGATCAGGAGGTCTTGCGGCGCGGGGCCCGCGGGTTGCCAGGCGTGGTGCGACGCCCGGAACTGGCAGGCCAGGCAGTGGTCCGGCGCGTGGACCGGACCCTCGGCGGGGTGGCCCGACAGGTGCGGCTGGCCGCACCGGCAGGACGCCTCGGCGCCGCTCGACGCGGCGTCCCGCCGCTCACCGTGCTGGTGCGCGGACTGGACCAGGACCGAGGCCGTCACGTAGGCCAGGGCGAGCCACCACCGACTGAGTCGCAGGCGGGCGGTCAAGGCTCAAGGCCCCTCGATGCGCCACGGCCGGAGACGTCGGCCGTCGAGGATGGCGCGCATCGAGATGAACATAGGGGTCATGCCGGCCCGTTGTCAAGGCCATGACGCGACGGAGTGCATCGGAAAAAGTGCGGAGTGCTGAGTGAAGAGAGAGGAGGCATCCCTTCTTCACTCAGCACTCAACTCCGCACTTTTTCCGCAGGAGCAGCCCCTCGACGTCGAAGAGGCGGCCGACCTGGCCCGGCGCGGCGGGAGGGTCGACGATCCAGGACCAGCGCCCCCGTCGCTCGACGACGAAGCGGTCGTCGAGCTCGTCCGTCAACCGGGTCGTCCGGGTCATCCGGTAGAAGCCGTTGGTCATCCAGCCGCCGTCGCCCGACGGGTAGAGGAAGCAGAACCGCACCGACTCGGACAGCACGATGCGGCCGTCCGGCTCGGCGAGGCCGTGCAGACTGTCGATGAAGGTCGACTCCATCCGCCGCGCCAGCCCGTACATGGCGCGGGTCCAGCGGTCGGAGTGGCGGAACTCGTCGACGCGCGCGGGAAACTTCGCGACGAAGAGCTGGATCGCCCGGTTGCAGGCGGCGACGTGGAGCTGGCCGAGGACGCACGACGCGACGACGAGGTCATACGACCCATCGGTCCGGAAGGCTTCCGGCCGGGTGGAGTCGGCGACCTGGGCGACCTGGTCGATGGCCGCGCCGGGGTCGGCCGTCGCGTCGAGGGAGCGGCCGACCTCGCGGACGAACGCGGCCGTCACGCCGGTCAGGTCGGCCACCAGGAGCCGGTCCTTCCCCGCGTCGAGGCCCGAGTCGCGGAGGGCCGCCTCCAGGGCCGGGCCGTCGTGGTCGTTGAGGGTCAGGTGCTCGAAGCGTCGGCAGAGCTCGACCAGCGGGATCTCCCGGCAATGTCCCGCCCCGAGCGCGATGGCCCGGCCCGGTCGGACCCGATCGGCGGCGTCGAGGATCAGGCCCCGGCTCTCCCGGTCGTGGGTGTCCTCGATCGGCGGCAGGCGGACCCAGCGGCCGGGCGCGCCGGTCGGGAACGCGACGGAGGGGGGCTCGAAAGGGACGGGCATCGGCGCGGACCACCCCGGGGTTTTTCGCGGCGGGCCGTCGGGGCCCTCCCGATATCATAGGCCGCGCCGGCCCGGGTTGAGAACGCGCCGCGATCGCGCCGGGACCTTGGATTCACCTGGACTTGAAGAACTCGATGCTCCGGCCGACCGCCGCGGCGACGGCCGCCGCGGGCTTGTCGCCGGGCACGGGCACGGCCTCGGCGTCGAGCGACTTGCCCCGGGCGCGTCTCTCGAACTCGCGGGCCGCCGCCGCGGCGTCGGCGTCGCCGGCGCGGACGTAGAGGCGGGCGGGGCACTTGAGGCTGGTGGCGTAGGCGAGGGGCGAGCGGAGCTGGAACTCGCGGACGACCTTGCGGTCGAAGGCGACGAGGTGGCGGTTCTGTTTCGTGAAGGCCGCGATGTCGAGCACCGGGTCGATCGCCGCGACCGACCGGAAGCGGCCCGAGGCCATCGCGCAGAGCAACGCCTGCGTCCCCCCCTCGCGGACGCCCGCCAGGTCGATCCGCGCGCCGTCGACATACGGCAGCTTCGCCAGGGCCTCGGTCGCGGCGAGCACGTCGTCGACCTCGCCGTAGAACATCGTATAGATGCCCTTCTGCTGGTTCTCGCCCCTCGGCAACGGCGCCAGGACGACGAACCCGCCCGCGCGGTACTTGTCGGCGAGCGACCAGTCGCGGGCGTCGAAGTTGAAGCCGTCGCCGAGGAAGACGACCGCCGGGTGCTTCGCGCCGTCGCCGGGGTCGGGGGTGACGAACGACCGGAGCGCGAGGCCGCCGGACGCGTACTTCAACTCCTCGGCCCCCTTCGGGACCTGCGCCACCTTGGCGGCGACCGGGGCATGGCCGGTCCAGGTCACCTTCGACTGGTACGAGGCCCGGGCCTTGGCGTAGTCCTCGTCCCGCGGGGCCGACACCTCGTCGGCGAACTTCGCCGGCGCCGGCCGGGCCGCGGCCGGCCGGCTCGCGCGGCTCTCGCAGCCGGCGGCGAGCAGGAACAGGGCGGGGACGATCGCGATCGTTCCGAGGCGTCGCAACATCAACGGTCACTCCAATCCGGTGTCATTGCTCCGGCCCCATTGGAACCCGAGGACCCGACGGATTCCAGGGTGTGGCGCCTCGGACGTCGAGAATCCTCCCCGGACCCATCAGGACGATTGACTCGGCGGACGAACCCATATTAGGATGCATCGCCCCATTTCCTGGTGTCCGGAGTCGAGGTCGAGGACGAAGACGGAGGCGGCCCGTGGCCATCGTATTCGCGTGCGAATGCGGCAGGAGGCTCCACGCCAAGGACGAGCTCGCCGGGCGTCGGACGCAGTGTCCGGGCTGCGGGGCGATCGTCAAGATCCCCGAGCCCCCCGCCCCGGCCGTCGACGAGCCCGAGGACCTCTACGGGCTGCTCGACCCGGCGCCACCGGGCCGTCACGGGCCCGAGCCGGAATTCGAGGACGACGCGGACGAGGGCGAGGGGACCTGGAGCCCGGCGCCGACGGTGTCCCCGAGGCCCGCGACGGCCGCATACGCGGAGGAGCCGGAGCCGGCGTCGGGCCGCGAGTACCTGCATTGGCTCCTCGTGCTCGCCCTGATCCCGCTGGCGTTCTCGCTCCTGGGCCGGGACAAGAGCGACCTCAAGGAACGGTTCGACCACACCATGGAGAAGGCGCCCGACGAGGTGAGGGCGAAGGTCGAACGCCTCTCCAGGGAGGCGTCGTTGGATGACGTGCTCAACGCCCTCCCCGACCACAAGCTCGACGACGAGGCGCACCTGGCGCGCGACTCGATGCGACACTGGGCCTACGCCGTGGCCTCGGCCCTGGCGTTCCTCGCCCTGATCGCCCTCTGCCTGCCGCGCGAGCGGGTCCAGGTCTCGCACCTGTTCCTCGTCGGCCTGTTCACGGGGACGGTCGGGATCGTGCTGCTGCTCGGCTTCCAGTTCGCCGCCGACATGACGCAGGGGGTCTGGGTCCGGGGGCGGGGCGTGGGGATCCTGATCTTCTACGTCGTCAAGTTCATCGGCTGGTCGTACCAGTCGGCGCTCGCCCCCGACAGCAGCCTCGTGCTGAGCCTGGTCGGCTTCACCTTCGGCGTCGGCCTCTGCGAGGAGTGCTGCAAGCTCATCCCGCTGCTGGCCCACTACCGCCGCGGGGGCGGGATGGGCTGGCGGGGGGCGTGCCTCTGGGGCCTGGCCTCGGGCGTCGGCTTCGGCGTCTCGGAGGGGATCATGTACGCCGGCCAGCACTACAACGGCGTGGCCTCGGCCGGCATCTACGTCGTGCGGTTCGTCTCGTGCGTGGCCTTGCATGCGATCTGGAGCGGCTCGGCCGCCCTGACGCTCCAGGCCCGGCAGGACGAGCTCCGCGGCTCCGAGCACTGGGCCGAGTACATGCTCCGCGTCGTCCGCGTCATCGCCGTGCCGATGGTCTTGCACGGGATGTACGACACGCTGCTCAAGAAGGACATGAACGTCGCGGCGCTGGTCGTCGGCCTGGCCAGCTTCGCCTGGTTCGCCTGGCGGATCGAGCTCGCCCGCGGCAACGACGACGAGGCCGAGCTCGCCGCGCTCAACCGGCGGTCGCGGCCCTCGATCGCCTGATCCCGACGACGTGAACCCGCTTGACCCGGGGCGCGGCCGGGTGCGCACGCGCGACGAGGACACGCGCCGCGTGCCGGATCAAGCGATCCTGCCGCGCCGACAGTGGGCCAGCCGGCAGGATCGCGGCGGGAGCCGGGGTGATCGTGACCGGGGTCGGGGTTGCGATCGGGGCCGGGGTAGGCGCCGGCGCGGGGGACGGGGCGGGCGGGGTCGCGATCGGCGCGGGGGACGGGGCGGGCGTCGAGACGGGCGCCGGGGCCGGGGTCGGCGGCGGCGCGGGGCTGGGGACGAGGGCGGCGGCTTTCGGGATGTCGAGCCGGTCGAACGTCGACGCGGTGGTCGGGTCGGCCACCGGGTCGGAGCCGGTCTGGAGCCAGCCCTCGACGGCGGCGACGCTCGGCAAGGTCCCGAACCGTGCCTGGTAGATCTGCTGGAGCAAGACCACCGCGCCGCTGACCAGCGCGGCCGAGAAGCTCGTACCCGAGACCGGCGCGAAGTCGTTGTTCTGCACCGGCGCGATCAGGCCTTCGCCGGGCGCCACGAGTTTCGTGGCCGAGGGCCCCCCCGCCGCCGCGCCGAGCCGCTGCGCGTCGGCGGCGAGCCGGCCGTCGGCCCCGAGGGCGCTGACGCTAATCGTCTCGGGGTCGATCGCCGGGAAGCCCATCCCCTGAGGGCCGCCGAAGCTGTTGCCGGCGGCGGTCACGACCGGGATGTCCAACCGATCGAGCTGGTCGATCAGGCCGCTGATCTGCTGGCCGACCCCGCCGTCCTGCGCGTTCCAGTTGCGGGTGTTGTTGCTGCCGTCGCTGATCGACAGGTTCACGACGGTGATGTGATATTGCGCGTGATTGTCGATGACCCACTGGAGGGCCGCCGCGATGGCGGCGAAGCTGCCCTTGCCGTTGTTGTCGAAGACGCGGAGCGGGAGGATGCCGGCGCCGGGTGCGACGCCGGGGTTGGCCGGGTCGGCCGAGGCGATCAGGCCGGCGACGGCGGTGCCGTGCTGCGGGCCGGGGGCGGGGGAAGGGTCGGGGTTGTTGTCGGCGAAGTCGTAGCCGGCCGCGACCTTGTGCCCCGGCCCGATCGCGCCGCCGAGGGCCTCGTGGGCGTAATTGACGCCCGTGTCGATGACCGCGACGGCCATCCCACCGCCGTCGACGTGGTATGAGTCCCTTGTCGCCGGCGCGCCGACGAGGTCGCCCGCGGCGAGCAGGCGACGGGTTTCGAGCGCCTCGACCGTCGGCGCACGGCGACTCCTCGGCCTGGGCATCGGCGGGGCATCCCCGGGGCGGCCTTCGCGGCGCGCGGACCGAATTCGGGGGCATCCTGCCGATGGTCGGGCGAGGCCAATCCTTGGCCGTCGCGACGAGTCGAGGGAGGGCCGGCGGCTGGCCTTGCGTGGCCGGGCCAGTCGGCTATGGTGGGGTGCCGCGCGCCGGGTCCGTGACGCGCGGCGGTCGCCCGCCTTGTCCGGGTGTGGCATAGGTATCGGACCGTCCCCCGCCGGAGATCGCCCGAACCATGGAAATCGTCGCGGTGATCCCGGCCCGATTCGCGTCGACCCGACTCCCCGGCAAACCCCTCCTGGCCGATACCGGCCGCCCGTTGATCCAGCACGTCGTCGAGGCCGCGCGGCGGTCGGCGCGGATCGGCCGCATCCTCGTCGCGACCGACGACGACCGCGTCGCGTGCGCCGTCCGCGAGTTCGGCGGCGAGGCCGTCCTGACTCGCGCCGACCACCCCAGCGGCACCGATCGCGTCGCCGAGGTCGCCGCGACCCTCCCAACCGCGCGGATCGTCGTGAACCTCCAGGGGGACGAGCCCGAGGTCTCCGGCGCCGCGCTCGACCTGGTCGTCCAGCTCCTCGACGACGACCCCGACGCCCCGATGGCCACGCTCGCCACGCCGATCCGATCCGAGCGCGACTACCGCGACCCCTCGTGCGTCAAGGTCGTCCGCTCACGATCCGGCCGCGCCCTGTATTTCTCCCGCAGCCCCATCCCCCACCACCGCGACGGCCTCCCCGCCGACGCCCCCCCCGCCCTGCTCCACCTCGGCCTCTACGCCTACCGCCGCGACTTCCTGTTGAGCCTCGCGAAGCTCCCCCCCTCGCCGCTCGAGCTCGCCGAGAAGCTCGAGCAGCTCCGCGTCCTCGAGGCCGGCTTCCCGATCGCCGTCGGCCTGGTCGACGAGCCTTCCGTCGGCATCGACACCCCCGACGACTACCGCCGGTTCGTCGCCCGCTGGCACGCGCGCCAGCCGTAGGGCTCTCCTGCGTCCCTCTTTCCATCAGGGTCGGGCAAACATGCTTGTCCCCGGCTCCGGACCGTCGTACAATCCAATTGGATCGATTCAACCACTCCCGGAGGCTTGGCGATGATCCTCCCTCTCATCGTCGGCTGCACCTTGCTCGCCGTCTCTGGGGACGTCTCCCCCCCACGCCCCTCCGACCACGACCTCAAGACCTACGCCTCGGCCAAGGCCAAGGCCCGCCGCGACCCCGACGCCCACTTCCGGCTCGCCCTCTGGTGCGAGGCCCACGGCCTGAAGGCCGAGCGGCTCCGACACCTGGCGCTGACCGTCCTCATCGACCCCGACCACGCCGCGGCGCGCGGCCTACTCGGCTTCGTCCGCGACGGCGACCGCTGGCGCAAGGCCAAGGACGTCGTCGACCGCGCCAGAGCCGACGAGGAGCTCGCCAAGAAGCTGGCCGAGTACGAGGCCCGGCGCGCGTTCCTGGACGAGGCCGACCGGCTCGGGCGATGGCCCCAGAAGGGGGAAGAGAAGGCCGACTGGCCGCGGAACGACTACGAATTGGGGCTCTGGTGCGAGAAGAACGGCCTGAAGGCCGAGGCCACCGCGCACTTCTACGCCGCCACACGCGAGGGGAGACATCGGGTCGAGGCCTGGCACCACCTCGGCTTCCACCGCTGGGAAGGACGGTGGGTGAGCGACGCGCAGCTCGCGGCGATCCAGGCCGAGACCACCGCGCAATACGCGGCCGACAAGCGCTGGACGCCGCTGCTCAAGAAGTGGCGGGCCGAGCTGCGCGGCCGGGGCGAGACACTCCGATCGAAGGCGGCCTCGGCCCTCGAGGAGGTCGACGACCCCCGCGCCGTCGCCGCGATCTGGCGGGTCTTCGGCGGTGGCGATCCGGAGGACCTCCGGACCGCGACGCGGATGCTCGCCCGGATCGAGACGCCGAAATCGACGCGCATCCTCTCGGCGTTGGCCGTCCAGTGCGACCTCGTCGACGTCCGCGACGACGCGATCGCGGCCCTCGACCGGCGCGAGCCGGGCGACTACGCCGAGGCGCTGGTCGAGCAGTTCCACACGCCCGTCACCTTCGCCGTCACGCCCGTGACCGGCCCCGGCTCGACCGGGAAGCTGACGGTGGATTGCCCGCGGTTCCACCTCGAGCGCGGCTACGACGCCCCGCCGCCGTTCACGATCGGCTCGCTCTTCTACGGCTTCGTCGGCCGCGACCCCTTCGGCATGCCCGTGGCCATCCAGGGCATCGAGATGTCGCGGCTCACCAGGGAGCCGACCGAGGAGGAGATCCAGGACCTCCACAAGTACGAGATGCGCACGATCATGATGATCCTCGCCGCCCAGCAGAAGGCGGCCAACGCGCGCATGCAGCAGGCACTCGACGTCGAGTTCCTCCGGCAGATGAACGGCACGTTCCGGATCACGAACCAGCGGGCCGCGGCCGTCCTCGGCCAGACCCTCGACGCCCCGAATTACGGCGACGACGAGGACGCCTGGAAGCGGTGGTGGTACGACCGGGTCGGCTACCGCTACACGCCGGCCCCGAAGGTCGAGATGATCCAGGCGGTCCAGCAGATCCCCGCTCCGTACCTGACCACCTGCTTCGGCGCCGGCACGCCCGTGCTGACCCGCGATGGGCCGAAGGCGATCGAAAAGGTCCAGGTCGGCGACGTGGTCCTCAGCCAGGACGGCGCCACCGGCGCGTTGAGCTACCAGCCGGTCGTCGGCCTGCACCACAACCCGCCCGACGAGACGCTGCTCGTCCGGCTGGGGGACGAGAGGATCGTGGCCAGCGTCTACCACCGCTTCTGGCGGCCGGGCAAGGGGTGGGCGATGGCCCGCGAGCTGAGGCCGGGGGACACGGTCCGGACGGTCGCCGGCCCGGTGCGCGTCGGCTCGGTCGGCTGCGGCGATCGCGAGCCCTTGTACAACCTCGACGTGGCCGGCCCGGCGACCTTCTTCGTCGGCATGGCCGGGGCGCTCGTCCACGACAACACGCTTCCGGACCCCCGCCTCAAGCCCTTTGACGCGGCGCCGAACCTCGCGCCGTGAAGCAAGATCCCCGTGGTG
>DASZMJ010000633.1:0-39064 GCA_035551935.1 Isosphaeraceae bacterium
TCGCCTCGCCGAGGTTGGGGCGGCTGTCGCGGGCGATGTCGATCGTCGGCGGCGCGAAGGCGCCGCAGCCGGCGCAGGCGATCGGCACGCCGTCGGGCCCGACGGCGACGAACTCCGACGTCGCCCCCGGCCACGGCGTCATCTCGGCGACGCGGACCTCGGGCACCCCCTCCATCCGCCCCACGAAGACGCTCTGGCCGGCCAGGACGCGGTCGCCGGGCATCAGGCGGGTCCGCTGCACCACCCGCCGGTCGTTGACATATGTCCCGTTGGTGCTCCCCAGGTCCCGCAGCTCGCACCGCGGCGGGTTGATCTCGATCAGGAAGTGGTCCCGCGACAGCGCCGTATCCTCGGGGATCGAGCAATGCACGTAGCGCGATCGGCCCACGATGAAGGTATCGTGGCGATCGAACATGAACGACCGGCCCCGCCGGGGCCCTTGCATTGCGTCCAAGATCACTCGCATGGAAGCGTCATCGCCGCGACGGATCGCCGACCGCGATCCATATAGGGACTCTACGAACTTAACCACGACGTTCATGCCGAACCAGGGGGATCGGGCGCCCCTCACACGTTTTTTTCAGAGTGTTTTCATGGGTGCAACGAGCCATCGAATCGCCGCCGAGGTGCAGGGTGCCCTGATGAAGGGAGGCCCGTGCGTGGCCCTGGAATCGACCCTGGTGGCCCAAGGTTTACCCCATCCCGAGAACCTGGAGACGGCCCGCGCCGTCGAGGCGGCCGTCCGCGCCGCCGGCGCGACCCCGGCGACGATCGCCGTCGTCGCCGGCCGGGTGGTCGTCGGCCTCGATGATGTCGAATTGCAACGGCTGGCCCGCCCCGGCGACATCCGCAAGGCCGGCCGCCGCGACCTGGCCGCGGCCGTCGCCCATGGCCTGGACGCGGCGACGACCGTCGCGGCAACGCTCTGGGTGGCCCGATCGAGCGGCCTCGGCGTGCTGGCCACCGGCGGCCTCGGCGGCGTCCACCGCGACGCGGCGACCACCGGCGACGTCTCCAACGACCTCGACGAGCTGGCGCGGGCCGACGGCGCCCTGGTCGTCTGCTCGGGCGTCAAGTCGATCCTCGACGTCCCCGCCACCCTCGAGGCGCTCGAGGCCCGCGGCGTGCTGATCGTCGGCTACCGGACCGGCGAGCTGGCCGGCTTCACGACGGCGAGTTCCGGCCTGGGCCTGGAGCATCGCGTCGACTCCCCCGCCGAGGCCGCCGAGCTGGTCCGCGCCCACCGGTCCCTCGGCCTCCCCGGGGCGATCGTGCTGGCCCAGCCGGTCGACCCGGCCCTGGCCCTCGATCGCGCCGAGCACGACCTGGCCCTCGCCGCCGCCCTGGCCGAGGCCAGGGCGCGCGGGGTCTCGGGCAAGCCGCTCACGCCCTTCCTGCTCGACCGGCTCCGGGCCGCGACCGCCGGGCGCAGCCTGGCCGCGAATCGCGCGTTGATCGTCGCCAACGCCCGCCTCGCCGCCGAGGTCGCGGTCTTCCTGTCTTGAGCGTCGGTCCGATCGATCGCGGGCCAACGTCCCGACCCACCCGGGCGCCGGGGGGCTCGTCAGCGGTCCTTGGGTGCGCCGGGCAGGATCGTCTTGAGGATCGACTCGACCAGCGCGCGGAACTCGGCGGCGTTGGGCTCGGGGGTGCGGGCGCAGGCGAGGATGACGAGGTTGCCGGGGCCCCGGATCGCGTAGCCGAGGTAGGTGTCGGCGTCGTCGTTCTTGATGGTGTGGGGGTCGTGGATGCGCGCCTGACGGACATCGACGCGGAAGTCGCTCCAGGTCCGGGGCGGGCCGGGGGGACTGACCTTGACGTCGAAGCCGTCGGACCGGATCTGGGCCAGCGCACTCTCGAGCATGTCGCGGGGCGCGAGGACCGTACCCGTGCCGCACTGGATCGACAGGTCCTCGCGGCCGTTGCCGTCGGGCGTCGGGTGCCAGAAGACGGCCGTGTCGTCGGTCGACATGCGATGCTCGTAGATCAACGACTGCGGGATGCGGAGGTGATAGCGGTTCTTCGGGTCGATGAAGGTCAGCCAGGAATTCGCGGGGTTGGGCTCGGGGGTCGGCTCGGGGAGCTTGATCGGGTCGCCGGTGTCGGTCAGCGACCGGAGGAGGATCAGCTCGCGATGGGCCTTGTCGAAGAGGCGGCTGTTGCCCCGGCGGGTGACCATCTCGGTCGTCATCCGGACCTCGACGATCGCGCCCCGGGCGTAGATGCGGGCGCCGTTGTCCTCCTTGCCGCCGGCCTTGGCCAGCTCGTCGGCGGCCGGGGGCTCGAAGGCGAACGTCAATCCGGCGTGGATGCCCGCCTTGGTCTCGTCGCCGACGAGGTCGATCGTCGCCTTCCAGGGCTTGCCCGCGGCGCCGGGCCGGATCTCGACGACCTTTCCCTGAAGCTTCTGATTCTCGATGCCCAGCCACGACAGGCTGCCCACCAGCGCCACCGAGCCCTCGCGGGAGAGATCGTAGGTCTCACCGACTCTCACGGCCCCCCGCGGCAGCAACAGGGCGAGGTCGGGCGGGTAGACCTGGGCGGCGATCAGGTGATACGAGTCGAAGCGGAAGTCCTTCGAGGGATCGAGGCTGATGACCAGCGGGCGGACCTCCGGCCGGTGCCTGATCCAGAAGGTGGCACCGGCCATCCCCGGCAAGGGCTTGGGGGTCGTCTTGGGGTCGTCCGAGTGCCTCAGGAAGCCGTATCGGCGGACGACGCTGAGGACGCGATCGTCGATGTCCTCGACCTCGTCGGGCAGCTCGAAGTACCGGCCCTCGACCACCGTCTGGCTCAACGTCGGGGCACCGCCGGGGCTGTCGCCGGTGATCCGGGTGGTCTCGCGGAAATCGACCCTGTACTGCCCGATCGAGCCCGGGGGCGCGGGCCGGTCCTTGTCGCGGGTCGGGCGGTACGTCTCGGTCAACATCCAGTAGGCCGACGGGTCGAACGCGGGTCGCGACCCCTCGGCCTCCGCCTTCGGCTTGGCCCCCTCGGCCTCTTGCGCGACGGCCGGCAGGGGGCAGGCGGCCGCGAGGGCCACGACCAGGACGGCCAGGGACCGGCGCGTCGAGAGACTGTGCGACATGGCCGTTGCTCCTTAACCTGTGCCGACGCCTCAACGCGGGTCGGGCCGGGCGCCCCAACGGAACGAGCCGATGATCCGTAAGTCGCTGTCCCCGAAGTCCTTGGCCCGCGATTCGGTGAGCGCGAAGGTCGCGATCAGTTGCTCCCCCTCGGGGCTGGCCAGCAGGTCGTAGATCCAGATCACGGGGGTCTCGCCGACCTTCCCCTCGGCCACCACCCGGTAGCCGAAGCCCCGGTCGGCGACGGGCAATTCCCCCTCCTCGTCGAATCGGACGAAATGCTTGCCGATCGCCGCGCGGATGTCCGCGCGGAACTGGGCGAGGTCCTGGTGCCGGCCCGGCCCGACGCGCGGGCCGGGGGCGAGGCTGCACAGCGCGACGACCTCGCCGCGATCGAGCTGCTTCAACACAACCCGCTTGATGCTCTCGGTGAAGAGGTGCCAGTCGCGGCCATGGGCGATCGTGTACGAGCCCTCGGGCGCCTCGAAGCGCAGGGCCTGGAGCTCGGCCGCCGGCTCGAGCGGCACGGCGGCCAGCGCGGCGTCGGTCAGCTCGGGGGGCGTCTCGGCGTCACGGCGGGTGAGCTTGAGGGTGCTCTTGATGTCCAGGCCCGCCTCGACCGGACCGGCCTTGCGGACCTCGGCCCGGTCGATCGTCAAGGAGTCGATCCGGCCCCGTTTCCGGTCGAAGGTGAAGCCGCCGACGATCCGGATCGTCCCCTCTCCTCCCAGCACAGCCCCCCGGACCTCGCCCTTGAGCGCGACCTTCGCCGCGGCGTCGTCGACGGCCTCCAGGGTCGCCTCCAGGCCGTTGACCGCCAGGGCGTCATAGTCGCTCAACGACCGCGACGCGGGGTCGGCGACGTTCCATCGATCGCCGACGGCCACCGGCTTCGTCGGCAGCAGTGCCGCCAATTCGAGCGGGTCGGCCGGCCCCTCGACCAGGTCCAGCTCGGCGCGGGTCAACGGGCCGCCGGGGCTGAAGACGAAGGGGCCGTCGGGGCGACGCTCGGCCACGAGGATGGCGACCTCGGGCCGGATCGATCGCGCGTCCGGCAGCACCTTGCCCCCCACCGCCGCCGCGGCCTGGTTCACCCGACGGACCACCCGCCGCGGCGTCCCGTCGCCGTCGACGGCCGCGACCTTCTCCACGAAGTCGAGCCGCTCCTCGACCTTCAGGTCCAGCGGCTTGGACCCCTCCGGCTCGTAGCGGCCGCTCGCCTTCAATTCGAGCACGACCCGCGTGACCTGCCCCGTCGTCGCCGCCTCGCGCAGCGTCACGGGCTCGGCGACGGCCCCGAGCAGCCCCGCGATCGCCAGCACGCCCGCACCGACCATGCCCGTCCCTCCCCGAGCCTCGCAATATCCCCACTCTAAATCGGCGCGCCGGGCCTGCAAAGCCGCATCTGTCCCACAAAGTCGCCCGCGTCGTAGAAATGACGTCGAGCCTTCGTCGCCCGGGAGGCCATTGACAACTGTCAGAAGGCCCCGAACAATGACAGGGGTCCGAGGCCCGCCGCGCTCGCGGCGGGATTCTTCCGGCGGGATTGATCGAGGAGGGGTCGGCGAGCGTCTAAGGGATCGAGGGCCGCGCGACCGGTCGGGCCCCCGACTGGGAATGTCCTTCGGGGATTGTCGCGAGATTCAACGCTTACCGATCCTATAGAGGAAAGGGGCGGGATCGGCGCGAGAAACGGCGACGGGGGGACGGACCGGGGCACCGGCCTTGCGGGCGAATCGGGCGAACCTCCGGCGGACCGGGACCGTCTTTCGGGGGTCGGCCCAATGGCTCGGTCGCGGCGACGAATTCCCTCGGGGTTGCGGGGCGGTACGGGGCGGGGTCGTCGAGGATCGATCCGTTCGCGAGCGGGCCCGAGGCGCGGGCCCGGGGAGTGTCGGGGGATGGGGACGAGCTATCGCCATCCGGCCTTGCGGCAGTTGAAGGAGCAGCAGGCGCGGTTCGCCCCGCGCGAGCGGCGCGGCGAGCAGATCGACCGCGCCGAGCAGCTCTTCCACGAGATCCGGGCCGAGAAGCAGTACCCGTATGAGCTGATCTGCTTCCGGATCACCGGGTTCCGGCCCGACAGCGCGCCGGCCCTGGTGCTCGACGGCGGCGACGTGCGGCACGACCTGCTGCTCTTGATCGAGGACCTCTCGGCGACCCTGCCGCAGCGCGCCGAGCAGGTCGGCGAGCCGGTCCTGACCGTCGGCGCCGTCGGCCGGCGGTTCAACGTCTCGGCGCGGACGGTCAACCGCTGGCGGGCGCGCGGCCTGGTGGCGCGGCGGTTCCTGATCGACGGCCGGCCCAAGGTCGGCTTCCTCGAGTCGAGCGTCCGCCGGTTCGAGGCCGACCACCCCGAGGAGGTCGAGCGTGGCGCGCGGTTCCGGCAGCTCGACGACGCCGAGCGCGACGAGATCGTCCGCCGCGCGCGGCGGCTCGCCGACGAGGCGCCGACGACGCTCACCGAGGTCGCCCGCCACGTCGCCCGCAAGATGGGCCGGGCCACGGAGACGATCCGCATGGCGTTGAAGCGCTACGACCGCGACCACCCCGACCGCGCCCTCTTCAGCCCGACCGCGCCGCCCCTGGACGACTCGGCCAAGTCGCAGGTCTACCGGCTCTGGCTCGAAGGGGTCGCCGAGGACCGCGACCGCCTGGCCACCGCCCTGGCCCGCCGCTTCGGCCGGACCCGCTCGAGCATCTACCGGATCGTCAACGAGATGCGCGCCCGGCGGCTGCTGGAGACGAAGCTCGAGTTCATGCACCACGCGAGCTTCGACGACCCCGAGCAGCGCGACGCGATCCTCGGCCCGGCCCCCGAGCCCGCCGACGGCAAGGGCCCGCGCCGGCTCCGCGCCCCCAAGGGCCTGCCCGCCTACCTCGCCGACCTCTACGAGGTGCCGCTCCTTTCCCGCGAGCAGGAGCTGCACCTGTTCCGCAAGATGAACTACCTCAAGTACCAGGCCCACCTGCTCCGCGACCGACTCGACCCGACCCGAGCCCGCGTCGCCGACCTCGACCAGATCGAGCGATTGCAGGAGGAGGCGCTGGCGGTCAAGAACCAGATCATAAGCGCCAATTTGCGGCTAGTCGTCTCGATCGCCAAGCGGCACGTCGGCCCGTCGAACAACTTCTTCGAGCTGGTCAGCGACGGCAACATCTCCTTGATCCGCGCCGTCGAGAAGTTCGATTACGCGCGGGGCAACAAGTTCAGCACCTACGCCTCGTGGGCGATCATGAAGAACTTCGCCCGGACGATCCCCGAGGAGGCCTATCGCCGCGACCGGTTCGTCACCGGCCACGAGGAGATGTTCGAGGCCGCCGCCGACACCCGCGCCGACGAGCACGAGCAGGAGGGTACCCTCCGGCGGATGAAGGAGGCGGTCAAGGGGATGCTCGGCCGGCTCGACGACCGCGAGCGTCGGATCATCGTCAGCCGCTTCGGCATCGACAACCAGGACCCCCGCACCCTCGAGCAGCTCGGCCGCGAGCTCCGGATCACCAAGGAGCGCGTCCGGCAGATCGAGTCGCGCGCCCAGGAGAAGCTCCGCCGCATCGCCAGCGAGCAGAAGCTCGACCTGCCGATGTTCTGATCGGGGCGGGCCGCGAACCGCCGCGGTCCGCGGCGGCTCTAGGGTTTCGAGGAAAGCGCGCCGTGGGCCTTGTCGAAGGGCGGTCGGCCGTTGTAGGATACGGGTCGAATGATCGGCAACGACGATCCGCAACGACCGCGCCCGACCGGTCGCCCCGGCACCGGCCCCCTGGCGCGGTCGTCGAGCATCGGCGGGCCGGAGGCGGGCGACGTGCGGAAAACCCGGCCACGGCGGGGCAAGTGCCCTTGCGGCGGCCGGGTCGGGCGTTATAGTAAGGAATTTCACGGCCCCGATCGCTGGCGTAGCTCAACCGGCAGAGCATCGGTTTTGTAAACCGAGGGTTGTGAGTTCGACTCTCACCGCCAGCTCTGCCGGGGCCGGGCCCGGCCCGCGGGGCGACGACCCCTCGAACCCCGGGTGGATACCCAAGCGGCCAAAGGGGCCAGACTGTAAATCTGGTGGCACTGCCTTCGCAGGTTCGAATCCTGCTCCACCCATCCTCTAGCACCCCCGGGCGACCGGGCCGAACGACGACCGAGGCGATCTGCGACGGGCCGGGACGGGACGCGACGGCCGGTCGACGCGCGGGTGTAACTCAATGGTAGAGTACCTGCCTTCCAAGCAGGCTACGTGGGTTCGATTCCCATCACCCGCTCTCGGCCGAGGGGTTTGATCCGACGACGGGGGCCTCCCAAGCAGGCGACCAGACCCACAGACACCCGCCGGGAACGACGCAGGATCGATTCAGAGGCGACCCAACACGATCACGACGCTGCCGTGGCTCAGTCGGTAGAGCGCGTCCTTGGTAAGGACGAGGTCCTGGGTTCAAGTCCCAGCGGCAGCTCTCGGGCGGCCCGCCCGATGGCCGGGCGGTCGCCCGCGAGGTTCCCCGCCGGCCGGCCCCAAGGCCGGCGGGTTCGCCCGCCCGTGGCGGATCCGGTTGACGTGTGGGGCGGCCGGGGGATCGGTCCCCCGGCCATCCGAGGACTCCGATGACGCCGCGAGGCGTTGAGCACGCACGAGTAGAGCAATGGCCAAGGAAACCTTCGCCCGGACCAAACCGCACGTCAACGTGGGCACGATCGGGCACATCGACCACGGCAAGACGACGCTGACGGCCGCCCTGCTCAAGGTCCTCGCCGCGCACGGCAAGGCCAAGGAGAAGTCGTACGCCGACATCGCCAAGGGCGGCACCGTCCGCGACGCGACCAAGACCGTCACCATCGCCGTCTCGCACGTCGAGTACGAGAGCGACAAGCGGCACTACGCCCACATCGACTGCCCCGGCCACGCCGACTACATCAAGAACATGATCACCGGCGCCGCCCAGATGGACGGCGCGATCCTGGTCGTCTCGGCCGCCGACGGCCCGATGCCGCAGACCCGCGAGCACATCCTCCTGGCCCGCCAGGTCGGCGTGCCGGCCCTGGTCGTCTTCCTCAACAAGATCGACCTGGTCGACGACCCCGAGCTGCTCGAACTGGTCGAGATCGAGCTCCGCGACCTGCTGAAGCACTACGGCTTCCCCGGCGACGAGATCCCGATCACCAAGGGCTGCAGCCGCCCGGCGCTGGAGAACCCCACCGGCCCCGAGGCCCAGGCGATCCTCGACCTCGTCAAGACGATGGACGACTACATCCCCGAGCCGCAGCGCGAGATCGACAAGCCGTTCCTGATGCCGATCGAGGACGTCTTCTCGATCAAGGGCCGCGGCACCGTCGGCACCGGCCGGATCGAGCGCGGGCGGATCAAGGTCGGCGACCCGGTCGAGATCGTCGGCTTCAACAACAACAAGAATTCGGTCGTCACCGGCGTCGAGATGTTCCAGAAGACCCTCGACGAGGGCATGGCCGGCGACAACGTCGGCATCCTCCTGCGGGGCGTCGAGAAGAACGAGCTGGAACGCGGCCAGGTCGTCTGCAAACCGGGCTCGATCACGCCGCACACCAAGTTCGAGGCCGAGGTCTACGTGCTGTCGAAGGACGAGGGCGGCCGGCACACCCCGTTCTTCAAGAACTACCGGCCGCAGTTCTACTTCCGCACCACCGACGTGACCGGCTCGGTGCTCAACCTGCTGTCGGAGGACGGCAGCGAGGCCGAGATGTGCATGCCGGGCGACAACATCAAGATGACCGTCGAGCTGATGACCCCGATCGCCATGGAGGAGAAGCTCCGCTTCGCCATCCGCGAGGGGGGCAAGACCGTCGGCGCCGGCGTCGTGACCAAGATCCTCCAGTAACGTCCCGGCGCCCGGGGCCGCGGGTCCAGGCCCGCGGCCCCGGGCTCGCGCCGGGCGCCGGCCGAAGGGTGCAGCGATGCGCGAGTACGTCTGGCTGGAATGCTCCTCGTGCGGGGACCGGAACTACCGGACCCAGAAGGAGACGCGCGGCGCCGAGCGGCTGGAACTCAAGAAGTTCTGCCGCCGCGAGCGCAAGCACACGTCGCACAAGGAATCGCGGAAGAAATGACCGGCCCGGCGCCGGCCGCGGCGAGCCGCGGCCGGCCGCCGGTCCGTTGGTTGTCGTCCGGGGGCGCCGGCCGCGCGACGGCGTGGCCGAGGGCCTCTCGGATCGGAAGGGGATCTACGAGCGTAGCTCAATTGGTAGAGCACCGGTCTCCAAAACCGGCGGTTGGGGGTTCGATTCCCTCCGCTCGTGCTCGTCGGGGTTGCCGGGCGCCGGGGGGCCCCGGCTCGGGCGGGTGGCCAGCGACCCCGCGATCGGGGCGGGAGACCCATGGGTAAAGTCAAAGACGATGCGCCCGCCAAGGCGGGCAAGCCCGCCCCGAAAGGCGCCGCGACCCGGGGGGGCGGCCGGATCATGCCGTTCCTCGAGAACTTGCTGCGCTCCGACATCTACAAGCCCCGCCAGGGGGCCCGCGCCCGCACCTGGACGGCCGTGGCGCTGGGGGTCCTCACCGCGGTCGGGCTCCTGCGGTTGAACGAGGTCCTCGACGAGTCCTACGGGCGGGCGACCCGCGCCGGCCTCGTCGGCGGCCTGGCCGTCGTCCTGGGCTGGCTGATCTACCGGGTCGTCAACTTCTCGCCGTTCGCCGACTTCCTCGGCGACACCCAGGCCGAGATGAACAAGGTCTCCTGGACGAGCAAGGAGGACCTCTACCGCGCGACGATGGTCGTCCTGACGACCGTCCTCCTGATGTCGATCTTCCTGTTCACGGTCGACCAAGTCTGGGTGACGCTACTGAAGTTCATCGGCGTCCTGCACATCACCCCGTCGACCCCCGAGGGTTGAGCCGCGGCCCCTCGGCGCCTCCCCGACACCCCGGCCCCATTTTGACCGTGTTGCCCGCCATGAACGACCCGACCCCTCCGAACACCCAGCCCGACCCGGGCCACGACCACGGCCTCGAGGGCCATCCGGCCGACGCCTCCCCCTCGGTCGGGCCCTCGAACCTCTTCGAGGTCGAGGAGTCGGCCCCCGACGGCGGCCTCCCCGCCGGTCAGGGGGGGCTCCCCGAGGCCCACGCCGACCTCCGCGAGGCCGAGGAGCAGCCGGACGTCGCCGACGACGAGGACGACGACCCGGGCGACGAGGTCGAGGACGCGCCGCCGGACGTCGCCGAGGAGCCGAGCAACGGCAGCCTCGACGCCGCGACGGCCGACGACGACGATGAGCCGCCGCCGACGCTCACCTGGTACGTCCTGAAGGTCCAGAGCGGCCGCGAGGACACGATCCGCGACGCCCTGGAGCGTCGGGTCAAGATCCAGGGCCTGGGCCGGTACTTCGGCCGGATCGTCGTGCCGACGGAGAAGATCACCGAGATCCGCAACAACAAGAAGCGCGTCGTCACCCGCAAGAGCTACCCCGGCTACATCATGGTCGAGATGGAGCTCAACGAGAAGACGTGGTTCACCGTCCGCGAGACCCCCGGCGTCGGCGACTTCGTCGGCGGGGCGCGGGGCTCCAACGCCGAGCCCTGGAAGCACGCCACGCCGATGACCGGGGTGGAAGTCGACCAGATGCTCGGCCAGGCCACCGCCCGCGAGGAGAAGGGGCCGCAGATCCGCATCAAGGTCGAGCGCGGCGACCGCGTCAAGATCAAGGAAGGCCCGTTCGAGAACTTCGAGGGGACCGTCGAGGAGGTCATCGAGGCCCGCGGCGTCGTCAAGGTCATGCTCATCATCTTCAACCGGCCCACGCCGGTGGACCTCGAATACTGGCAGGTCGAGCGCATTTAATGCAGATCGCGGAAATCGGATCGCGGAATAATTAAGATTCTTCGATTCTTTAATTCCGCGATCCGCAATCGAGAGGGGCGACGATGGCGAAGGTGATGACGGCGAAGGTCAAGCTCCAGTGCCCCGGCGGGCAGGCGACGCCGGCGCCGCCGGTCGGGCCGGCGCTCGGGCAGCACGGCGTCAACATCGGTCAGTTCGTGATGCAGTTCAACGAGCGGACCAAGGAGATGAAGGGGACGACCATCCCCGTCGAGATCACGATCTACTCGGACCGCTCGTTCGAGTTCATCACCAAGAGCCCGCCGGCCGCCGTCCTGATCAAGCAGGCCATCGGCATCGCCTCGGCCGCCAAGACCCCCGGCAAGGAGAAGGTCGGCGTCATCGACGGCGACCAGGTCCGCAAGATCGCCGAGACGAAGTTCAACGACCTCAACGCCCGCGACCTCGACCACGCCTGCCGGATCATCGCCGGCACGGCCCGGAGCATGGGGGTCGAGGTCAAGGGCTGAGGGCGGGGTTACCCTGGGCGGCCGGAAAACAACTCTCGAGGGGGTTGAATTTCGGCATTGACCCCGGCTAAACTGGAGGACTCGCGCCGGCGCGACCGCCCGCCGGCACTCGAAGGCGAGTCGGACACGAAGGCGGCAGCCCTCCCCGGTGCACACCGGCTGCGAACCCTGGAGAGCGACCCGTGGCCTCTCACTCGAAGCGCTACCGCGCGTTGCGCGAGCGCGTCAAGACGGTCGATCCCGTCCCGCTGGCCGAGGCCGTCAAGCAACTGAAGGCCTTCGGCACCACGAAGTTCAACCAGACGGTCGAGGTCTCGACCAACCTCGGCATCGATCCCCGGCAGAGCGACCAGAACGTGCGCGGCTCGGTCTCGCTGCCCCACGGCATCGGCAAGAGCGTGCGGGTGGCCGTCTTCGCCCAGGGGGAGAACGCCGAGAAGGCGACCGCCGCCGGGGCCGACATCGTCGGCGGCGACGACCTGGCGCAGAAGATCAAAGGTGGCGTGATGGACTTCGACGTGGCATTGGCCACGCCCGACATGATGGGCGTCGTCGGCCCCCTGGGCCGGGTGCTCGGCCCCCGCGGCTTGATGCCCTCGCCCCGCGCCGGCACCGTCACGACCGACATCGCCGCGGCGGTCCGCGAGTTCAAGGCGGGCAAGATCGAGTTCCGCAACGACAAGGGTGGGAACGTCGCCGCCCCGGTCGGCAAGCTGAACTTCAGCGAGGAGCAGCTCGTCGAGAACATCGCCGCCTTCCTGAACCACCTGCGGGCCGTCAAGCCGGCCGCCGCCAAGGGGGCGTACATCCGCACGATCACCGTCTCCGCCACCATGAGCCCGGGCATCCGGGTCGTGGCCTGACCCACCCTCGAGGCCACCGGCCGGATCACCGATCATGAGCAAATACGTCAAAGAAATGATGATGGAACAGCTCCGGTCGGACCTCGACGGGAGCAACTCGGTCCTGATCCTGGACTTCAAGGGGCTGGACGCGGTCTCGGAGAACCGGCTCCGGCTGGACCTCCGCAAAAAGAAGATCCGGATGCGGACCCTCAAGAACACGCTGGCGCGGCGGGTCTTCGCCGAGATGGGCATGGAGGGCCTCTCGCGGTACCTCGAGGGGCCCTCGGTGCTGGTCTGGGGGGCCGACGGCCCGGCGGAGCTGGCCAAGGAGATCTCCGACCAGGTCAAGAAGCTCAAGAAGCCCGCGATCAAGGGCGGGGCCGTCGACGGCGTCGTGATCACCCCGGCGCAGGTCGAGGACATCACCAAGCTGCCCAGCCGCGAGGTGCTCATCGGCCAGCTCCTGGGCCTGGCCCTGAGCCCCGCGCAGCAACTGCTGGCCCTGGCCGGCTCGCCGGCCAGCACGCTCGTCGGCCAGCTCGAGGCCCTCGCCGAGCGCCTCGGCGGCGGCGGTGAGCAGGCCCCTCCGACCGAGGAAGCCGCCCCGGCCGAAGGTGCCGCCCCGACCGAGGAAGCCGCCCCGGCGGAGCCGACCGCCTGAGCCGATCGGCCGCGATTCGAATCGATCCTTCCAAGACCCGAACCGAACCGACCCGACGACCCGCACGAAAGGACCTCGAGACCGATGGCCACCGCCGAGCTGACCACCTATCCCGACAGCATCAAGGCCCTGGGCGAGCAGATCGTCAACATGAAGGTGCTCGACGTCCTGGCCCTGACGAAGTACCTCGAGGACGTCCACGGCCTGAAGGCCGCCGCCGCGGCGCCGATGATGGTGGCCGGCCCGGTCGCCGCCGCCCCGGCCGAGGCCGCGCCGGTCCAGACCGAATTCGACGTGCTCCTCGAGAGCTTCGGCGCCAACAAGATCAACGTCATCAAGGTCGTGCGCGCCGCCACCAGCCTGGGCCTCAAGGAGGCCAAGGAGCTGGTCGACGGGGCGCCCAAGACGGTCAAGACGGGCATCTCCAAGGAGGACGCCGAGAAGCTGGTCAAGGAGCTCCAGGAGGCCGGAGCGACGGCCAAGATCAAGTAATCTGCGGCGGGCCGGCGCCCTCCCTCTCCCGACGGCACCGGCCGCCCGGCGGCCCCCTCCGCGCTTCGGACGGCGCGTCGAGCGGGGCAAGCCCCCCGATCGCACCGCACCCCATCCCCCGAGCCCGCCCCGGCCGCGGCCCGACGGGCCCCGCCGGGGTGCTTCGGCGCGCGGCGGCGGCGCCCTCGCTTGGACGAGGGGCGTCGCCCCCATCGCCCGGCAACGCCGGGCAAGCCCCGGGTCCCAGGCCCGCGGCCCCGCGCCCTTCCCCTCGACCCTGAGGAGCGCAAGACCCCCATGGCCACCGTGCGGCGCATCACTCCCCAGACGCCCAGGAACTTCGGCCGGATCCACGACGAGCATCCGGTGCCCGACCTGACCGAGATCCAGACGCGCAGCTATGAGCGCTTCCTCCAGGCCGACCTGCCGGCCGAGAAGCGCGAGGACTTCGGCCTGGAGGGGGTCTTCCGCGAGATCTTCCCGATCGAGAGCTACGACAAGACGCTCAAGCTCGAATACATCAAGTTCGACCTCGGCAAGCCCCGCTTCGACCCCGACGAGTGCCGCCAACTCCGCCTGACCTTCGGCCGCCCCTTGCACGTCTGGCTCCGGCTGAACAAGGGGGAGACGGCGATCGAGGAGTCGGTCTACCTCGGCGACATGCCGATCATGATCGGCGGCGGCGAGTTCATCATCAACGGCGCCGAGCGCGTCGTCGTCAGCCAGCTCCACCGCTCCCCCGGCGTCGACTTCGTCGTCGACATCGAGGCCGGCGACAAGAAGCTGCACGCCTGCCGCGTCATCCCCGAGCGCGGCAGCTGGATCGAGCTCCAGGTCACGAAGAAGGACACCCTCGGCGTCCGGATCGACCAGTCGGGCAAGTTCTCGTCGATGACCCTGCTCCGCGCCATGAGCCCGCGGTTCTCCTCCGACGAGGCGATCCTGGCCGCCTTCTACGAGACCGAGGACGTCGACACCGGCGACCCGAAGGCCGCCGGCCGCCTCGAGGGGCGGATCGCCTGCGGCGACGTCGTCGACCCGGAGACCGGCGAGGTCCTGATCGAGAGCGGGACGGTCATCTCCAAGACCTCGGCGCAGATCCTGGCCGACGCGAAGCTCGGGGCGATCACCGTCCTGAAGGACGCCAAGGACCCCCTGATCCTCCAGTCGCTCCAGGAGGACCCGACGACCGACCACGAGAGCGCGCTGTTGCGGATCTACCAGCGGCTCCGCCCCGGCAACCCGCCGCAGTTGGAGAAGGCCCGCGAGCTCTTCCACGAGAAGTTCTTCGACACCAACCGCTACCGCCTCGGCAAGGTCGGCCGGTTCCGGATCAACCGGAAGTTCGACCAGGACATCCCCGAGGACCGGATGACGCTCGACCCGGTCGACTACGTCAACGCCATCCGCTACATCCTCAACCTCCGCCGCGGCAAGGGGCACGTCGACGACATCGACCACCTCGGCAACCGCCGCCTCCGGACCATCGACGAGCTCGCCAGCGACGAGCTCCGCAAGGGCTTCCTCAAGCTCCGCCGGACCGTCCAGGAGCGGATGAGCCTGAAGGACGCCGAGGACATGACCCCGCGGTCGCTGATCAACCCCAAGAGCATCAGCGCCGCCATCGAGTACTTCTTCGGCCGCGGCGAGCTGTCGCAGGTCGTCGACCAGACCAACCCGCTGGCGCAACTGACGCACGAGCGCCGGCTCTCGGCGCTCGGCCCCGGCGGCCTGAACCGCAAGCGGGCGGGCTTCGAGGTGCGCGACGTCCACATCTCGCACTACGGCCGGATCTGCCCGATCGAGACGCCCGAGGGGACGAACATCGGCCTGATCAGCTCGCTGGGGATCTACGGCGGGGTCGACGAGTACGGCTTCCTCGTGACGCCCTACCGCAAGGTCGATCACGGCAAGCTGTCCGACAAGGTCGTCTCGATGCGCGCCGACGAGGAGAGCGAGGCGTACCTCGCCCCGGCCGACGCCGCCGTCGACGAGCACCACAAGCTGAAGGGCTCCAGCGTCATCGCGCGGTATCAGACCGACTTCCACACGATCCCGGTCGACCAGGTCCAGTTCATGGACATCTCGCCCAAGCAGATGGTGGGCGTCTCGGCCGGCCTGATCCCGTTCCTCGAGCACGACGACGCCAACCGGGCCCTGATGGGCTCGAACATGCAGCGGCAGGCGGTGCCGCTCCTGGTCTCCGAGCCGCCGATCGTGGCGACGGGCCTGGAGCGCGCCGTGGCGATGAACTCGGGGATGATCGTCAAGGCGCAGGAGGACGCGACGGTCACGCACGTCGACTGCACGCGGGTCGCCCTCGACAACGGCGCCGAGTACAAGCTGCGCAAGTACGTCGGCCTGAACGAGCGGACGTGCCTGAACCAGAAGCCGGTCGTCGCTGTCGGCCAGAAGGTCAAGAAGGGGGAGATCCTCGCCGACGGCGCCGCGACGTATCGCGGCGAGCTGGCGCTGGGGCGCAACGTCCTGGTCGGCTTCATGGCCTGGGACGGCTACAACTTCGAGGACGCGATCATCATCAGCGAGAAGCTGGTGAAGGAGGACGTCTACACCTCGATCCACATCGAGGAGTTCGAGATCGAGATCCGCGAGACGAAGCTGGGTCGCGAGGAGTTCACCCGCGACATCCCCAACGTCTCGGAGAAGGCGCTGCGGAACCTGGACGAGAACGGGATCGTCCAGATCGGCACCTACGTCAAGCCGGGCGACATCCTCGTCGGCAAGGTGGCGCCGAAGTCCAAGAGCGAGCTGACGCCCGAGGAGAAGCTGCTGCACGCGATCTTCGGCCGGGCCGGCGAGGACGTCAAGAACGACAGCCTCGAGGTCCCCTCGGGGGTCGAGGGCATCGTCATCAACACCCAGCGGTTCAGCCGGCGGATGAGCCTCGGCGAGGAGGAGCGCAAGGCCTTCGAGAAGGAGCTCAAGGACGTCGAGACGGCCGAGAACGCCAAGATCGCCGACGAATACAGGCAGATGATCAAGGCGCTCGAGGACGTCCTCGGCGGCGCGATCAACGACCCGAAGACCGGCAAGGCGTTCGGCCGCGACAAGGACCCGAAGAACCTCGCCGAGGAGAGCGAGCGGTTCAAGCTCGAGGAGCTCGACCTCCGCAGCCCCGAGAAGGCCAACGCCGCCCGCAAGGTCGTCCGCCAGCACGCCCCGCGGGTCGAGGCGCTGCGCGACGAGAAGGACCGCCGGCTCAACAGCCTGAAGCGCGGCGACGAGCTCCCCTCGGGCGTGCTCCAGATGGTCAAGGTCTACATCGCCACCAAGCGGGTCATCTCCGTCGGCGACAAGATGGCCGGCCGCCACGGCAACAAGGGGGTCATCGCCAAGATCCTCCCCGAGGAGGACATGCCGTTCCTCGAGGACGGCACCGCCGTCGAGATCCTGCTCAACCCCTTGGGCGTGCCCAGCCGGATGAACGTCGGCCAGATCCTCGAGACCCACCTCGGCTGGGCGGCGGCCAAGCTCGGCTTCCAGGCCATCTGCCCGGTCTTCGACGGCGCCAGCGAGGAGACGATCCGCCAGTGCCTCAAGGACGCCGGCCTGCCCGAGAACGGCAAGGCCCGGCTCTACGACGGCCGCACCGGCGACCCGTTCGACCAGCGCGTCACCGTCGGCTACATCTACATGCTCAAGCTCCACCACCTCGTCGACGACAAGATCCACGCCCGCGCCACCGGCCCCTACTCCTTGATCACCCAGCAACCCCTCGGCGGCAAGGCCCGCTTCGGCGGCCAGCGGTTCGGCGAGATGGAGGTCTGGGCCCTCGAGGCCTACGGCGCCGCCTACATCCTCCAGGAGCTCTTGACCGTCAAGAGCGACGACGTCGAGGGCCGGACCAAGATCTACGAATCCATGGTCAAGGGCGAGAACACCCTCGAGGCCGGCACCCCCGCCAGCTTCGACGTCCTCACCAACGAGATCCGCGGCCTCGGGCTAAACATGCAGCTCGAGAAGAAGCGGGTTTGATCCCGTGGGCCGAACCCGTGGGAGCATACCTGGCGGCTGTTCCATACACCTCAGGACGGCCGCCAGGACTCGCTTCTTACGGCCCCCTCCGCCCCTGCAATTCCGCGACCTCTCTCCGAGGAGGGATGCGAATGGAACCTATCCGACCCGCGAGTTTCGACGAGTATGCCACATGGTATCTCGAACGGGAGGTTCGGAAGGGGAATCGGGACTCAATACCGCAAACGCCGGGGGATCGCCTTGCGGAATTCAACGGAGGCCGGGAAAAGGACAAGTATCGTGACTGGTTCCCCGCCGGCAGCTGGTTTCTCCAGCGACTCCAGATCCCTGAGGATCTTGAAACTCTTATCTTTCTGGATACCCCGCAACTCCGCCCATGGCTAACGAATACCCCGGAGAGAAGGCCCCTTCTCGGAGACGCGGCGAAAGATGCATCGACTCGCCACTACTTTGAGAACAACCCGAGGGCCGCAGGCCAACGTCGCAATTACGAAGACTTGAAGGCGAGGAGGACCGAACTAAGAGGTTCAGACCGACTGGTAATCATCACTCCGAATACAAGCGAAAAAAGCGACTGCCCGAGCGGGACCTTCTACCTACACGACGGCTTCGGCCGCGCCCTGCCATATATGATGGTAATACTTCAAGGCGTCAAGCTATCACCAGTCGAGGCGCTACTCGGCGAGGAATGCGCGGGGCCCCAATCGCGAGGTCGGCGTGACCTATCGGATCGAGTACTCGCCGGAATGCGAGGGCCATCTCCGATCGCTCACGGCGCGTGAGCGGGCGATCATTTTCGACTCGGTGGACGACCAGTTGATCCATGAGCCGACGGTCGAGACCCGCCATCGGAAACCGATGAGGCCCAATCCGGTCGCCCCCTGGGAACTCCGGATCGGCGACCTCCGTGTCTATTATGATGTCACCGAGTCCCCAGAGCCCCTCGTGTCCGTACGAGCGATCGGCGTCAAGCAACATAACCGGGTCCGGATCGGCGGGGAGGAAATCCAACTATGAAGACGATCGAGATCGCCGAGGCGTCGAGTCCGCTGTCGGACTATGTGCGGCGGGCGCAGGGAGAACCACTGGTCGTCACCGAGGCGGGGGCGCCGACCGCCGTCCTCTTACCGCTCAGCAATTCGGACCTTGAAACCATCGCCCTGAGCACGAACCCGGAGTTCATCGCGCTCATCGAGCGCTCACGAGCCAGGACTCGCGCGGAAGGAGGGATCTCCGCGACGGAGATGCGCAAGCGTGTCCCGGCCGAATGATGATGTGATGCGTGGGAGGATGATCGGCGGTCGAGGTTCCTGGAAAAAAGCGATTTGAGGTAGAACCTTCTTGGAATCGGCCTTGAAATCGCATATCATCGACAAGAACCGACTCCAAGGAATGGACCAGCCCGGGGCTGAGCGAACGTGCCGAACTACCGTCGACGTGCCGGGGACAGGCCGAGTCCCCGGCGTTCCGCCAAGGGTTCGTCCCGGCCGGGGAGGATGCCGTTGTCGGCGCGCCAAGGGCCCAGGGAGGGGGGGAGCGGACCGCGGCGACCGTGGCCTCGCGAGGGGCCCGGCGGCCGGGCGGTCCGCGTTCGACCTGGGGCCCGCCCGACGACCCGACCTGGGATCGCGACCGATCGTTGAACCGAATCCGAACCTGTGCGCCTGCAAACCCCACGTTACTTGACGACGTCGGGCGCGGGGCCCGCTGCCCGTCGCCGACGACGACTGAGCCAACACCCGCTTCGGCACACCCCTAAACCGCGTGCAGAGGAGAGTGTCTCGTGAGCATGGGCGAGAGTGCCTACGATCGTATCAACGACTACGGGGCCGTCAAGATCGGGCTGGCCAGCCCGTACGACATCCGGAGCTGGTCCTTCGGCGAGGTCAAGAAGCCCGAGACGATCAACTACCGGACCTACCGCCCCGAGAAGGACGGCCTCTTCTGCGAGCGGATCTTCGGGCCCGAGAAGGACTGGGAGTGCGCCTGCGGCAAGTACCGCGGCATGAAGTACAAGGGGATGATCTGCGACCGCTGCGGCGTCAAGGTCACCCACTCCCGCGTCCGCCGCAAGCGGATGGGCCACATCGAGCTGGCGGCGCCGGTCGTCCACATCTGGTTCTTCAAGGCGATGCCGAGCCGGCTGGGGACCCTGCTCGACATGCGCACCAGCAGCCTCGAGCGGATCATCTACTTCCAGGACTACGTCGTCGTCGACCCCGGCGACACCCCCTTGAAGGAGCGCCAGCTCCTGACCGAGGAGGACTTCCGCAAGGCCCGCGAGCAGTACGGCGACAGCTTCCAGGCCGACATGGGGGCCGACGCCATCCGCAAGCTCCTGGCCGCCCTCGACCTGGTCGGCCTCTCCAAGCAGCTCCGCCAGGAGCTGACCGAGACGACCAGCAAGCAGAAGCTCAAGGACCTGACCAAGCGCCTCAAGGTCGTCGAGAGCCTCCGCGACAGCGACAACCGCCCCGAGTGGATGGTCCTGGAGTGCATCCCGGTCATCCCGCCGGACCTCCGCCCGCTCGTGCTGCTGGACTCGGGCAACTTCGCCACCAGCGACCTCAACGACCTGTACCGCCGGATCATCAACCGCAATAACCGGCTCAAGAAGCTGGTCGACCTGAACGCGCCCGAGGTCATCATCCGCAACGAGAAGCGGATGCTCCAGCAGGCCGTCGACGCCCTCTTCGACAACAACCGCTGCAAGCGACCGGTGCTCGGGTCGAGCAACCGGCCGTTGAAGTCCCTGACCGACATGATCAAGGGCAAGCAGGGCAGGTTCCGCGAGAACCTGCTGGGCAAGCGCGTCGACTACTCGGCCCGCTCGGTCATCGTCGTCGGCCCCGACCTCCGGCTGCACCAGTGCGGCCTGCCCAAGAAGATCGCGCTGGAGCTGTTCCAGCCGTTCATCATCCGCCGGCTCAAGGAGCTGGGGCACGCCGACACGATCAAGTCGGCCAAGAAGATGCTCGAGCGCAAGGTCGAGGAGGTCTGGGACATCCTCGAGGAGGTCATCCACAACCACCCGGTCCTCCTGAACCGGGCGCCGACGCTGCACCGCATGGGCATCCAGGCGTTCGAGCCGGTGCTCGTCGAGGGCAACGCCATCCGGATCCACCCGCTCGTCTGCAAGGGCTTCAACGCCGACTTCGACGGCGACCAGATGGCGGTCCACCTGCCCTTGTCGATCGAGGCGCAGGTCGAGGCCATGACGCTGATGATGTCGACGAACAACATCTTCAGCCCGGCCAACGGCAGCCCGATCATCAGCCCGACGCAGGACATCGTCATGGGCTCGTACTACGTGACGGTCCACCGCCCGGGCGAGAAGGGGGAATACAAGAAGGAGAACGGCGTCGAGACCGGCGTCTACGGCTCGCCCAACGAGGTCTTCCTCGCCTATAGCCAGGGCAAGGTCGGCGTCCACGCCCGGATCCGGCTGCGGCTGCCGTCGCACAAGCGGCTCAAGGGGGAGGGGGACAAGGAGTTCACCCCCGGCATGGTCATCACCACGACCGTCGGCCGGGTGATCTTCAACGACATCCTCCACCCAAAGATGCCGTACTACAACTACGCGCTCGGGCAGAAGCAGCTCCAGGGCATCATCGCCGACTGCTACCAACTCCTCGGCCGCGCCGAGACGATCAACCTGCTTGACAACATGAAGGACCTGGGCTTCCGCGAGTCGACCCGCTCGGGCCTCTCGTTCGCCACCGACGACCTGAAGACCCCGGCGAACAAGAACCAGATCCTCGCCGAGGCCGAGAAGGAGGTCGCCAAGAACAACAAGCTCTACCAGCGCGGCATCATCACCGACAACGAGCGGTACGCCAAGGTCCTCGACGCCTGGACCCACGCCCGCGAGAAGATCACCACCGAGATGATGGACGAGCTGAAGCACGACGTCCGCGGCGGCCAGGTGTACCTCAACCCGATCTTCCTGATGGCCGACTCCGGCGCCCGCGGCGGCGTCGAGCAGATCCGCCAGCTCGCCGGCATGCGCGGCCTGATGGCCAAGCCCTCGGGCAAGATCATCGAGACGCCGATCAAGGCCAACTTCCGCGAGGGGCTGTCGGTGCTCGAGTACTTCTCCTCGACCCACGGCGCCCGCAAGGGCCTGGCCGACACGGCCCTGAAGACCGCCGACAGCGGCTACCTGACCCGCAAGCTCGCCGACGTGGCGCAGAACGTCGTCATCACGATGGAGGACTGCGGCACGTCGCAGGGGATCACCAAGGGCGTGATCTACAAGGGCGAGAAGGTCGAGGTCAGCCTCACGCAGTCGATCCGCGGGCGCGTCAGCCGCGTCAACATCGTCAACCCGATCACGGATGAGGTGGTCGTCCGCGAGAACGAGATGATCACCGTCGAGGCGGCGCGGAAGCTCGAGGAGATGCAGATCGAGAAGATCCAGGTCCGCAGCCCGATGACCTGCGAGGCCACCCTCGGCATCTGCCGCCGCTGCTACGGCATGGACCTGGCCACCGGCCAGCTCGTCGAGCCGGGGATGGCCGTCGGCATCATCGCGGCGCAGTCGATCGGCGAGCCGGGCACGCAGCTGACGATGCGGACCTTCCACATCGGCGGCGTCGCCACCCGCGGCATGGAGGAGAAGGACGTCCGCGCCAAGCGCGAGGGCATCATCAAGTACGTCGGCATCAACCTCGTCGTCAACGACGAGGGCAAGAAGATCGCCCTGTCGCGCAGCGGCGAGATCCAGATCCTCGACCCCAAGGGGCGCGAGCTCGAGAAGTACGACGTGCCCGACGGCGCCGAGATGAAGGTCGACGACGGCCAGCTCGTCACCCGCGAGACGGTCCTCTGCGAGTGGGACCCGCACAACGTGCCGATCCTCACCGAGGTCGGCGGCCGGGTCCGCTTCGAGGACGTCGTCGAGGGCGAGACGATGCGGGTCGAGATCGACCCCTCCGGCCACACCCGCCGGACGATCATCGAGCACAAGGGGGACCTGCACCCGCAGATCATCATCGAGGACGCCGAGGGCAAGACCCTGGCCTTCTACTACATCCCCGAGCGCGCCGGCATCGAGATCGGCGAGGGCCAGCAGGTCACCGCCGGCACCCTCCTGGCCAAGACCCCGCGCGAGGTCGGCGGCACGCAGGACATCACCGGCGGCCTGCCGCGCGTCACCGAGCTGTTCGAGGCCCGGCGGCCCAAGGAGCCGGCCGTCATCGCCGAGATCGACGGCCGCGTCGAGCTGCTCGAGGAGAAGCGCCGCGGCAAGCGGACCATCATCATCAAGAACGAGTCGGGCATCGAGCGCGAGCACCTCATCCCCCACGGCAAGTACCTCCGCGTCCACGGCGGCGACCGCGTCCGCGCCGGCGACGCCCTGGTCGAGGGGCCCTTGGTGCCGCACGACATCCTCCGGATCTCGGGCGAGGAGGCCGTCCAGCGGTACCTGCTCCGCGAGATCCAGAACGTGTATCGCTCGCAGCGCGTCGAGATCGACGACAAGCACCTCGAGATCATCGTCGCGCAGATGCTCCGCAAGGTCCGCGTCGAGAGCGTCGGCGACACCGGCCTCTTGCCCGGCTCGGTCATCGACAAGTTCGAGTTCCGGTCCAAGAACCAGGAGCTGATGAACTGCGTCAAGGTCAAGGACCCCGGCGACACCGACTTCCGCCAGGGGGACATCGTCCCGCGCGACCACTTCGACGCCGAGAACCTCCGAGTCGAGTCCTCGGGCCTGAAGAAGGCCGAGTGGGTCCGGCCCAAGCCCGCCGCGGCGAGCACCCAGCTCCTGGGCATCACCAAGGCGGCCGTGCAGTCCGACAGCTTCATCTCCGCGGCCAGCTTCCAGGAGACGACCAAGGTCCTCACCGAGGCGGCGCTGGCCGGCAAGGTCGACTACCTCGTCGGCCTGAAGGAGAACGTCATCCTCGGCCACCTCGTGCCCGCCGGGACCGGCTTCAAGGCCCACCAGGAGGCCGAGGTCCGCATCCATCCCGAGGCGCTCGAGGCCCTCGCCGAGAAGGGCCCCGGCTACGCCCGCTACCCCCGCGACGAGGCCGCCCCCGCCAAGGCCGAATGAGCCGACGGGCCCTCGCCCCGCGTCCTCGATCCCACGTCGACGGCCCGTCTCCCCAGACCCCGGGGCGGCGGGCCGTCGGCTCTTCTCGTCAAGCCGGAGGCCGACGATGGCCCGCAGCGCGACCGAGCCCCGCGGCCTGACCGTCCTCGACCTGCTGGTCATTGTCGCCGCGAGCGCGAGCATCTTCTCCGTCCGGCTCAATTTCCCGTTCCCGCGCGGCGCGGCCGCCACTTCGAGCGACGCACCTCCCTGGGCCTTCCCGTTCTGGAGGGTCGGCTGGGCGCTCCTCGACCTCGACATCGTCGCCGCCCTCGTCGTCCTCGCCCGCCGCGCCCGCTACGGCGGCATGCCACGCCCCGCCGAGTGGCTCGCCATCGCGCTCGCCGCGAATGCCCTCGTCATGGTCTTGCCGAAACCCTGGGACCTCGGCCCCCTCGCCCGTGAGCAGGATCGTCGCTATCCCTATTCGACCGCGGCCTACTCGCCGGGCCTGCTGGCCCTGTATCCCGGGAATACTGTGATTCATGATTATGTTAAATATTTAAAATGGATGCCGGAATACGAACCTCTCTGTGGCAACACGATCGCGGCCTCACTCGTGCTCGCCATGTCGATTTCGGCGACGGTGGCCCGTCACGGCCCGGCGCTGCCGAGCTGGCTGATGACGGCGCTCGCGGCCCTCGCGGGGGTCTGCCTGCTGTGGGGGCCGTTCGAGCTCGCGGCGTTCGTCGTCCCCGGGCTCTGCTCGCTCCCGACGGATTCCCCGGGCTGGCTCAAGACCCCTTGCGATGAGTTGGGCCTGGCATTCGGCCGGATTCCCGCGGGGCTGCTGGTCGGTGTGCCGGCCTTCGCAAGCTGGGCGCGGCTCCAGAGACCGCATCGGGCCCGCGGCCGATGGACCGAATGGGTCGGGTTGTGCACCGGGCTCGCATTCGCCCTCCAGCGGTCCTTCGATGTCCTCGTGGCCGCCGCGCTGCTCCGGCGGATGCCGTCCTCCTTCAGGGGCTGGGACTGGAAGACCGCGGTCGTCTCGTTCCGGTTCTACGACTTCATCATTGCGCCGATCTACGGGGACTCCGCGTACGACTTGGTCCCGAGTCTCGTCATCAACCGCCTGGCCTTGGCGCTCTGGGCGGTCGCTGTATTCTACATCAGTCGTTGGATCGTGAAGCGGTTCGCACCGAGCCGGCCGGGCCGTTGAGCGCTTCGAGGCCGACAATAAGTCAGGAGATCGATTCCGATGGCGACCGTCACCCTCCGCATCGGCCCCGCCGACCACGGGCGGGCCATGACCCTCGACGACTTCCTCGACGCCGAGGAGGAGCCCGGATACCGCTACGAACTGGCCAACGGAGTCCTCGAAGTGACCAACGTCCCCAACGACCCGCACGGCCTGATCATCTGGTTCCTGCTCGACGCCCTCAGCGAATTCGGCCGGAGACACCCCGGCCTTATCCTCCGCGCCGGCGGCTCCGGCGAGTTCCAGCTCCGGCTGCCGGGGCTCGACACGGGACGCAACCCGGACGTCGCCGTCGTGCTCCACGGGACCCCGAAGGACGAGCGGGGGCGGAGGCCGCCGAGCCTCGTGATGGAAGTGGTCTCCGAGGGGGCGGACGCGCACGAGCGCGATTATGTGGCCAAGCGGCGGGAATACCTGGCGGTCGGCCTCCGGGAATACTGGATCATCGACCCGATCGAGCGGCGCGTCACGGTCCTGGTCCGCGACGGCGACGTCTGGGCCGAGCGCATCTTCGTCGGCGACGCGGCCGCCGAGGGCCTCGTCCTGCCCGGCTTCCGCTTGCCCCTGGCCGAGCTCTGGGAGCAGGCCGAGGAGTGAACCATCGCCGGCCCGTCGGTTCGACCGCGAGTCGACTTGACTTTCTCTCCAGGTTTCTGCATGGTGTTGCGGCCGGGCCCGCGGCCCGAGACATGCCCGTGGATGGAAGGCATCGAAGGAGAGAAGGATGCTCACCAATCGCACCCTGTCGTTGACGGCGCTCGCCGTCGCCCTGACCCTCGCCATCTCGACGGACGCCCGGGCCGACTTCGGCGCGTTCAGCTACACCACGACGGTCGAGGCCGGGACCAACTCCGCGTTCGCGGCCACCTCGACGGCCACGCAGAACGGGGTCGCCGTCACCTTCTCCGGCGTCGGCGCCAGCAACCTGCTGGCGCCCACCGACGTGACCTTCAGCGACCTGGCCGTCGACGCGACCAACGCGGCCGTCGGCACGACGTCGATCACCGTGCCGTACAAGTACCTGGTCAGCCTCACCGACCACTCGACGGCGTCGCCGAGCACGCAGACCGTCGAGGTCACCGGGATGTTGTCGGGGACCGTCACCAAGACCGCCGGCGGCAACCTCAGCTTCAGCATCTCGAACGCCTACGACCCGATCACTTACATGGTGCCGACGGTCGGCGTCTTCCCCAGCGGCGCCGAGTACCTGATCAGCACGACCGACACGCCCGGCCACACCCACTACAACGCCCCCGGCCCCGACGGCTCGATGGGCGCCGCGGTCCTGTTGAGCCCCAAGGCCGTCCCCGAGCCCGCCTCGATGGCGCTGCTCGGCCTCGGCTCGCTCGGCGCCCTCCGCCTCTTCCGCCGGCGTGCCATCTGATTTCGACCACGCGACCCGATCGCCTCCGCGGTCGAGGCCGATCCTCGCGCCGGCCGGGGCAGGTCCCTCGCCCCGGCCGGCCGCCGCGCGACGGCTCGCCGGCCGTTCACTTCGAGCGACGGAGCCGACGCGCCAGGCCCAGGCACGGCGCGCCGATCGCCGCCAGGACCATCGTCGAGGGCTCGGGGGTGCCCTTGGGGGGAGTGAAGGCCGTCACCGAGGCGGTGGCGGAACTAGTGATATTGATGCTCAGTTGATAGTTCCCCGGGCCGAGCGGCTTCGAGGTTGTGGCCAGGAAGGTCGATGGGCCATTCAGGACATACCCGGGCCCAACGAGGGGCTTGTTCAGCGAGAACGGGTCGGAGGCCGCCGTGGTCGTGGCGCCCTTGAGTGTGAACTTGTTGAGCTTCGGATTGCCGTCGATCGCGAAACCGCTGGGCCCCCAGAGGACGATCGGGGCGCCGATGGGCTTGCCTGCGGCGTCGACCGACTTGATGGTGATCGTCATCGACCCGCCCGCCGTGCCCGACCCGACGACTCCCTTGGCGATCGCCACCTCCTCGTAGATCGTGGCATCGAAAGAGATCGAGAGGGACAGGGCCTTCGTCAGGCTAAAGTTGGTGCCCAACGAGGCACTGCTGTGGGCACCCCCCGAACTCGGCGCGGCATCGAGGTTGACCGAGGCCTGGGTCAACGCACTGGCGCCGTTGAAGAGGAGGGTCTTGAGGAGCGTCGGGAACTTGACGTTCGCGTTGCTGGCGGCGCGCCCGGCGGCCTCGATGACCGACGCGGGCAACGGCTCGACCTCGTTGGAGGGGGGCGAGAGCGTGGCACTGTAGCCGGCCGTCTTGGTGGGCGGCCCGATCGTGGCGCTGTCGTTGGCGGTCCCCGCCAGCGAGTTCGCGTCGAAGATCAGGGCGGCTCTGTTCCCGGGGTTGTTGGGCGACGGCAACAGGACGATGTTGTTGACCTCGGTGTAGGTGGCGGCGGTGATGAGGCTCGCCGTCGCCTTGCGTCCGATCGGGACGAGCAGCGCCAGAACGCCGGCCGCGATCGCGAGCCGGAGGGACGGACCCCGGATGAGCATGGCACAATCCTCCTCATGGTGAGGGGGCATCCGACGCGCGGCGATCGGTCGATCGCCGCGATCGACACGGCCCCGCGGCGAGGCCCGACCGCTACGCGCGAGGCCCGTCGGTCGAGCCGACAGGGCCGACCGAAACGGTCGTCCCCTCCGAAGCCATCCCCGCGCACCGCCGCGACCGGCAACGAATCCCTCGCGGTCGCCTCCGGCGCGGGGGAATCCCTCTTGAGGGGGCGCGGGGCGAGGGGATAGGCTTGGAGGAGTGGGATCGCCAACACCGCCGGAGGCCGCGCACCGTGTCCGCCAACATCGACGAGCTGAAGGCCCGCGCCGTGACGATCCGGGCCGACATCCTCAGGAGCACGACGGAGGCCGGCTCGGGGCACCCGAGCAGCTCCTTGTCGGCCGCCGACGTGGTCACGGCCCTGTATTTCGGCGGCTTCCTGAGGTACAACGCGAAGGAGCCTCACTGGCCCGACCGCGACCGCTTCATCCTCTCGAAAGGGCACGCGGCGCCGGTGCTCTACGCGGCGTTGGCCGAGGCGGGCTACTTCCCGAAAGACCGGTTGATGACCCTCCGAAAGCTCGGCAGCCCGCTGGAGGGGCATCCGAACATGCTCCGCCTCGGCGGCGTCGAGGCCTCGACCGGCTCGCTCGGCCAGGGGCTCTCGATCGGCATCGGCCACGCCCTGGCGGCCCGGGTCGACAAGAAAGGCTATCATATCTACGTGATGACCGGCGACGGCGAGCTCGACGAGGGTCAGGTCTGGGAGGCCGCCGCCGCCGCCGCCAAGTTCGGCCTCGACAACCTCACCGCGATCGTCGACCGCAACCACTACCAGCAGACCGGCGCCGCCGAGGAGGTCCTGAACATGGACCCCGTCGACGGCAAGTTCACCGCCTTCGGCTGGCAGACCTTCACCATCAACGGCAACGACATGGGCGAGGTCGTCACCGCCCTCACCCGCGCCCGCGCCGTCAAGGGGCGGCCGACGTGCATCGTCGCCTTGACACATAAAGGTCAAGGCATCCTCCCATTGCTCGAGAAGCTCGGCGACGTCAACTTCCACGGCAAGCCGGTCCCCGAGAAGTACCTCGCCGAGGCGCTCGCCGAGGTCCAGGGGACGCAGGCGACGCCCGAGGGGGCCTTGCGATCGCCCGCCGGCACGCCCGACACGCCGACCTCCGGCCAGTCGAAGAAGTAGCCCCTCCAATCGCGATCACCAAACGGCACGACCACTACGGGACACGGGGGACGGACACATGGCGGGCGCGGCCTCGGCGCTGCAATCGAAGCGGGCGATGGGCAAGGCGACGCGCGACGCCTTCGGGCGCGCGCTGGAGGCGTTCGGCGCCGACCACCCCGAGGTGGTCGTCGTCGACGCCGACGTGTCGAACTCGACCCGCACCGAGTGGTTCGGCAAGAAGTTCCCCGACCGCTTCTTCAACATCGGCATCGCCGAGAGCAACCTCGTCGGCATCGCCGGGGGACTGGCCGGCGCCGGCAAGACGCCGGTCATCGCCAGCTTCGCCGCGTTCGTCATGTGCAACGCCTACGACCAGCTCCGCATGGCCGTGGCCTACCCCCGCCAGAACGTCAAGGTCGTCGGCAGCCACGCCGGCATCTCGATCGGCGAGGACGGCGCCTCGCAGATGGGCATCGAGGACGTCTCGCTCGCCTGCTCGCTGCCCGGCTTCACCGTCATCGTCCCGGCCGACGAGGGCTCGACTCGGATGGCCACCCGCGCCATGCTCCGCCACAAGGGTCCCGTCTATCTCCGCGTCGGCCGCCCCGACGTGGCCAAGGTCTACATCGACGACGAGCCGCCGTTCGAGATCGGCAAGGCCAACCTCCTCCGCCAGGGGAAAGACGTGACCCTCGTCGCCAACGGCCTGATGGTCGCCGCGGCCCTCGACGCCGCCGACGCGCTGGCGTCGCAAGGGGTCGAGGCCCGCGTCCTCGACATGCACACGGTGAAGCCCCTCGACCGCGACGCGATCGCCGCCGCCGCGCGCGAGACCGGCGCCCTGGTCGTCGCCGAGGAGCACCTCGCCCACGGCGGCCTCGGCAGCGTCGTCGCCGCCGCCGTCGCCGAGTCGACGCCCGTCCCGATCCGCTTCGTCAACCTCGGCGACCAGTTCGGCGAGAGCGGCTCGCCCGAGCAACTCCTCGAGAAGTACGGCCTCACCGCCGACAAGGTCGTCGCGGCGGCCAGGGCCGCGATCGGGGCCAAGAAGGCTTCCTGAAGCCGCGATCGATTCTCAACGAGCGAGCCGGCCGCGAGGCCGACGGAGGTGGTCGCGGGCGGCGGCGAGCGGGGCGAGCGACATGGGGAAGTGCGGCGGGGCGATCGCCGACCGGGCCAGGTGGGCCCGGTCGCGACGCTGCGCGCGGAGGCGGGGCAAGTCGCGGATCGCGTCGAGCTTGCCGAGCGCGAAGGGGCGGAACCGGCCGCGGAGGAGGCGATGGAGCCCCTGCGCCGCCGTGAAGGCGAGGTGCGGCAAAATCGCCGCGACGAGCCAGCGGGCCGGCAGGTCGGCCCAGAAGAGGAATTCGGCGTTGCGGGCCATCCGGCGCTGGAGTTCGGGGCGGGCGTGGTCGTAGCTGGCGGAGACCTCGTGCAGGACCACGCAAGCCGGCGCGAACGCGCAGCCGTAGCCGGCCCAGCGGAGGCGAAAGGCCAGGTCCACATCTTCATAATACGAGCCGAACGTCGGGTCGAGGCCGCCGACGCGGCGCAGCGCCGAGGCCCGGTAGAAGGCGCTCGAGCCGCTGGCGCCGAAGACGCGATCCGCGGGGCGGGACCGCCAGCGGTCGGCCCCCTGGCCGTGGCCGCGCTTGCTCGGCCAGCCGATCAAGGCGTACTGGTCGCCCGCCGAGTCGACGCGACCCGGGTCGGAGCGGACGAGCACCAGCGGGGCGACCGAGCCGACCGTCGCGTCGGCGAACGGCGACAGGCCGGCCTCGACCCAGCCGGCGGTCACTTCGGTGTCATTGTTGAGTAATTGAACAAATTCGCCCATCGCCGCGGCGATGCCGGCGTTGGCGGCGGCGCAGAAGCCGCCGTTGCGGTCGAGGCGGACGTGGCGGGCGTCGGGGTGCGTTGCGGCGAGCCAATCGGCGGTGTCGTCGGTCGAGGCGTCGTCGGCGACGACGACCTCGAGCTCGATCCCCGGGGGCCGGTGCCGCGCGACGCTCGCCAGGCAGGTCTCGAGCAGGGCGCGGCCGTTGTACGACGGGATCACGACCGAGAGAATGGGCCGGCTCAAGCGTCGGGCCTCCGCGGCGGCGTCCACGACGTCTTGCCCCAGAAGACATGCTGGATGGTCATGAACAGGATGCGGACGTCCAGCCAGAACGACCAGCGGCGGATGTAGTCGAGGTCGTACTGGAGCCGCTTCCGCAGCGACGTCCGACCCCGCCAGCCGTGGACCTGCGCCCAGCCGGTCATGCCCGCCGGCACGGCGTGCCGGAGCTCGTAGTCGGGCAGCTCGGCGCGGAACTTCTCGACGAAGATCGGCCGCTCGGGGCGGGGGCCGACGAGGCTCATGTCGCCGCGGAGGACGTTGAAGAGCTGCGGCAGCTCGTCGATGTTCGTGTGCCGGAGCCAGTCGCCGATCGGGGTGCAGCGGGCGTCGTGGTCGGTCGCCCAGATCGGCCCGGTCTCCCCCTCGGCGTCGCGTCGCATGCTCCGGAACTTCCAGATCCGGAAGATCCGGCCCCCCTGTCCCACCCGCTCCTGCGTGTAGAAGATCGGCCGGCCCGAGGTCGCCACGATCGCGACCGCTACGACTACGAAGAGGGGAATTAGGAGGATCAAGGCGATGGCCGCGAGGACCAGGTCGAGCGCCCGCTTGCCGACGCGCCCCCAGCGCAACGGCCACGGGGGCTTGGGCGACGACCAGCCGGGCCGGCGTCGGGGCGAGACCGGGTGGGTGCTCTGCTCGGAGACCCAGTGGACGCGGACCGTGGAACTGGAGAGATGGGCGATCTGGGGGCCGATCCGCCGCGCCGGCTGGCCCGAGAGGGCGACGACGAGGTCGGTGGCCCGGGAGTTCTCGACCAGCTCGGCGAGGCGGTCGATCCGGCCGAGGATCGGCACCGGGTCGGATCGCGGGTGGACGGCCAGTTGCCGGCCGCGGCCCGAGAGGTCGACGAAGCCGACCACGCGGAGGCCGGCCCACGACGGCTGGTCGAGGCAGTGCGCCAGGCCCCGGAGGTTGCGACGGGCCCCCACCAGCAGGAGTCGGCCGCGTTGGGCCTCGGCCGGTCGCGGCCCACTCCCGTTGCTCTCGGCGTCGTGCGGCATGTTCGGTCCCACCGATTCCTTCGGTGTCGGGCACGGGGGCGGGTCCGGCCGGGCGCGCGCCCGGCCGGGTCCCCAACCGGCTTCCCCATCCGAGCCGACCCGGCCATCCCTGGCGGGTCGTTCGCGGATTTCCCTCAAGCTCTAGCATCGGCCGAACCGACGCTTTCTATCAGTTATTCCGAAAAAGTCCCCCGGAGCGATCCCTCCGGCGACGCCCGAGAAGGTCCGCCGCGTGCCGTCGACATCCGCCCAAGTCCTTGAATGGCCACGGTTGGCGATCGTGATCGTCAACTTCGAGGGCTGGCCCGACGTCGGCCGGCTGGTCGCGGCGCTGGCCGCGGCCCCCGAGGTCGCCGAGGGCCGTTGCGAGCTGGTGGTCGTCGACAACGGCTCGACCGGACCGATCCCCGAGGTGTTCCTCGACCCGATGCCGGGGGTGCGCCTGGTCGCCCTGGACAGCAACGGCGGGTTCGCCGCCGGGGTCAACGCCGGCTGGCGGGCCTCGGCCGCGCCGTGGCTGCTCCTGCTGAACCCCGACGTCGTCGCCGGCCCCGAGCTGGTCGGGCGCGTCCTGGCCCGGCTCGACGCCTTCGAGGGCCGAGCCGAGGGGCCGCCGGCGGTCGTGGGCTTCGGCCTGCGCAACGCCGACGGCACGCGGCAAGGGTCCGTCGGCGCCCCGCCGAGCCTGGCCCGCTGCCTCTGGGAGCCCCTCATACCGCGCACTCGACGGAAATACCAGCCCGCTTGGCGGACCCGACCCGGACCCGTCCCGTGGGTCACCGGGGCCTGCGCGCTGGTCCGCGCCGAGGTCCTCGAACGCCTGGGCGGGATGGACGACGAGTTCTTCCTGTATTATGAAGAGGTCGCGCTCTGTCGCTCGGCGCGGCGGCTGGGCGGCTCGGTCGAGTACGACCCCGGCGTCGAGGTCGTCCACCTGCGCCCCTTGCAAGGGCGACGGCCGTCGCCGGCGTTGCGGATCATCACCCGGCACAGCAAGCTGCTCTATTTTCGCAAGCACTTGCCCCGCCGGGAGTTCCTGGGCCTGTCGTGGCTCGTCGCCGCCGAGGCGCGGGCCCGGGGGGCCTGGGCGGCCGTCCTGGGCCGGGCCGACGAGGCGCGGGCCTGGCGGGCGATCGGGGCCCTGGCCGCGAGCATGCGGCGCGGCCAGGGGCCGCGCGGCCGGGAAGTCCTCGAGTTCGCCGAGTCGGCGCTGTCGCCGCCGGCCGCCGGCCCCGGCCGGCAACCGCCGCGACGGGGGCCGCGGCAACGACGTCCCTCCCCCACCACGAACCGGAAAGGGTGACGGCACGTGACACGGACGCAACATGCCGCCCGCGTCGTCCTGCTGATGGCGGCGGCGGCCGCGCTCTTGGGCTGGCTCGCAGCCCACGCCGCGATCCTCTTCCCCGACGGCCTGCGCTACATCGGCCAGGCCCGTCGGATCGCCGACGGCTCGTGGCGCGAGGGGCTCGTCGGCTCGGTCGACCACCCCGTCTACCCCCTGGCCATCGCCGCGGCCCATGGCCTCGTCGGCGGCGAGTCGCCCGAGGCCTGGCAGGCCGCCGCGCAACTGGCGTCGGTCCTGGCCGGGGTCCTGCTCGTCATCCCGCTCTACCTCGTCGCCGACGGGCTCTTCGGCGCCCGGGTCGCCTGGCTCGGCTGCGCCCTGGTCTACGCCGTCCCGCTCGTGCCCCACGTCCTGGCCGACGTGCTCAGCGAGGGGACCTTCCTCTTGTTCTGGACCTGGGGGCTCTGGACGACCCTCCGGTTCCTCGAGGAAGGCCGCTTCCTCTGGCTCCCCCCCACGATCGCCTTCGGCGCCCTGGCATACCTGAGCCGCCCCGAGGGCCTGCTCCTGCCGGCGGCCCTGGTCGCGGCCCTGGCGCTGATGCCCTTGCTCCGCTCGACCCGGCTGAACTGGCCGCGGTGGTGGGCCGCCGTCGCCTTCCTCGTGCTCGGGCCCGGCCTGCTGGTCGGCCCCTACATCGCGACCAAGGGGGGCGTCGGCACCAAGCCCGCCATCCAGCGCCTGCTCGGCACGGCGCCGAAGTCGGCCGCCGACGCCGTCGAGCGGAAGCGGCCGCTGGACCCCGGCCAGTCGACGGCCAAGACGTACCTGCTCGCCTCCAAGGCGATGGCCGAGGCCGTGCGCGAGGCGGTCACGCTCCCCATGCTCGTCCTGGCCGCCGTCGGCGTCGCCGCGGGACGGCCGCGGTCGCGGTCGCGGGTCTGGCTCTTCCTGGGGATCGTCATCGTCGCCGCGTTGCTGGCGCTGATCCGCCTGCACGCGACCGGTGGCTATTGCAGCGGCCGGCACGCGATGGTCCTGGCCCTGATCCTGATCCCGGCCGCGGCCCGGGGGCTCGACACGATCCTCGGCGCCCTGGCGATCCCCGGCCGCTGGCTCGGCCTGGGCGAGGGCCGCTTCACCGCCGGCCCGGCGGTCTGGGCGCTCGTCCTGTTGGCCCTCGTCGGCCGATCGGGCAAGGACGTCCTGGCGCCGATCAACGGCGAGTACGTCGGCTATCGCGGCGCCGCGGCCTACCTCCGCGAGCACGTCCCGGCGGGGGCGCGGGTGGTGGACGTGACCGGCTGGTCGCTCTATTACGGCGAGCGGTCCGGCTACACCTACGCCAACCTCATCGAGGCCCCGGCCGACCCCGACCTGCGCTGGGTGGTCGTGCGCGACGGCCACCTCCGCGGCCCCTGGCCGTACTGCGCCCGGCTCCGGGCCCTCGTCGCCGGGCATGAGCCGGTGGCCGTCTACCCCGAACGGCCCCGGCCCGACGAGGCGCAGGTCTTCGTCTTCGACCTGAAGGCCGCCACCCCCGTCGGCGCCGTCGGCCGCCGCCCCTCGCCGGCCCACGTCCGCTGACCGCCTTCGCCGCGCCATCCAGGCTTGACGGCGACGGCCCCCTCCTCTATACCCACGCGCCCGACGACCGCGTCGGTGTGGCCGGAATGTGATACGGGATCGCGGGGATGATTCTTCGTAGGGTCCGCCCTTGCGGACCTCTTCCGAGCCAAGAAGGAAGAGGTCCGCAAGGGCGGACCCTACCAAAGACGAGCCTTCCGGACGATCCCGCATGAGTCGTGCATTCTTTATAATGAACAAATGAATATTCAAGAAAACCATCCCGCCGGGGCGAAGCCGGGCGCGCGGTCGCTCCTGGCGCTGGTCGCGCTGCTCGTTGCCGCGACGGTGGCGGCGAGCTGGCCGCTGGCGACCCGCATGGGCACCGACCACCCCTGGGGCGGGCCGGACACGCTCCAGCACATCTGGGTCATGCGCTGGTACAAGACGTGCCTCCTCCAGGGGCGTTCCCCCTGGCTCTGCCCCGAGCTCCAGTACCCCGTCGGCGCGCCCCTGGGCAACTTCTCGCCGCTGCACTACCAGGCGCTGCTGTACCTGCCGCTCTCCACGTTCGTCTCCGAGAACGATCTCTTTTGTTATAACCTCATCTGGATGTTCGGCTTCTTCTCGACCGGATTCGGCACCGCGGCGCTGGCGTGGCACGTCACGAAGAGCCGGCCGGCGGCGGCATTGGCGGGATTGCTCGCGCTCTGGAGCACGCCGGTCCGGTTGCACGGCTACGGGCACCTGGAGCTGGTCCACGTCGGCTGGTTCCCGCTGTTCTTGCTGGCCTGGCTCCGGTTCGTCGACCGGCCGACGCTCGGCCGGATGGTCGCGGCGGCGTCGTCGTACGTCTTGCTGGCGATGAGCGCGGCGTACTTCACGGTGCTGGCGGTCGTCCCGGCGGTGTTCTATGCCCTCTGGAGCTGGGCGGGACAGGGCCGGCGTGGGGCCTGGCCGTGGCTACGGGGGCGGGCCGGCTGGATGGCCGGGTTCGCGACGACGGCGGGGCTCTGCCTGCTCGTCCTGTTCTCGGGGCAGGTCTGGGCGGCGTTGCACGGGTTGACGATGAGCCGGCCGAAGTCGGAGTTCGACCTCTACGGCGCCCCGCTCTGGGGCTACGTCGTGCCGCCGCCGGCCACGAGGCTCGCGGCGTTCCTGCCGCTGGACGTGTATCGAGCGATCGGCATGATGCCCACGGCCGGCGAGCGGGCGTCGTATCTCGGGGTGGTGACGCTCTTCCTCCTGAACTACGCCGCGATGCGACGGGTCCGGTTCGAGCGGTCGAAGTTCTGGTGGGGATTGCTCATCCTCTTGATCGTCCTGTCGCTCGGCTCGAGCGTCCGGCTCGGCGAGCGGAAGGTCGAGCTGCCGGGGGCCTGGCTCTGGCGATCGTTCCCGCCGTTCCGGCTGATCCGGGTGCCGGCGCGGTTCAACCTGCTCGTGGCCGTCGTCGCCAGCGTCGTCGCCGGCGCGGCCCTGGCAGACCTGCTCGGACGGGTGAAGCGACCGCTGGCGCGCGCGGCGCTGTTCTTGATCTTCGGGGCCGTCGCGATGGCCGACATGGTCGTCGTGCCGTTCGGGCTGGACCACCCGCCGCCGATGCCGGGTTGCTACGAGGCGATCCTGGCGAAGTCGCCCGGCGCGAGCTTCCTCGAGGTGCCGCAGGACGGCTCGACGGGCACGTACCTCGCCGCAGCGACCGGCTACTGGCAGTCGGTCCACGGCGGCCGGACGACCGCCGGCTACAGCGGCATCGCCAACGCGCCGTTCAACGACCTCGTGACCTGGCCCTCGCCGTTCTTCACCGGCCGGCTCGGCGATCCCAACTACCTCGCCGACCCCGCCGCCGCCACGATCGACCTCGTCGCCGCCGCCCCGGTCGACGACTACACGCGCCTCTACTTGATGGTCCACAAATTCGATTATATCGTGCTCCACAAATGGAAGCGGCCGGCGTCGGACCCGCCGGCGGAGATCGGCCGGGTCGCGGCGCTGCTGGCGCCGGCCAAGGTGTTCGAGGACGAGCGGACGGCCGTATTCGAGTCGCGACGGCTCGGCCCTCCCAGGGGGCCGGTGGTCCTCTGCACCGAGGGGTTCCGGCGCCGGGTCGGCTGGCACAACCGCTACTCGTGCTCGGTCGGCCGCGAGGCGCGGCTGGCCGTCTACAACCCGGACCCGTCGCGGCCCTTGACGATCGCGATCGAGGCCGCGGCCTTCCGCTCGCCCCGGACGGTGACGCTCCGGCTCGGGAAGGTCGAGCTGGCCCGCTGGCGCGTCGAGCCCGGCCTGGAGTCGACCCACGCGAGCCCGCCCATCACCCTCCCCGCCGGCCTCCAGTACCTCACCCTCGCCAGCGACGCCGAGGAGCGCCCCCGCCACGGCCGCGAGGCCGACTTCCCGGAGGACCTGCGGCCGTACAGCCTCCACGTCGTCGGTGTCTCGCTCCGCCCCTCCACCCCCGCCGAGCTCGCCGCCGCCCCGCCGACCGCCGCCCGACGCTGAACCTCACCCTCTGCCCTCTGCGATCTGTCCTCTGTCATCGATCGAAAACGTTCTCGAGAGGATTTATGCGGATCGCCTGGTTCTCCCACCGTTATTACCCCTGCGTCGGCGGCGCGGAGAACTACGGCCGTGCGATGGTCCGGCGGTTCGTGGCCGAGGGGGGCGGGGTCGACGTCCTCACGAGTGACGCGCACGACCTCTGGTATTTCAACGACCCGCGTCGCCGTCGCGTCGAGGAGCCGGCGGAGTCGCGGGTCGACGGGGCGCGGGTGCGGCGGTTCCGGGTCCGGCATTATCGGGGACAGCGGTACGTCGGCCGGGCCTTGAGTTATCTGCCGCACTGGCCGACGCGCTGCCGGTTCGAGTCGTACATGCCGATCCTCCCCGGCCTCGGCCGGGTCCGGGGGGATTACGACGCGGTCTTCGCCGTCGGCTTCCCGTACACGGTCTTCTCCTTTGCCGCGTGGCGGACGGCCCGCGCGGCCGGGGCCCCGTTGATCCTGACGCCCTTCCTCCACCTCGCCACGCCCGGCGACGCGGTGAATCGGCATTACACCAAGCCGCATCAAATCCGCCTCCTGGCCGAGGCTGACGCGGTGGTCGTGCAGACGAATCTCGAGGCCGACTCCGTCGCCGCCTGGGGCATCCCGCGCGGTCGGATCGTCCGGCTCGGCATGGGGGTCGAGCACGACGAGGTGACCGGCGGCGACCGGGCGAAGCTGCGCGATCGACTCGGCATCCCCGATAGCCGCACCGTCGTCGGCCACCTGGCGACGCTCGACCCGAACAAGGGGACGAACGACCTCGTGCATGCCGTCGCGCGGCTCAACGAACGTCGCGGCGCCGACCCGATCCAACTGCTCCTCGCCGGCCCCAGCTCGCCCGACTTCGAGGCGTTCGCGCGAGCAATGCCCGATTCGTCCCGGGCCTGGCTGTCGATGATCGGCCCGCTGCCGACCCACGATCGGGCCGACTTCTTCGCGGCGCTCGACCTGTTCGCGATGCCGTCGCGCACCGACTCCTTCGGGATCGTCTTCCTCGAGGCCTGGGCCAACGGCCTGGCCGTGGTCGCCGCGGCGGCCGGGGGCGTCGCCGAGGTCGTGGCCGACGGCCGGACCGGATGGCTCGTCCCGTTCGGCGACCTCGACCGCCTCGCCGACGCGATCGGGGCGCTCGTCGCCGACCCCGGCCGTGCCCGACGGCTCGGCGAGGCCGGCCGCGCCCTCGTCGCCAGCGGCTACACCTGGGACGACCGCTTCCGCGTCCTCGACGACCGCACCCGGATGCTGATCGCCTCTCGACGCGTCGGCCTCGGGCCGAGGCCGACGGCCCTCGCCCTTGCCCGTCCCGGTCGCCGCGGCGTATCCTGAAGATGCCCCGGACACGTCCGTGCCATCGAGGAGTTCACCGCCATGTCGAACCTGGGGATGGTCCTGCTCGGCTGCGTCCTCGTCGGGATGGTCGCGCCGACGGCGTTCGGCGCCGACGGCGACGGGGGCAAGGACAAGGACGACGACGGCGACCGCGCCGACACGATCACCGTCGTCGGCCACGGCAAGATCGGCGCGGCCCCGGACGTCGCCGAGATCAACGTCGGCGTTGCCACCCAGGCGGTCGCGGCCAAGGACGCGCTCGCGCAGAACAGCGACGCGATGGCGGCCTTGCACAAGACGATCAAGGAGTTCGGCGTCGCCGCCAAGGACGTCCGCACGACCCAGCTCAACCTCTATCCGCAATACTCCCAGCCCCGGCCCAACAACCAGTGGGGGAACGAGCCGCCGCGGATCGTCGGCTATCACGTCGAGAACATGGTGCGGGTCACGAGCCGCGACATCTCCAAGCTCGGCCGCCTGCTCGACGCGCTCGCCTCCTCCGGGGCCAACCGCATCCAGGGGATCAGCTTCCGGATCGACGACGACTCGAAGATGCTCGACGAGGCCCGCAAGCGCGCGATGGCCGACGCCAAGCATTCCGCCGAGCTGCTCGCCGGCGAGGCCGGCGCCGTCCTCGGCCGCCCCGTCCGCATCCGCGAAGGCGTCTCCGCCGCCCCGTTCCCCGTCGCCCCCATGGGCCGGATGATGGCCGCCGCCGCCCCCGTCCCCGTCGCCCCCGGCGAGGTCGAGACGAGCATCACCGTCGAGGTCATCTATCGCCTGTTGCCGCCGAAGTGAACCCACACGGTTATGCCGCCGCTTCTCGTGGGGCCGATCATGCCATCCGGCGAGCGGGCGCCGGGTGCCACGGGT
>DASZMJ010000634.1:0-1719 GCA_035551935.1 Isosphaeraceae bacterium
ACGGTGTGCGGTGCCCCACCCTACCGGAGGGTTACTCCCCCGCCACCCCAGACGCCGGCCGCAATTCCTTCAACAACTCCTGCACGGCCACCTCCAGTTGCCGGTCCCTTCCCGCGAGGTTGTCCTCGGGCGTGTTCTCCACGAAAATGTCGGGCTTCACGCCCGTGTTCTCCATGTTCGTCCGGGATTCATCATTCAGGTAGACGCCCACGGCCGGCGTGCGGATCGTCGAGCCGTCGATCAGGGAATAACTCCCGGTGCCGATGACGGCGCACATCGTCGGGGTGCCGATCACCTTGCCCAGGCCCAGGGCCCGGAAGCCGGCGGGGAACATCTCGGCGTTCGAGGCCGACCGCCAGTTCTGGAGCACCACCTTCGGGCCGAAGAAGCCCGACATGGGCCGGGTCGTCGCCTCGGTCCCGCGAGGCTGCCAGAGCTGGTATTGCCGCTGGACCAAGAGGGCCAGAAGTTCCTGCTCGATGTTGCCGCCGCCGTTGAACCGCTGGTCGATCACCAGCGCGTCCTTGTGGCGGAACTCGTTGAGCTCGCGGCGGAACTTGGCCAGGGACGGCTGGTCCATCGCCTTGATGTGCAGGTAGCCGACCTTGCCACCCGACAGCTTGTCCGCCATCGCCCGCCGCTCGTCGACCCAGCGCTTGTAGCGGAGGTCGGCGAAGGCCGTCGGCGAGACCGGGTCGATCCTCACCGTCCAGGCGCCCTCGGGTGTCGGCTTCGCGTTGAGCGTGACCGCCGCCTTCTTGTTGAGGCGGCGGTTGAGCATGTCGTGGAAGTCGTCGCCCGACTTCACCGGCCGGCCGTTGAGCGCGATCAGGTAATTCCCCTTCTCGACCTTGATCCAGTCGGCGTCGGCCGGGCCGCTCTCGTAGATGTGGGCGACCTTGTAGCGGCCGGCCGCGTCGTCGGGGACGAGGTCGAAGCCGAGGTGGCCGGTCGAGATGCCCGACTCGCCGGGCCCCCGGCCCGTCCGCGCCGAGGCCCCGGTGTGCGAGGCGTTCAGCTCGCCGATCATCTCATTGATGACGTTCATCAGCTCGTGCGTGTCGCCGACGTACTCGACCAGAGGCGCGTACTTCGCCTTCGCGGCCTCCCAGTCGACGCCGTGCATCTTGGGGTCATAGAAGCGGTACTTCATCGTCCGCCAGGCGTCGCCGAACATCTCGGCCCACTCGGCAGGATGGTCGACCTTCACCTTCGCGGCGAACGTCACCTTCTTCGACGAACCCCCGCCGCCGCCGGTCGCCGCGGCCAGCCCGGCCGGCACGCCGCCGCGACCCAGGCCCCGACCGCCGGCCGGCGCGTCGGCACCCGCGACGGGCGTGCCGCCCATGCCGGTCGAGTACACGCCGTCGCCTTCCTGGTAGAAGATCGTCCGCCCGTCCTTCGTGAGCGCGAGGCCGGAGATCCCCCCGCCGAAGCCTCGGCGAGGGCCTCGCGGCGCGTCGTCGCCGGGAGTGTCCGTCGGAGGGGCATTGCCCGAGGCGATCCGCGTCAGCCTCTTGCCGTCGTCGCCGATCGAGTAGAGCGTCGGCGCGCCGCCGCCACCCCCGCCGAACCGGCCGCCGCCTTCCGATCCCACGAAGACGATCGTCTTGCCGTCGCCGGCGGGCATGTAGATGGAGGCCGAGAGGTTCGCGGACGTCACGCGACGGGTCCGCCGCTTGAGTCCCGCCCAGTCGATCTTGATGTCCTTCGCGGGCG
>DASZMJ010000635.1:0-13641 GCA_035551935.1 Isosphaeraceae bacterium
GCTGTGTTGTCCTCACGATGAATCCAACTTGCCCGAATGTCGGGCAAGTTGGATTCATCGTGATCGAGGGAGAGCAGGCCATGCCGACTGAGCCAGGTCCAGCCGAATTGATGGCGCCCAAACGGGGTTACTCCAACAAGATCTACGCGGTTCGGGGGATGCTTCGCGGGCACGAGGGCGAGTGGTATCGCGTGAACCGGAAGGGCACCCACAATCTCCGAGTCGTGAAGGTCGGCCCGGAAGGCCGGTCGGTCGGGGTCTCCTATCGCGTCCGAGCCGAGGACTTCACCGAGATCGGGGGTGCGCCGGAGACGGCGGCCGCCCCGAAGCGGGAGCTGAGCATCGTCGGCCAGCGGGGCTCGGTGACGCTGTCCGCGAACCTTCGCGAACGCCTCGGCATCGGCGAGGGCGACGTGGTGATCCAGGAGGAGCGTGCGGGGGGGATCCTGATCCTCGCTGCCGATGTCAACCCCCGCGCCCGAGGCGGCGCGGCGGAAGGGCCCCAACCCGCACTCGAAGAACTCCTCGCGGAGATGACTCCCGAGACGCTCCATGAAGAAGTCGATTTCGGTCCCCCGGTCGGCCGGGAGCTCCTCTGATGCCGGCGGCCGACGCTCCCGAGCGGGGGGACGTTATCTGGATCGACATGAGTCCCCAGGCCGGGCGCGAGCAAGCCGGGCGCCGGCCGGCGGTCGTCCTCTCGCCTCGTGCCTACAACGCCAAGGTCGGCCTGGCGATCGTCTGCCCCATCACGAGCCGTGTCAAAGGCTATAAGTTCGAGGTCGCCATCCCCGATGGCCTGCCGGTCTCCGGCGTGGTCCTCGCCGACCAGCTCCGGAGCCTGGACTGGAGGGTGAGACGAGCGGAGTCCATCGCGCGCCTCCCGGGCGAGGGCGTCGAGGCCATTCTCGCGAAGGCCCGGATGCTCCTGTGAGATGTGGGGGACGGGGCCTCGCGGCCCCCTCCCACCCGACTCGCCTTCGCGTTCATCCCGGCCGGCTCGCGAACGCGATCCAGCCCCCCGCCCGGAGCCCGTGCGCCAGCCTCGGGAATCGGATCGGCCGGGCGCGGACGGCGTCGATGGGGATCACCTCGTCGACGTGGAAGCCGACGCCCCGGAGCTCGCGGCGCAGCTCGGGCCAGGAGTATAAATGGACCTCCATGCCGGGGATGCCGCGGTAGGTCATCCGCCGGTCGCCGAGGTCGGGCCGGCGGAGGATCGCCTTGAACCCCTGGCCGAGCAGCCAGAGCCGCCCCTGGGGGTCGCGGAGGTTGAGCCAGCGGTTGTGCGCGTGCAGGGCCAGCCGCCCGCCGGGCCGGAGGAGCCGGAATGCCTCGGCCAGGGCCCGGCGGCGGGCCGAGGCGCCGCGGATCATGCCGAGGGTGCTGAACATCGATAACGCATAATCGAACGTGTCGTCCGGGAAACAGCCGAGCCGGCAGAGGTTGGCCGCGACGGCTCGGATCGAGAGCCCCTCGGCGGCCGCCTTCGAGACGACGGCGCGGAGCATCGGCCGCGCGAGGTCCACCGCCGTCACGTCGAAGCCCCGCCGCGCGAACCGCAGCGCCAACCGCCCGGCGCCGCAACCCAGATCGACGAGGCGGCCGGGGGTCATGAACCGCTCGTCGAGCGCGCGGGCGTCGGCCTCAAACAGCGGGTGGCCGCGGAAGTAGTCGTCCTCGTCCTCGGCGAGCCTGGGGGTGTGCGTGTAGAGCCAGAGCGCGGCGTTGACCCCCTCGGGCAGGCGCCACGAAGGGGGGGGCTCGCCGTGGATCGCGGAGGGTTCGGACACGAGGCGAAGGTCCGCTCTGGTCCCCTCTCTCCCGGAGCAGGCACGCTCCGCGTGCCGTCCGACTTCGACCCCGTTCGTGTGTTTCCGCGGACGGCACGCGGAGCGTGCCTGCTACGGCGGAGAGGGAGGAAGATTGGCGGCTCAGACGTCGCAGAGGGCGACGGCCTGCTTGAGCCCTTCGAAGGGGTCGCGGGTCGGGATGAACTCCTGGCCGACGTAGCCCTTGTACCCGGCGTCGACCAGCGCCCGCATGATCGGCGGGTAGTTGATCTCCTGGCGGTCGTCGAGCTCGCCCCGGCCGGGGTTGCCGGCGGTGTGGACGTGGCCGATCAGGTCGATGTCCTGCCGGAGGCGCCGGATCACGTCGCCGTCCATGATCTGGACGTGGTAGATGTCGAACAGCAACTTCAGCCGCGGCGAGCCGACCTTGCGGATGATCTCGAGGCAATAGTCCGTGTGGTCCCCCTGGTAGCCGGGGTGCCCCTTCATCTCCTCGGCGACCCGGCTGTTGAGCATCTCCAGGCAGAGCGTCACCCCCTTGCGCTCGGCATGGCCGACGACCTTCTTGTAGCCGGCCACGCAGTTGGCGATCCCCGCGTCGTCGGCGACGTCCTCGCGGTAGCCGGTGAAGGTGATGACGCTCGGGAAGCCGTACTCGGCGCAGGCGTCGATCGCGGCCGTCATCTTGGAGATGCACATGTCGTGGTACTTGGGATTATTCATCCCCTTGTCGAACCAATGGCTGTTGGCGATGGCGCAGGCCAGGCCGTGCTTCTTGAGCGTGGGCCAGTCCTTGGGGTCGACGAGCTCGACGCTGGTGCAGCCGAGCCTCTTGGCGACGCGGCAGAGGCCCTCGACGTCCCAGTACTTCTGGTAGCACCACTGGCAGAGCGACTGCCGGACTCGGCCCCTGGTGGCGACCGGCTCGTCGGCGGCCTCGGCCTGTGTCGCCAGTGCGCCCGCGGCGGCGAGGCCCGCGGCCCCCTGGATCAAGGTGCGGCGGCTGACCGGCCCCGTCCCGCGATCGTCTCGTTGCATCGTCCACCTCCTCGTGCGTCCCGCCTCGGGCGGTCGATCGCCGGGCGACCCGGCACCGGAACTGCGCCCCATCATAACGGCCCCCGGCCGCGTTGACAGTACCCCCGGCCCGGGCTGCGGGTCGCGTCCCGAGAATGGATCATGCGTACGAGAAGGTCATAGCAACATGGAAGGGATCGTCGGGAGGCCATGAGGCCACGGCGCAAGAGGTGATGGAGCTCGTCGTCCTCCCGGTCGCCGCGCCCGGCGCGGGGCCGCGTCAGGTCCGGCTCCGTTACCTGCCACCGCCCCGCGCATGCGCCACCGGGTCGCTCAGAAGACGATGCCGTAGAAGAAGTGCCCCGCGCCTCTGACGGGGAGGATCGTCACGGCCTTCGGGCCCCTGAGGGCCCCGGTCCCGGTGGTCGTGTGGGGCCCGACGACGACCCCCGGCACACGCCGGTTCGGCGCGACGCCGCCGGGGTGGGTGACCGCGCCCAGGCCGATGTGGGTGACGTTGGTCGTGCCCGCGACGCCCGCGGTCGGGGTCGCGATCTGGCCGGTGTCGGCGAGGTCGAGGTCGCCGGCGATGGTGGCGTAGGCGTTGGCCATCAGGCCCTCCACCCCCTGGAACAACACCGTCAAGCCCGCCGTGTCGCCCGGGTTCGATCGCCCGGCCTGCGCCGCGGCGACGGCCGATGTCCCGGGGCCCGGGTGCGGGTCGTTCCGGTCCCCTCGATCGGATTGACCAGCAATTCGCGGCCCAAAGTCGGACGATCGAGGTGTAAAAATCAAAAGATATCTGAGGATGAGCGCGCGAGTCGTTCACCGCGCGCGACGAGGCGCCCGGAGGGCCCCGCCGATCCCGGTCGGCCTCGATCGCTCGTCCGTTCGCGTCGGGCCGCGGTGTCCCGCAACCGGCGGTCCAAACGGGAAGATTCTCCGACGTGAAAGTCGGACTGTATCCAACCGCCTTCACGCGACGCGGCCGGCGGCCCTCATGCCGAATCGCGTGAGTGGGTTGCTCTTCGTAGGGTCCGCTCTTGCGGACCTCTTCGATCCCATCGCCGAAGAGGTCCGCAAGAGCGGACCCTACGGATGACAGGTCATCCGGACGATTCCGCATCAGTCCCCGAGCGCCCCGACCATGGCGCCGATGCCTTCGGCGAGCGTGCCGGAGCCCGCCGAGCGCACGACCACGGCGCGGGCCTCGCGGACGACCCGGAGGCCGTCGAGGATGGCCTTGAGCCGGTCGCGGCCGGGGCCGGCCTTCGCACCCTTCGGCCCCGCCGGCCCGCCTCCGGCGGCGAGCTTGCGCCAGATCGCGAGGAAGGCCCCCGTCGCGCGTTCGGTCGCCTCGGCGGCCCGGTCGTCGGCGCAAGTCGCGACCACGTCGAGGGCGAGGTCGTCCGCGTCCGCCAGGCCGAGGGCCCAGCGCTCGGCGTGCTCGAAGGAGGCCGCCAGCCCGACCTCCTCGGCGCTCGAGGGCTTGAGCTGCTCGGTCCAGCGCCCGCCGCGGTTGTCGAGCGCGATGAGGACCAGGCCGCTCCGGAGGCGCTCCCAGCCCTCGCCCCCGGCATAGGCCGGCGCCCATCGGGCAGGCCGACGCATGAGGCGGAGGATCCGGTCCTCCTCGTCGAAGACGGCCGTGCGGTCGTCGGGGCAGTAGACGCAGGGCGCCTCGCCGAGGGCCTTGTTGTTCAGCCGGTAGTACGTCCCGTCGCCGTCGCGGGCCGCGATCGGTTCGAGCCCCCAGGCACGCAGTTGCGCAGGCCCGTCGAACGGCGCGGCCATCCGCACGGCCAGGCCACCGAACATCATTTGATGAGTTGGGCCATCCTTGACGACCTTCTTCCCCTTGATCGGGCCGACGGTCACGCCCACGGTCAACTGCTCGATGTCCTCGATCCGGATCGGTCGGGCCGCCGGGGCGTCCGGCACGACCTTGAAGGCCTTGGCGATCGCGGCGATGTCCTCCGCGATGGCCGCATTGGCCAGCGGGGCGATCCGGCCCATGCCGGCGTGCCGGAACAGGGCCGCGGGCCGGATCGCGACGAAGCCCATCGCGTCCTCGGGGACGTACGACAGGTCGAACGCCCCGCCATTTGCCTCCCCGGCCGGCTTCGCGGCCTTGTCCGGCTCCTCGCCCCGGGCCGGCACACGAAGGGTCAGGGCCCCGAGGGCGACGCCGACCAGCACCGCCGCCGCCGCCAGCCGACGGCCCTTCGACCAGGGCCGTTCCGTCGAATCATTCGTCCGCAGCATCGCGATCCTCCGGATCAAGGTCCCCCGCGCCGGCAGGAACGCCCTGGCCGGCCAGGACGGGGGGCGACCATCCTGTCGCAGCGCCAATCTCGACAAGGCGAGCAAGTAAACGCGCCGGCCCCCGGCGAACCGGGCGCCGAGCGCGTCGGCGGCGAGCTCCTGCTGCAACCGGAGCCGCGCCGCGAGCCAGTGGGCCAGCGGGTGGTAGAAGTGAATCGCCGTCGCAACCCGCGCGAGCAGCCCGCTCGCGAAGTCGGCCCGCCGGACATGCGCCAGCTCGTGCGCCAGCACCGCCCGACGCTCGTCGATGTCCCACGACCGCCAGCCCTCGGGCAGGAAGATGACCGCCCGCCTCCAGCCCGCCGTGGCCGGCGTGCCCAGGTCGCGCACCTCGACGAGGGACACCGGGCGCCGACATCCCATCGCGATCCGCAGGGACTCCAGCATCTCGATCAGTTCCCGGTCCTCCACCGGCCGGCCGCGCCGCCGCGCGAGTCCGATGATCCCGAGGTCGACGAGCAGCCGACCCAGGCCGAGGCCGACCCCGGCGAGCACGGCCAGCGCCAGGGCACCCGACCACCTCCCGAATCGTCGCGCCGGCGCGATCGCCGTGTGGCCGAGCCGTTCCCAGGACGCCCGGACGCCGGCCAGGGACCAGCCGAGCCCGACCCGGGTCCGGCCCGCCGCGAGTGCCGGGCCGCCCGCCGGTGCCATCGGGCTCGAGTCCCTCGTCGTGGGACGACCCTCGGGCCGCATCCCGGCGCGCGGGGCGATGGCGACGAGGCCGAGGGGGAGCGTCAACGCCAGGGCCAGGGCGGCGACCCAGGCGCCGGCCGCGGGGCTCCGGCGCGTGGCGAGCGCGTGCAGGAGCGCCGCCGGTGCCAGGACGATCGAGGCGCGGACCGCGCCCCAGAGCAGCGTCGCCGCCAGGTCATTCATCGCCCCTGCTCCTTCAGGACCTCTTCCAGCACCGCCCGCTCCTCGGCCGACAGCCGACGCCCCTCGACGAGCCGCTTCAGGAGCTGCGACCGCGAGCCGCCGAAGACCCGACGGACCACGTCCCCCAGCATCCGCCCCGAGACGTCCTCGTACGACCGCGCCGGCCTGTAGCGGAACGGGCGGTCGTCGTTGACCTGGCGCAAGAACCCCTTGTCGTGCAACGCCCGCACGAGGTTGGCGATCGTCGCGTACGACCGATCGAGCCCCGCGACGGCGAGCCGGTCGCGCACCTCGGCCGCCGTCGCCTCGCCCGCCTTCCAGAAGGCGTGCATCACTTCCAGTTCCCGATCCGTCAGCTCCGCCGCCGGTGGCCGCGCCATGTGCGGTGGTCTCCGGAGATTTGATTCTCCAAATTTGGTTTCCCCAATCTAGCGGCGGGGCGGATCCTGTCAAGCGGGATTGTGGGGCAGGGGAGGGGGATTCACCACGAAGGCACGAAGGACACAAAGAGAAGAAAGTCATTTATCAAATATTTGATTTTCTTCTCTTTGTGTCCTTCGTGCCTTCGTGGTGAATCCCCCTTCCCCCTCAGCGCGTCACCCTCGTCGCCGGGAAGTTCTGGACGTCGATGTAGCGGTACGAGCCGTTGGTGGCGATGGCGAGCTTGCGGAGGGGGTTGGAGATGCCGGGGTCGGGGCCGATGCCGAACTCGATGCACTGGATGCGGGTCGGCCCGGCCTCGTCGGCGATCGACTCGGCGTCGTGGTTGGTCATCCCCTGGGCGTCGGTCAGGAAGAAGACGACCTCGGGGTGGAGGTCCAGGGCGCGGCGGAGGGCGACCATCTGGTCGGTGTTGTCGTTGGGGTCGATGCGGGCCAGGAGCGAGCGGAGGCGGGCCTTGTTGGCGGCGTTGGCGGGCATCATGCCGGGGCGGCCGGTCGCGTCGGGGAGGACGACGGTGGCCTGGTTATAGAGGATGACGCCGACCTTGACGTCGGGCGGGAGCTGGGTGAGGCTGGCGATCAGCTCGCGCTTGGCGACGTCGAGCGCCGCGTGGTCGGCCATGCTGCCGGAGCGGTCGATGAGGTAGACGAACGAGGTCGCCTGCTCGCGGGCGCCGAAGAACTCGGTGCCGGGGCCGACCCCCTTGCCGACCCCGCCGCCGGAGCCCCCCCCCGAGCCGCCGCCGCCGCCGGCGCCGGGGCCCGGCAGCACGCCGGGGCCGGTCAACAGCGGGCCGGGCAGGGCCCGCTCGTTCGGGTCGGCGGCGGTCGGTGCGGGTAATGCCTCGGCGAGCAAGGCGTCGGCCTCCGCGTCGCGCGCCGCGCCGCGCTCGGCGCGGCCGTCGGCGGCGATCCGCACCGACTCCAACGGCGCCTCGCCGCCGAGCTCGCCCGGCCCGCCGCCCGCGGACCTCGACGGCTCCTTCGCGCGGTTGTCCGCCGGGCCGAACTCGCCGCGGAGGGCCCGCGGCTCCTCATCCGCGCGCGGCAAGGCCAGGCCGACGGCGACCAACGAGGCCACGCCGAGCACGACGACGTGGAAGATCGTCGAGCCGAACATGGCCCTCGGGCTCGTCCACGGGGATCGCCCCAGCTCAACCTTCGTCGCCGACTCGCTCATCACCGTCCCCTCCGGGGCCGCCGCCCGGCCGATCGTCGAGGAACTCCGGCCTCGCGCCCAGGTCGCGGTCGGCCCGGCGCGGCGCCGGCCGGCCGAGGTGCTGCCGGCCGAGGAACAAGAGCACCCCGGCGGCGAGGACCGCCCCGACCGCCCAGTCGAGCGTCGCCCGCCCCTGGCGGCCGGCCCCGACCGGCCCCGAGTCGATCGCGACCGGGGCCCCCGGGCCGACGATCAAGGGGGCCAGGCGGGCGACGTCCCCACCTTGATAGGATACGCGCTTGAGGAACGTCCCGGCAAATCGGACCGAGGTCCCGGCCGCGGGCTCGGGCCCCGCGCGGACGTCGGGATGGACGAGGCAGATCAGGTCGCCCGAGGCCGCCGTGATCCAGACCTCGACCCGGGGCGGGAGCCTCCCCGACGCCGGCGCCCGGAATCGTCGCGTGACCGTCCCCTCGACGCGCACCCGACGCCCGCGGAATTCCTCCGGGCGTTGCCAGAGGTCCCGGAACGCGACCGCGACGGCCGTCGCGGCCGGATCGGCCTCGAGCGCGGCCTTGTACGCGGGGATCTCGGGGAGCGAGATCCCCGCGTCGTCCCCGACCATCGCCAGCACGGCCAGGACCGGGGCGAGGCCGATCATGGCGCGACCCCCCGGGCCGCCCTCGGCCGCGCGGGGTCGGCGAGCCGGAGCGACGTGACGCCGGCCGTGGAGCAGGCGCCGATGAGCCGGGCGGCGGGCCCGAAGCGGAGGCGGTCGTCGGCCACGAGCAGGACGCGCAACGGGCGGTCGCCGAGCAGGTCGCGGTACCGCTTCAGCCGCTCGCCCAGGGCCTCGGGCGAGGGGACCTCGGCCGCGCCGAGCTTCAGCGACTTCAAGCCGCCGAGGTCGTCGGCGGTGGCGCGGACGATCAGGTCGGTGTCGAGGTCGGCGTCGACGAACCGCGACGGCGCGGGCTTGGCCTCGCCGGCCGGGTCGCCGGGCAAGGCGGCGGGCGCGGTGGGCAGGTACAAGTCGATCCGCGCCTCCAGCGACGGGGCCTGGAACGTCAGGATGAAGAAGGCGAGGAGCTGGAAGGCCATGTCGAGCATCGGCGTGATCGGGAAGGGGACCTCCTCGTCGATCCTCGGGCGTCGCGGGCGTCGGGCGCGTGCGGAAAGGCTCATGGCGCGCGCTCCCGGATCACGACGATCGTGAAGTGGGCGAAGCCCCGCTCCTGCGCCGTCGCCAGGGTCCGCCGGACGTCGCCGTACGCCGCGTCGCGGTCGGCGCGGATGATGACCAGGGTCGGCAGCTCCTCGGCCGCGCCCTTGGGCTCGAGGATCGCCTGCCCTTCGCGTCGGGCCCTGGCCTGCTCCCTCCACCACACGGCCGCCGCGGGCCCGAGCAGGGCCCGCCTCCCGTCGACGATCGCCCCGCGGCGGTCGACGGTCGCGACCAGGCGATCGAGCGCCAGCTCCCCCGTCGGCAAGGCCGCCGGCGCCACCGGCAGGCGCACCGTGGCCGTCGCCCCCTCGATCCGCGCGCCGAAGTGGACCAGCATCATGAAGAAGGTGATGAGCTGGAGGACCACGTCGAGCAACGGCGTCAGGTTCAGGCTCACCTCCGCCGCGCCGCGCTCCCGAGAACGTCCGGGCATGGGTCAGTCCTCGAGGCAGGGCGGATTCACCGCGGAGGACGCCGAGAGATAAGAGGATTAAAGAGAGATTTATTCAAAATATATCAATTTATTATAGGAGGCCTCCGCGTCCTCTGCGGTGAATCCCGTCATCCCTCCTTCGGCCCGCCGATGGCCGGCCGCGCCGGGCCGGCGGGGGGGGCGTTGACGAGCGGGTGCGACGGCCGGACGCCGGGGGCGAACTGCTCGAGCAGGGACTCGGCGGCGATCTGGGCCTCGATCGAGAGCCGGGCGATCCGGTTGCGGAAGAAGGCGTACGACGAGATCGCCGGGATCGACAGCGCGATCCCCTCGAGCGTGGCGAACAGCGCCGTCGAGATCCCGCCGGCGAGCTGGCTGGCCTGCGGCGTGCCGGTCGTGGCCATCACGCGGAAGCTGATGATCATGCCGTAGACCGTCCCCACCAGGCCGATCATCGGGCCGAGCGTGCCGACGGTCGAGAGGTACGTGGTGCGGTGCTCCATCGCCATCGTCGCGTCGTCGTTGGCCATCTCCATGGCGCGGATCGCCGGCGGCAGGCCCGAGGGCAGCTTGCGGACCCCGGCGGCCAACGTCCGCGCCAGCAGCGAGCGGTCGGCGGTCAGCCGCTGGTACGCCTCGGAGTAGCTCTTGAGGCGCAGCAGGTCGCCCAGCTCGCGGGCGAGCGGGTCGGGGATCGCGACCGAGCGGCGGTATTCGAACGACATCCAGACGACCAGCGCGACGAGGTAGAACGACAGGCCGAGGATGACCAGGCCGATCGGCCCCGAGGCGCGGGCGCCCCAGCGGAAGATCGACTCGTTGGGGTCGACGCGGACGGCCGCCGCGGCGGGCTCGTTGCCGGCCGGGGGCGCATCGGCGCCTTGCCCGCGCGCCTCGGCCGCGACGACCCACACCATCAGCGCCAGGGCCGCCGCCGCGACCGCCGGCCGAGCCCCCTTCGCCAGCAACACGCCGTCCTCCGCCCCGGGCCGCCGTCCTGTTCCCCGTTTTTTCGAGCTTAACCGAACCTTCCCCCGGCCGACAACCGCCCGAACGATCGAGGCCGGGGATTGCAGGGTCCCCGGACCGCCGGGCCGGTTGCCGGGGGGGACGGTCTCGAGGCCGGGGACGTTGCCATCCTCCCGGGGGACGAATCCGGCCGCGTGCAAGCGAGGGACCGCGCTGGTAGACTCGGACGAACAGCCGAGAGCGGTTCTCAGGCGCATGGCCCACGCCCGCCGGGTGGCACGCCCGGAGTCGGCGACGGGCGTGGTCGGCGCGCGGGCCCCACGCCCGTCGCCGACCCCGGGCGTGCCACCCATGCCCATGCCCATGCGCAACCCGAGCGGGAACCGCTCGAGATGAGAGGGGTCGGTGCTCCAGATCGACGAGCGGAAGGCGCGCCTGGCGGAATTCGTCGGGTGGGTCGGCCAGAACATCAAGGGAGACGAGAAGGGGGAGGCGCAGGTCTTCCTCGACCGCCTCTTCCGCGGCTTCGGGCACGAGGGGGCGCGCGAGGCGGGCGCGACGTTCGAGGAGCGCGTCAAGAAGGCCGACGGCAAGGGGACGTCGTTCGCGGACCTGGTCTGGAAGCCGGTCGTCCTCGTCGAGATGAAGAAGCGGGGCGAGGACCTGGGCAAGCACTACCGCCAGGCGTTCGACGACTGGACGCGGCTCGTGCCGGGACGGCCGCGGTACGTCGTCCTCTGCAACTTCGACGAGCTCTGGGTCTACGACTTCGACACCCAGATGGACGCCCCCGTCGACCGCGTCGCGCTGGCCGACCTGCCGTCGCGCTGGGGCGCCCTCGCCTTCCTCTTCCCCAGGCCCGAGAAGCCGATCTTCGGCAACGACCAGGTCGCCGTCACCCGCAAGGCGGCGGACTACCTGGCCGACTGCTTCAACAAGCTCGTCAGCCCCGCCCGGCTCGGCGGGCCGATCGAGCCGCCCGGCGGGCTTACTCAATGCTGATCGTCTTCTTAAGCCCGGAGCGAAGCCAGGTGACACAGGTCTCGAAGTCATCAGTCCAGTCGGTGTCGGGAGCGGGCGAGATCGGCTGGAACTTGAGTAGGCGAGAGGGATCGTTGGGGTCGGGTAGTAGCCAATCGGCGACGGTGTAGAGGAACGAAGACCAGGAGTTCTTCGACGGAAACATCGAGACGGCGAGAATATCGAATTCTCCGAATCGATAAGGTCGCGTCGATCCCTGCGTCCTCCGATCGGTCCCGCCCCGGGTCCGTTGCGTCTCGACGACGTACTTCTTGTCCGGAAAACGCCGGTTCGCCTGCCGGGCCGTCATCGGGATTCCATCTTTGCTCCGCTGAAGTTTGACCTGTACTTTGATAGATCCGCCCTCATCTTTCAGAAGAAAGTCATAGGGCGGATTCCCATCGATTTCCTCGCTCGACCACCCCGTCAGTTCCCTCGCAACGTAGATATCAAAGGCGGCCTGAGCGATGACGCCCCGTATCATCCGAAGTGTCAAGGAGCCCGACCGTTCGATGGCCTCGAGAATGACCTCCGCCCGGATGCCGAGCCGGGTTTCGAGGGGATGGATGGGGAACTCTTCCCGGAGTTTTCGAAAGACCTCAAGGCGCGTCTCCGGCCGAATCGATGAAAGAAGCGCAAGAGCACGAGCCAGCTCTCTTGCCTCCGCATCCCTGGGGCGACCCGCGGCCTGCGGCCGGAACGCCAGGATCTCAGAGCGGCTTACGAGGAGGTGGCCACCGATCCTACGACTCTTCAGGCGACCTGCCCGCACCATCTTTGAGATCGCTTGGCGCGAGACCCCGTGCAGACGAGCGGCCTCGGCTTGTGAGATCCAATCGGATGGGTCGGAAGGGCCCTCGGAAAAATTGGTTGACAATGTAAACCGTCCCTGTTATGCTATCCCATCGCCAACGTGGTGATCGGCGCAGGGTTCCTCGGCGATGAGCCAATCAGGATTGGGGACGACTCGGAGAAACCATGGGCATCTCGCATCACCGGCGAATCGGGCAGGACTCTCTCGACTTCGAGGGCAGACCGAAGCTTCAAGTGCCGGGCTTTGATCCGTACTACAGCACTCGGCGCGGCGATGCCTACCTGGCCGATTCACACGCGGTCCTGCGGGCATTGCCCGCAGATAGTATCAACGCCGTCGTGACTTCGCCACCGTATGCCTTGCACTTCAAGAAGGAGTACGGCAACGAGGAGAAGGCGGACTACGTCGAATGGTTCGGCGCCTTCGCGGGGGAGATCCACCGCGTCCTTGCGCCCGACGGCAGCTTTGTTCTGAACATCGGTGGCAGCTACAACCCGGGCACACCGACGCGGTCGCTCTACCATTTCAAGCTGCTCATCGAGTTAGTCGAGACATACGGGTTTTATCTGGCCCAGGAGTTCTTCTGGTACAACCCGGCAAAGATGCCCATGCCCGCCGAGTGGGTTACGGTTCGCCGCGTTCGAGTCCGCGATTCGGTCGAATACGTCTGGTGGCTCTCAAAAACCCCCTGGCCGAAGGCGAACAATCGTGCCGTCCTCCGGCCCTATAGCAACGACATGCATCGCCTGAATCGAAAGGGGGTCGCCGCGCGGGTCCGGCCTTCGGGGCACAACATCAAATCCAGCTTCGGCGAAATCGCCGCGGGTGGCTCGATCCCGCCGAACGTCATCGAGGAGGAAGTTCCCACGGACATGCTCAAGTTCGGGAATAACGCCGCCAACGACACCTACACGAAGCGTTGCAAGGACGCCGGGATCAAGATCCACCCGGCCAGATTCCCTTCGGCGCTTCCCGATTTCTTCCTCCGCCTCGTCACCGAGCCCGGCGACATCGTACTCGACCCGTTCGCGGGCTCGAACACCACGGGCGCCGTCGCCGAAGCGCTCCATCTGCGATGGATCGCAGTCGAGAAGGTCGAAGAGTATATCAGCGCCAGCCGCTTTAGATTTGAGTAATATACATGATAAGATTATCTCGGCCGAGCCGCAGACCGGGTGGCCGCGGCGGGCCGGGAGGTGCGGCGGGTGCGGGCGGAGGCGTTGACGAAGATCAAGGGGGGGCTGCGGGCGGTCTACCGGACGCTGGAGCTTCCCGGCAAGAACCCGTTGAAGGACGCCCACGCGGCGCTCGACGCCGCGGTGCTGGCCGCCTACGGCTTCGCCCCCGGCGATGACCTGCTGGCCCGCCTGCTGGCCCTGAACCTCGACGTCGCCGCCCGCGAGCGTGCCGGCTCGCCGGTGACCGCCCCCGGCGTCCCCCCCGGCCACCCCGACCCCTCCCGCCTCGTCACCGACGACTGCATCCGCCCCGACCCCCTCCCCTGACCTGCTCGCGGCGCGCCCACGTCCTCCGGGTGGCCGGGGTTGGCCGTCCGCGGCAACCC
>DASZMJ010000636.1:0-6583 GCA_035551935.1 Isosphaeraceae bacterium
GTCCGCGAGCCGACACCGCAGAAGCCGCCCCCTTTGAGTGAGGTCGCCGATCATGTCGAAGTCCACGACCCCGCTGACGCCCGCCCAGCTCGCCGCCCGCCAGGCGAACGCGAAGAACTCCACCGGCCCCCGCACCGACGAGGGCAAGGCCCGCGCCGCGCAGAACGCGCTGCTGCACGGCCTCTGCTCGCTGGCGCCGGTGTTGCCCGGCGAGGACCCGGCCGAATTCGAACGGATGCTGGCGCAATGGATCAAGGAGATGGACCCGGGCAACGCCGACGAGCGACGGATGGTCTACGACATGTGCTGCGCCGCCCGCGCCGCCGACCGCGTCCGAGACGCCGACGCCGCCGCCGCGGCGATCCGCATCCGCGAGGCCGGCGAGGCCTGGGATCGCGCCCGCGCCGCGACGCTCGCCGCGGCCACCGCCCTGCGCAGCCCGGCCGACCTCGAGCGGCTCCTCGCCCGCGCCGACGGCGTGCGCCGGCTGATCGCCGATTGGGAGGAGGAGGACGCGGCGCTGGCCGCGGGCGAATCCTACTGCCCGAACTCGCTGGCGTGGGCCGCGGCCCGGCTCGGCTGCGACGCCAACCCCTACGACGACGACGCGCTGCAGGAGCCGCGCGTCCGCGCGTTCCACACGCTGGGCCTGGCCTTGCAGGTCGACGGCGGCGCCGGCCACGAGGCCAACGCCCGGTTCCGCGCCGCGGGCATCGTCCCCGACACCGACCGGCCTCGGGAGCGCTTCCGGGCGATCATCGCCGGCGAGCTGGAGGCCTTGCGCGCCCTCCTGCCGGGCCTCGAGGCCGAGGAGGCCGAGCAGCGTCGGCAGGCGATGGACGCGGCGGCGGTCGACACGTCGGACGAGGGCGCGCGTCGGCATCGCTACTTGCAAGACCACCAGCGCACCTTCCGGCAGCTCTCGACGGCGCTGATCGCGTGCAAGAACGCGCGGCTGAAGCTCTACGGCCGCATCCTCTCCGGCAGCGAGAACGAGCCCGCGTGGACGCCCACGGCCGCGACCCCGCCGGCCCCGCAAGCGCCGCCACGAAACGAACCGAAGAATGACGCAACCCCTGAGTACGAGAGGCGTTTCGATGGGTCTTATGGGCTCGCGGCACCCCGTCCGGCGTCCTCGGTCGTCGTCGGCGTGGCGCCGACGACGCCGACGGCCCCGCCGCGACGGTTCTGAGGCCCGAAATCGGGCCCCGGAGCACCGCAATCCATCAGCGAAGGCTGATCCGAAAGGGTCGGCGGTGATCGGGGTGCGCGGCGAGGCGGGTCAGGCGGGGAGGATTGGCAAGCCCCCTGTCCCGGCGGTTCGCCTCGATCGCCGGGGCCCGGGTCTGTTACGCTGGGGGTTGCCCAGGCTGGCCCGTTGTCGTACGAGATTGAGACGATTCATGGCATTGTTGAGCCTCCGAGCCGTCAGCCTGTCGTTCGGCGGTCCCCGGCTCCTGGATTCCGTCGACTGGCAGGTCGAGCGGGGGGAGCGGGTCGGCCTGCTGGGCCGCAACGGCGAGGGCAAGAGCACGCTGTTGCGGCTCGTCGAGGGCCGCATCGGCCCGGACGAAGGCGAGGTGATCCGGTCGCAAGGGCTCCGGATCGCGCGATTGCCGCAGGAGGTGCCCGAGGGCACGGGCGGCACCGTCGCCGACGAGGTGGCCGGGGGTCTCGAGGAGACCAGCCATCCGGCCGACGGCCCCGACCACCGGGTCGCGGCGGTCCTCTCGCGCATGGGGCTGGACCCCGACGCCCGGTTCGGGGACCTCTCCTCGGGCCTGAAGCGGCGGGCCTTGCTGGCGCGGGCGATCGTCGCCGAGCCCGACATCCTGCTGCTCGACGAGCCGACCAACCACCTCGACATCGAGTCGATCCGCTGGCTCGAGGACTTCCTGCTCCGCTTCGGCGGGACGCTCGTCTTCGTCACCCACGACCGGGCCCTCCTGGGGCGGCTCGCGACCCGGATCGTCGAGCTGGACCGGGGCCGGCTGTTCGACTGGGCGTGCGACTACCCGACCTTCCTCGAGCGCAAGGAGGCATGGCTCGCCGCCGAGGAGCGCCAGAATGCCCTCTTCGATAAGAAGCTCGCCCAGGAAGAGACCTGGATCCGGAAAGGGATCGAGGCGCGTCGGACCCGCAACGAGGGGCGGGTCCGGGCCTTGAAGGCGTTGCGCGAGGCCCGTCGGCAACGCCGCGAGCGCCAGGGCACGGCCCGGTTGCAGGCACAGGAGGCCGAGCGCTCGGGCGCCCTGGTCGTCGAGGCCGAGGACGTCGCCTTCGGCTACGGCGACCGGCCGGTGATCCGGGCCCTGACCACGACGATCATGCGGGGCGACAAGGTCGGGGTCATCGGCCCCAATGGCGCGGGCAAGACGACCTTGTTGCGGCTTCTGCTGGGCGAATTGACTCCCCGGGAGGGGACGATCCGGCGCGGGACGGGCCTGGAGGTGGCCTACTTCGACCAGTCCAGGGCCGGGCTCGACGAGGAGCGGACGGTCCGGCAGAACGTCAGCGAGTACGAGACGATCACCGTGAATGGGCAGCCCCGGCACGTCCTGGGCTACTTGCAGGACTTCCTCTTCCCGACCGAGCGGGCGCGGAGCCTGGTCAAGACCCTCTCCGGCGGCGAGCGGAGCCGGCTCCTGCTGGCCAAGCTGTTCACGAAGCCGTCGAACGTCCTCGTCCTGGACGAGCCGACGAACGACCTGGACCTCGAGACCCTGGAGCTGCTCGAGAGCCTCCTGGTCGAGTATCGGGGGACAGTCCTGCTCGTCAGCCACGACCGGGCGTTCCTCGACGACGTGGCGACGAGCACCCTGGCGATCGACCCCGACGGCCGGGTCAAGGAGTACGACGGGGGCTATGACGACTACCTCCGCCAGCGCCAGGACGACGTCCGTCCCGCGCCCGAGCCCGAAGCCGTCCCGGCGGCGCCGAGGCCCCTGGCCGACCGCCCGCGCAAGCTCAGCTACAAGGAGCGTCGCGAGCTGGAGGCCCTGCCCGGCCGGATCGAGGAGCTGGAGGCGAGCCTCCGGGCGTTGCACGAGGCGATGGCCGACCCGGCCTTCTACCGCAAGGACGGCGGCGAGCTCGCCGAGTCGAAGGCGCGGCTGGAGGCGTTGCAGGAGGAATTGGCCACGGCCTATGGGCGCTGGGAGGCGCTGGAGGGGATGGAGCGCTGAGTCGCACAACGAATGGAGGAGTCTCGATATGAACCGCTCGACGACGGGAAGCAGGCCCACCGATGCGGCCCGCAGGACGGCGATCCCGGCGTTGCGCCGGGCCTCGATCGCGCTGGCCCTGCTCCTCGGCTGTGGGCGGAGCCCCTCCAGCGAGGCGATCCTCCCCGACGACCCGGGCAAGGTCACGATCCGCCTCCGGAGCGCGGCCTTCGCCGACGGCGGGGACATCCCGAAGGCGTCCACCTGCGACGGCAAGGACACCTCGCCCCCTCTGGCGTGGTCCGGCGTCCCCGGAGGCGCCCGGTCGCTGGCCCTGGTCGTCGAGGACCCCGACGCCCCGAGGGGGACCTGGACGCACTGGGTCCTCTTCGACCTCGCCCCCGACGTCGGCGAGCTGCCGCGAGGGGTGCCGACCGGGGGGACCTTCGAGCCGAAGGCGGGCGCGAAGGCCGCCCGGCAGGGGAAGAACGACTTCGGCAAACTCGGCTACGGCGGCCCTTGCCCGCCCGGCGGCACGCACCGCTACGTCTTCCGGCTCTACGCCCTCGACGCCGTGCTGGGCCTCGATCCGGGGGCATCCCGCGAGCAGGTGCTCCGGGCGATGACGGGGCACGTCCTCGCGGAAGGGCGCCTGACGGGGCGTTATCGGCGTTGAGGCGACCGGACGGCGTGTTCCACGACGCCCTACGGCCGCTCGCCATCGCCCGGCCCGCCCGGCGGGATCTCCAGCGTCGCGGCCAGCCCGAGGTGGTCCGAGGCGTAGAGTGTCGGGTCGCCCGGGGCCGGTCGGTCGAGGATGACCCCGCAATCGACGACGCGGACGCCGGGGCCGACGAAGATGTAGTCGAGGGTGCCCCGCCAGGTCGCCCCGGGGCGGTTCGTGAAGAGCCGCAGCAACCCGCGGGTGACCGCCGCTCGCAGCCGGCCGCCGCCGGCCAGCGGCGTCGGAAAGGTGAGCTCGGGCTCGCGGCCTTGGGCCGCCGCGTGGGCCGAGGCGAAGCGCCGCCGCATCAAGGCGACGGCGCGCGAGTCCGGCGTGGCGTTGAAGTCGCCGCAGACGACCGCCGCCGCTCCCGGCTCGATCGCCGCGATCCAGGCCGAGAGCCGCTCGACCTGCCGCACGCGCGGGCCGTGGACCCCGGGCGGCCAGCACAGGTGGGCGTTGGCGGCGACGACCGGCCGCCCGCCGGCACGGACCAGGACGAGCTGGGCCGTCCGCCGCTGGCCGCCGAGGTCGATCGTCTCGTGGCGTTCCACCGCGAGGCGGCTGAGCAACGCGATCCCCTCGCGCCGGCGCTCCCAACCCGCCTTGGGGCAGACGTGGACCGAGTAGCCGCCGAGCTCGTCCGCCAGCCAGTGGGCGGTGCTGGCACCCAGCGGGTCGGTCACCTCCTGGAGGGCGAGCAGGTCGGGCGCCAGGGCCGCCAGACCTCGCGCCAGCAGGGTCCTCCGCTCGGCCCAGCGCGAGCGGTCGTTCAGGACGTTGACCGTGGCCACGCGGAGGACCGTTCTCATCGAACGACGGCCCCAGTCTGTTGATGACGCCGGGGTCCAGGAGGAGGGACCCCGCCCCGCCGATCCTAGCCGATGCCCGGCGCCTTCGCGCCTGGTAAGCTGCGTGGGACGATTCCCGACGACGGCAACGGAGGGTCATCACCATGTCCGAGCACAGGGTCACGGTCGATTGGAAGCGGGAGACGCCCGACTTCGCCTACGAGTCGTACAACCGCGACCATGACTGGTCGTTCGACGCCGGGGTCGTCGTCCGGGCCTCGGCCGCCCCCGCGTATCTCGGCAACACGTCGTGCGTCGACCCCGAGGAGGCGTTCGTCGCCAGCCTCTCGTCCTGCCACATGCTCACGTTCCTCGCCATCGCCGCCCGGAAGAAGCTCGTCGTCGACTCCTACCGCGACGAGGCCGTCGGCGTCCTCGCCAAGGACGCCGACGGCCGGCTGGCGATGACGAGGGTGACGCTGCGGCCCGAGGTCGCCTTCGGCGGCGAGTCGAAACCCGGCCCCGACGAGCTGCGACGGCTCCACGACCAGGCCCACCACGCCTGCTTCATCGCCAGCTCGGTCAAGACCGAGGTCGTCGTCGAGCCCCGATAGATGCGGGAGCGGCCATGCGTTACGAATTCGTCGCCATCCCCGACGAGCAGGTGCCGCCGGCGGCGGACCCGATGTTCCAGCACCTCGTCGCCACCTACGCGAGCGAGACCAACAAGACGGCCGGCATGTGGCGGGCGATCCCCGACGAGCTCCTGGACTCCAAGCCGCACGAGAAGACCAACACGATCCGGGGCATCCTGGTCCACCAGATCCTCTCGGAGCGCCGATTCTTCGCCCAGTTCGTCGGCACCGACGAGCCTCCCGTCGCGGACCTCCTGCCGCCCGGGGAACGGCCGACGGCCCGGGCCTACCTCGACAGGTATGTCGAGCTCGCGAGGCGGCGCCTGCCGCAACTGGCCGCGGCGACCGCCGGCTGGTGGCTCGAGGAGCGGCCCTTCTTCGGCGGGCTGAGGCGGCAGCGGATCTGGACCTTCTGGCGTCGGGTGCTGCACACCTGCCACCACCGGACCCAGGTCCAGGCCTGGCTCCGGTTGGCCGGCCGGCACGTCCCGGCGATCTACGGCCCGTCGGGGGACGTGACGTGGGACGAGGCCGACCCGACGTACTCCGTCGAGGCGGCCGACCGTGGCGGTTGAAGGGCCGGCGCTTCCCGCGGCACCTCGGCGAACGTGACCTCGTGGTCGGTCCTCAGAGGCGATCGGGCACGTCGACCGTCCGCTCGTCCCGGACGTCGCCCGTGTTCAAGGTCGTGGCGGGCTCGAACAGGAGGACGTGGGCCTCCTCATCGGCCACGGGGCGATGCTCGACGCCCCGGGGCACGACCAGGAACTCCCCCTCGTCGAGCCAGACGTGGCGGTCGCGGAACTCCATGCGGAACCGGCCCTTCACGACGAGGAACAGCTCGTCCTCGCGGTCGTGCTTGTGCCAGATGAACTCGCCGAGCAGCTTCACCAGCTTGACGTGCTGGCCGTTCAGCTCGCCGACGACCTTCGGTCTCCAGCGGTCGTCGAAGTGGCGGAACTTCTCCCCGAGGTTTACCTTGTCCACGCATCCGGCCCCCGGGACCCCGGCCCATCTCCGCCCGATCGATGATAGCATCGGCGGGCCCGAGATCGAACGGGCTACTCGCCGGGAGGACGGCCCCCGCCCAGCTTGCGGTGGACCTCCGGGGGAGGCGGGTCGATTTGGATTGGGCGTGACCCGCCGCCCGCTCCCCTGGACTTCGTTTGCTGATAAGGAGTTGTGGCGGTAGGGGGTGGGAAACGAGGCCCCCCTGGGGCAGAACATCGGTCTCTACGCATCCGATGAGACCGCACCCAGGGGACCCCG
>DASZMJ010000637.1:0-2836 GCA_035551935.1 Isosphaeraceae bacterium
GACCGCCCCACCTCGGGCCTGATCCGGATCGACGGCAACGACCTGACGGCGATGTCGGAGGCCGGCCAGAACGCCTACCGCCGCGACAAGGTCGGCTTCATCTTCCAGGCCTTCAACCTGATCAGCAACCTGACCGCGATCGAGAACGTCCTGATCCCGTTCTACCCCCGGGGCGTGACCCAGGCGCAGAAGGCGCGGGCCGCCGAACTGCTGATCGACGTCGGCCTGGAGGGCCGCCTCCACCACCGGCCCTACCAGATGTCGGGGGGCGAGCAGCAGCGGGTGGCGATCGCGCGGGCCCTGATCAAGGACCCGATCGTCCTGCTCGGCGACGAGCCGACCGGCGAGCTCGACTCGAAGACCGGCGACGAGATCTACGGCATCCTCCGCCGCCTCCAGGCGCAACGCCAGACGACCCTGGTCGTCGTCACCCACGACCGTCGGTTCATCACCCCCGACGACATCGTCCTCGAGATCCGCGACGGCCGGCTCGTCCCGAGCGGCGAAGACAGCACCCTGATCATGATTCCCACCCCCAAGGACCGTGCCGGACATCGGCAACTGCTGAGGAGCCCCCTCCGATGATGACCATGACCAAGAGCATGAGCATGAGCACGACTCGACTGGGCGTCCCCGGCGCCTCCACCTTCGTCGACGTGATCCGGGGCCGGGTGGCGGACCAGCCCGACCAGGTGGCGTTCACCTTCCTGAAGGACGGCGGCAAGGAGGAGGCCCACCTGACGATCCAGGAGCTGGACGAGCGGGCCCGGGCGATCGGCGGTTACCTGCAAGGCCTGGGCCTGGCCGGCGAGCGGGCGTTCCTGTTCCACCCGCCCGGCCTGGACTACGTCTGCGCCCTGTTCGGCTGCATGTACGCCGGCGTGGTGGCGGTGCCCGCCTACCCGCCCCGCGCCAACCGCTCGCTCGAGCGGCTCCAGGCGATGGCCGACGCGGCCGACGCGTCGATCTGCCTGAGCACGTCGGGGGTGATCGCCAACGACCTGAGGGGGGGCGAGGAGTCGGCCCGCCTCCGGGCGATGCGATGGGTCGCGACCGACGCCCTCGACCTCGAGACGGCCGAGGGATGGCGCGAGCCCGTCGTCGGCGCCGGGGAGCTGGCCCTCTTGCAGTTCACCTCGGGCTCGACCGAGCGGCCCAAGGGTGTGATGCTGAGCCACGGCAACCTGATGAGCAACTCCGCGTTGATCGAGCAGGCCTTCGAGCACACCCGCGATTCGCGCGGGGTCGTCTGGCTCCCGCCGTTCCACGACATGGGCCTGATCGGCGGGATCTTGCAGCCGCTCTATGCCGGGTTCACGGGCGTCCTGTTCTCGCCCGCCGACTTCGCCAAGCGCCCGGTCCGATGGCTCGAGGCCATCTCGCGATACAAGGCGGTCACCAGCGGCGGCCCGAACTTCGCGTATGACCTGTGCGTCCGCACGACCACCCCCGAGCAGCGGGCCGGGCTCGACCTCAGCAGTTGGAGCGTGGCGTTCACCGGCGCCGAGCCGATCCACGCCGCGACCCTCGACCGGTTCGCCGAGGCGTTCGCCCCCTGCGGCTTCCGCCGCGAGGCGTTCTACCCCTGCTACGGCATGGCCGAGTCGACCCTGATCGTCACCGGTGGGCGGAAGGCCGCCGCGCCCGTCCTGTTCTCGGTCCGGGGCGGGGCGCTCGAGCGGAACCGGGTCGAGCCGGCCTCATCCGACGACCTTGACGCCCGCACCGTCGTCGGCTGCGGCGAGCCGCTCGCGTCCGTCGGCCTCGTGATCGTCGACCTCGAGACCAAGGCCCCCTGCACCCCCGGCCGGGTCGGCGAGATCTGGGTGTCGGGGCCGAGCGTCGCGCAGGGCTACTGGGATCAGCCCGGCCAGACGCGTGAGACCTTCCAGGCACGCCTCGCGGGCGAGGCCGGCGCCCCCTACATGCGGACCGGCGACCTCGGCTTCCTGCACGGCCGGGAGCTCTTCGTCACCGGCCGGCTCAAGGAGCTGATCATCATCCGCGGCCGCAACCACTACCCGCAGGACATCAGCCGCGCGGTCGAGTCCTGCCACCCGGCCATCCGGCAGGGGAACCTCGCCGCGTTCGCGGTCCCCGGCGACTCGGAGGAGCAACTGGCCCTCGTCATCGAGGTCCAGCGCGGCTTCCGCGCCGACGGCACGGCCGAGGTCGTCGCGGCGGTCCGGCGCACGGTCGCCGAGTCGTTCGGCCTCGACGCCCACGACGTGGTCCTGATCCGCGCCCACAGCCTCCCCAAGACGTCGAGCGGCAAGATCCAGCACACCGCCTGCCGCGCCGAGTTCCTCGCGGGCGAGCTCGAGGTGATCGGCAAGTGGAGTCGCGCCGACGAGGAACGACGGGAGGAGGAAGGTGAAGGCGAAGGCGAGGTCAACGGTGCCCCGACCACGCTCCTCGAGATGCAACTGGTCGAGATCTGCGCCCGGATCCTCGAGGTCGAGCGTGTCGGCATCCACGACAACTTCTTCGAGCTGGGCGGGGCGTCGGTCCAGGTCCTCCAGGTCGTGGACGCGGCGGCACAGATCGGCCTCGAGCTGACCCCGGAGATGTTCTTCGAGCATCAGACGATCGCCGAGCTCGCGACGGCCTGCCAGGCGGGCGGGGAGCCGGCGGAATTCCGGGCCGCCTCGTGACCGGCTGCGGCCCCGTTCCCGTTCTTTGTGTATAGAGCCGCCCGCCAGCACCACCCACCCCGACGAGGAGACCCACCGTGACGACCGCGACGACGATCGGTAGCCCAAGCCCCGCCCCCACCGACCCGGCCCGCAGCCAGTCCGTCGATCGATCCGGCGTCACTTGCGGGGCGGTGATCGAG
>DASZMJ010000638.1:0-2813 GCA_035551935.1 Isosphaeraceae bacterium
ATCTTCCGAGCCAACGACGACGGGCGGGCGCGCGGCCGGTCGGCCGCGCGCCCGCCCGGTCGGCGGTCGTCGGTGCGATCGGGATCAGTACGAATACCAGCGGTTGGTCCGCCGCATCCGCCAGCGGCGGAACGGCCGCCAGCCCATGCCGCGCTGGCGGACCTGGTAGGTCTGCCGGGTGTAGGTCTGCGGGTAGACCGGCGCCATCGTCGGGGCGGCCATCATCGTCTGGCCGGGGGCCGGGGCGACGGTCATCCCCTGGTAGCCCGAGCTGTAGTAGCGCGTCACGCCCGGCATCGGGGTGTACGCGGGCTGCCCGACCGTCACTCGCGCCCCCGCGCCCGGCGCGGGGGTGACGGTCACCTGCTGCGCCGACGCCGAGACGGCCCACGCCGCCACGACCAGGCCGACGACCGCGATTCCGAGGCTGCGTCGCATGTTGCCCTCCTTGTGGGACATCGGACCCAAACGTTCCGGCGGGGGAGCCGGGGCGGTGCGCTCCGAGGCGTTCTCCCACCCCGCCGACCGGCCCTCGCCCCTTCGCCCTATACGCCACCACCGGCCCGGTTGCAAGCTTTTTGGAGACCAAAAAACGACTTTTCGATCCCATGAAAAAACTCTGCCGGAAAATCAAAAAGACGACTTGTCAAGCTCGTCAAGATGGACCATGATGGGTGAGACGAGGGTTTGGATGGGCCGAAGAGACGCGGGGATCACCGCGAAGGACCCGGGGTGGCCGATGGCGTTGTTCGTCGAGGAGCCGGCCGGTCGGCGGTCGCTGGACGAGGTGCACGGGACGGTGCCGGTGGAGTACCGGAACCCGCTGAAGCGGCTCTTCGCGTTCATGGGGCCGGCGTACCTGGTGAGCGTCGGCTACATGGACCCGGGCAACTGGGCGACGGACCTGGGGGCGGGGGCGCAGTTCGGCTATGCGCTGGTCTGGGTCCTGTTGATGTCGAACCTGATGGCCGTGCTCTTGCAGACGCTCTCGGCGCGGCTGGGGGTGGTCACGGGGCACGACCTGGCGCAGGCCAGCCGCGCCGAGTATTCGCGGCCGGTGAACTTCGCGCTCTGGGCCCTGGCCGAGGTCGCCATCGCGGCGTGCGACCTCGCCGAGGTCGTCGGCACGATCATCGCGCTGAAGCTCCTGTTCGGCCTGCCCCTGCTCTGGGGCTGCCTGGTCACGGCGTTCGACACGTTCCTGCTACTCTGGGTGCAGCGGCTCGGCATGCGGAAGATGGAGGCGATCATCCTCGGGCTGGTCGCGACCATCGGCCTCTGCTTCCTGATCCAGATCGTCCTGGCCCGGCCCGACCCCCACGCCCTCGTGCTCGGGTTCCGCCCCACCCTGCCGGCGGACGCCGACGGGACGATCAAGACGTCGTTATTCCTCGCCGTCGGCATCCTCGGCGCGACGGTGATGCCGCACAACCTGTACCTCCATTCGGCGCTGGTGCAGTCGCGGCGGATCGGCGGCGACCGGGCCGGCAAGGCGCGGGCCTGCCGGTACAACCTCGTCGACTCGGCGATCGCGCTGAACGTGGCGTTCTTCGTCAACGCGGCGATCCTCGTCCTGAGCGCGGCGGTCTTCCACGGGTCGGCGTACAAGGTCGTCGGGATCGAGGACGCGCACGAGCTCCTGCCGAGGTTCCTCGGCCGGTTCGCGCCGATCCTGTTCGGCCTGGCCTTGCTCTGCGCCGGGCAGAGCTCGACCTTGACGGGGACGCTGGCCGGGCAGATCGTGATGGAAGGCTATCTTCATTTGAAGATCGCCCCGTGGCTGCGGCGGCTGTTGACGAGGCTGATCGCGCTGGTGCCGGCGGTGGTGGTGATCGCGGTGGCGGGCGAGCATCAGATGCAGTTCCTGCTCGAGCTGAGCCAGGTGATCCTCAGCCTGCAACTGGCGTTCGCGGTCGTGCCCCTGATCCACTTCACGTCCGACCGCCGCAACATGGGCGAGTTCGCCAACCCCCCCTGGGTGCGCGCCCTGGCCTGGCTGGCGGCGGCGATCATCATCGGCCTGGACGTCTGGCTCGTGCTCAAGCAGGTGGGCGACTGGGTGGGATTGGCGAGGGGGTCGGGTCGGTCGGTCGGCCCGTTGCCGCTGGCGTGGGCGGTGGGCGGGTCGTTGTACGGGACCGTCGCGGCGGCGGCGGGCCTCCTGGCCTGGGTCGCGATCAAGCCGTGGGTCCGGCCCGCGCCGCCCTGGAAGCCGGCGCCGAGCGTCGAGCTGGACTGGGCCGACGCCTTGCGGCCGCACTCGTTGCCGCGGATCGGCGTGGCGCTCGAGCACAACCCGGCCGACGCCGAGATCCTCAACCGCGCCCTCGGCCTCGCCCAGCCGGGGCAGACGCGGCTGGTGCTCTTGCACGTCGTGGACACGCCGATGACCCGCGTCTACGGCGCCGAGACCGCCGACCGCGAGACCGACGCCGACGCCCGCTACCTCGCCGAGCTCGCCCGCGTGCTCGACACCAAGGGCTATCGCGCCGAGCCCGTCCTCCTCTACGGCCCCGACCGCGCCGGCCAGCTCGTCCACTACCTGAGGCGCTCGCCCGTGGATCTCTTGGTCGTCGGCTCCCACGGCCACGGCCTCGTCCGCGACCTCCTCTTCGGCCAGACCGTCGACACCGTCCGCCACCACCTCGACATCCCCATGCTCATCGCCCGCCCCGGGGCGCCGGCGCCGTCGCCCGTCCCTTCTTCGTAGCAGGCACGCTCCGCGTGCCGTCCGCCCCTCATCCACTTTGTAGTGTGTCGGCGGACGGCACGCGGAGCGTGCCTGCTACGAAGAAGGGACGGGCGACGCGTGC
>DASZMJ010000639.1:0-2701 GCA_035551935.1 Isosphaeraceae bacterium
ACGACGAGCAAGAGCCCGCGATCGACCGTGGGGACGGTGACCGAGATCCACGACTACCTCCGGATCCTGTTCGCGCGGCTGGGGCAGCCCTACTGCCCGACCTGCGGCCGGGCGATCGGCACCCAGACGGCCGACGAGATCGTCGAGAAGGTGCTCCACCTGGGGGACGGGGCCCGCGCCTACGTCATGGCCCCGATCGAGCGGCGCGACGGCGAGACGTACGAGACGCTCTGGGACGAGCTCCGCGGCTCGGGGTTCACCCGGGTCCGGGTCGACGGCCAGTCGGTCAGCCTCGACGCCCCGCCCAAGCTGAGCCACCGCCGCAAGCACCGGGTCGAGGTCGTCGTCGACCGCGCGGTCATCCGCCGATCCACCCGCTCGCGCCTGGCCGACTCGGTCGAGTCGGCGCTCGACCTGGGCAAGGGGGTCGTGCTCGTCGCGCGGGTCGAGGAGGAGAAGGACGAGGCGCACTGGCACGTCGACCGTTACAGCCAGCACCGGAGTTGCGACGGCTGCGGCCGGAGCTTCGAGGAGCTGTCCCCGCACCACTTCTCGTTCAACAGCCCGCTCGGCTGGTGCCCGGTCTGCGAAGGGCTCGGCACGCAGCACGGGGCCAACCCCGCCGTGCTCGTCCCCGACGGCCGCAAGAGCCTCCGCGAGGGCGCGGTCGCCGTCTGGCCCGACTTCGCCGAGAACCGGCCGTTCGGGCGATTGATCGCCGCGATGGCCGAGGCGCAGGGGATCGGCCTCGACACGCCGTTCGACGAGCTCGAGGGCCGGCACCGCCGCGCGATCCTCCACGGCACGGGCGAGGCCTGGTTCGCCGTCCCCGCGGGCGAGGGCCAGCCCGCGTTCTCGTTCCAGTACAAGGGGCTCTTCCCGGCGATCGAGGAGGCCGCGCGGGTCTCGTTCCTCTATCGCCACAAGCTCCAGGGGATGGTCGACGACGTCCCCTGCGCGTCGTGCATGGGGGCGCGGCTCCGCGACGACTCCGCCGCCGTCCGGTTCCGCGACTTCACGCTCGACCAGATCGGCCAGTGGCCGCTGGGCCGGGCCCACGCCTTCTTCAAGGGGCTGAAGCTCGGCGGCGACGAGCGGCACATCGCCGGCGACCTGATCCGGGAGGTCCGCGACCGCCTGAAGTTCCTGGTCGACGTCGGGCTCGATTACCTGTCGCTGGCCCGCGGCACGCCGACGCTCTCGGGGGGCGAGAGCCAGCGGATCCGGCTGGCGAGCCAGATCGGCAGCGGCTTGACGGGGGTGCTCTACGTCCTCGACGAGCCGACCATCGGCCTGCACCCGCGCGACAACGCTCGGCTCCTGGCGGCCTTGAAGCACCTCCGCGACCTGGGCAACACCCTGGTCCTGGTCGAGCACGACCGCGAGGTGATCGAGGCCGCCGACCACCTCGTCGATTTCGGGCCGGGCTCGGGCTCGGGGGGTGGCCAGGTCACGGCCGCCGGGCCCCCGTCGAAGGTCAGGGCCAGCAAGAAGTCGCTCACCGGCCAGTACCTTTGCGGCAAGGCCGCGATCCCGGTCCCGACCAACCGCCGCCCGGTGCCGGCCGGCGGCCCGGCCCTGGTCGTCCGCGGGGCGCGGCACCACAACCTCAAGGACCTCGACGTCGCCTTCCCGCTCGGCGTGGTCAACGTCGTGACGGGCGTCAGCGGCTCGGGCAAGAGCACGCTCGTCGAGGATATCTTGTGGAAGGCCGCCGCGCGTTCTTTGCACCGGGCGCAGGTGACGCCCGGCGCGCACGACGCGATCGAGGGGATGGACCGGATCGACAAGGTCATCAGCGTCGACCAGACGCCGCTGGGGAGCACGCCGACCTCGACGCCGGGCACGTATTCGGGGGTGTTCGACCTGGTCCGCGAGCTCTTCGCGAAGCTGCCCGAGGCGAAGGTGCGCGGCTACACCCCCCGACGGTTCAGCTTCAACCAGCCAGGCGGGCGCTGCGAGGCGTGCGAGGGGGCGGGGCAGAAGCGGATCGAGATGCACTTCCTGCCCGACGTCTGGGTCACGTGCGAGGCGTGCGGCGGCACCCGCTACACGCCCGAGACCCTGGCGGTGAAGTTCCGGGGCCGGACGATCGCCGACGTGCTCTCCATGACGGTGGAGGCCGCGCTCGAGCTGTTCGCCGGCGTCCCCAAGATCCGCCGCGTCCTGCAGACCTTGCACGACGTCGGGCTCGGCTACATCCCGCTCGGGCAGGCCGCGCCGACGCTCTCCGGCGGCGAGGCGCAGCGCGTCAAGCTCGCCGCCGAGCTGTCGCGGCCCGACACGGGCCGGACGCTCTACGTCCTCGACGAGCCGACCACCGGCCTGCACATGGACGACGTCCGCAAGCTCCTGGCGGTCGTCCACCGCCTGGCCGACCTGGGCAACACGGTGGTGATCATCGAGCACAACCTCGAGGTGATCAAGACCGCCGACTGGGTCATCGACCTCGGCCCCGAGGCCGGGCACGAGGGGGGCCACGTCGTCGCGGCCGGGCCCCCCGAGCGGGTCGCCGAGGCGAAGGCGAGCCTCACCGGCGCGATCCTCAAGGGGGTGCTCGCCGCCGGCCCGCACGCCGAGCGCCCCCGGTTCGACCCCAAGGCCGCCGCGCGCCAGGTGCTGGCCGAGGTTTCTCCCAATGGCAACGTCAACGTCAACGTCAACGTCAACAAGGGCATGCCCGAGGAGCTGACTGACGATG
>DASZMJ010000640.1:0-2136 GCA_035551935.1 Isosphaeraceae bacterium
CGGCCCGGTGGCCGTCCCGAACGTCATGCAGGCCAACCCGGTCGGCGACCCCGGCCCGAGGCTCGGCACCATCGACGCCAAGCAGCAGGCGCGCTGGCTGCTGGCCACGGCCCGCGAGCAGGGCAAGCTCGGCCACTACGACGAGGCCGACCAGCTCGTCGCGAAGGCCGACTCGCTCGGCGTGAAGTGGGGCCTCTTCGACGACACGCCGGCCAAGGTCCGCGAGTCGATCGCCAGGGCCCGGCCGAAGATGGCCGCCTCGTCGGCCGCCCCGGGCGCCCCGCACAACCGCCGCGCCGCCCAGGCCAAGATCAAGGAGGGCCGCGCCCTCCTGTCCGCCGGCCAGTTCGAGCAGGCGGAGGCGATCTCCCTGGAGGTCAACTCCTGGAACCTCGCCTACGGCATGCTCGAGGACAACCCGACGAAGCTGGGCAACGCCGCCCGGGCCCTCCGGAGGCGCGAGCAGCTCCGCAACAGCTCGCCGCGGGGCCAGGCCAGCCAGGTCGTGTATGACGCCGCGGTCCAGCAGTCCCGCGCCTTGCTGGCGGCGGGTCGGCTCGACAAGGCCGAGACGAAGGCCCGCGAGGCGCTCCGGCTCAATATCGTGCCGTCGCTGACGGCCGACCGGGCCGAGTCGGTCCTCCACGACATCGCCATGGCCAAGCAGCGTAAGCCGCAGGGCGGATCGCTGGTGGCTCCGCCGGCCGCCGAGTCGGTCGCCGCCCGCACCGAGCGCGAGGCGAACGATCTGCTGGCCAGGAACCAGACCCAGGCGGCCGCGGCGAAGTTCGCCGAGGCCGAGCGGGCCCGCGCCGCCGAGGCGAGGGCCGCCGAGCCGAAGGCCGACCCGGCCGTCCGCCAGGTCGACGGCACGACCGGGGCCCCCGTCCCCGTCCAGCCCCCGGCCCTGGTGGCCGTCGAGCCGCCGCCGGCCGAGGCCCTTCCCCTGCCCGAGCCGCCGGCCCAGGCCGCGGCCACCCCGCCCGTCCCCGCCGATCCCGCCGTGCCGGCGCCGGCCGCCGACCGCGGCGCCGAGCTGCTCGCGGAGGCCAAGGCCCTCTTCGCCCAGGGCAAGTACCCGATCGCCAAGAAGATGGCCGAGGACGCCAAGGCCGCCGGCACCGGCTCCGACGCCCAGGCCGACGAGCTGATCGCCGCCATCGCCCTCGCCGAGCAAGGCGGGGCGTTGAGCGTCTACGAGACCGCCCTTGGCGCCATCCGCAAGGGCGAGACCGAGCGGGCCCGCGCCCTGCTCGCCGAGGTCCAGGCCTCGGGCGCCGGCCTCGACGAGGGGATGCGGAAGAAGGTCGACGACCTGCTCGACCGCCTGCCCAAGGACTCGAAGTCGAAGGGCAAGGCGATCGCCGCCGACTCGCTGAATGACGCCCAGGCCCTCGAGGCCCAGCGGATCAACGCCGAGGTCGGCGCCAAGGTCGCCGAGTCGCGGCGCTGGCTCGAGACCGACCCTGAGAAGGCGATCGCGATCCTCAACGAGGGCCTCGCGGCCGTCAAGGCGAAGGACCTGCCCCCGACCGTCGCCCGCACGATGACCCGGCGGCTCGAGGTCGCCATCGAGCTGGCCAAGAAGGAGAAGCTGGTCTTCGACGTCAAGATCAAGGACAAGAAGGTCAAGGAGGAGATCGAGTCGAAGAAGCTGCGGATCCTCGAGGCCGACAAGGCCAAGAAGGCCCAGATCGTCGCGCTGATGACGCAGGCCCAGGAGGCCTACGCCAACGGCAAGCTCGCCGAGGCCGAGACCCTGGCCAAGCGGGCCCAGGAGATCGACCCCAACGAGGTCGGCCCGCAGATGCTCGTCTACAAGGCGAACATCGAGCGGCACTACACGCAGAGCGTCGACGACAAGAAGGCCAAGGAGGAGAGCTTCCTCGAGCAGATGCACGCGGTCGACCGCGCGGCCGTCGTCGACCCCCTGCTGAACACCCGGGGCATCACCTACACCAAGGACTACAAGGACCTGATGGGGTCCCGGCAGGCGCTGTTCGCCAACCTCGAGCCGAGGAAGGACCCCTCGACGCTCAACATCGAGAAGAAGCTCCGCGAGACGATCAACGTCAACATGCAGAACCAGACCCTGGAGGAGGCGATCACCTACCTCCAGAACTACACCGGGCTGAA
>DASZMJ010000641.1:0-4538 GCA_035551935.1 Isosphaeraceae bacterium
CGAGGCCGAGGCGAGCTTCGTCCCGTCGGGGCTGAACCGCAGGGCAAAGACGGTGTCGGAGTGCAGGTTCTCCAGGCTCCGCACGAGCTTGCCCGAGGCCACGTCCCAGACCTTCACCTCGCCCGACCGCGACGGCTCGCCGCCGCCCGTGGCCATGAGCTTGCCGTCGGGGCTGAAGTCGATCGCCAGGACGCGGAAGACGTGCGGGCCGAAGGTCCGCGCGTCGGACCACGATCCTTCGAAGGACCAGATTCGGGCCGACATCTCGAAGGCCGAAGCGACCCGGCCGTCGCCGAGGAAGAAGGCCGGATGGGGCCTCGACGTACGGTACCACGTCACTTGCGGCGGCGGCGAGTGATCGAAGGCGATCACGGCCCGGCCGGTGGTCGCCTCCCAGACCTCCACCGCGCCGGCGGTCCCGGCCGTCAGTACGCGGTCCCCCTTCGGGCTGAAGGCGACGGCCCGGATCGGCTCCCCGAGCGGCCCGAACGTCGTGCCGAGCCGGCCCGTCGCCAGGTCGTAGGTCCGCGCCGAACCGTCCTGCGCGCCGATCAACACCGTCTTCGCATCCGGCGCGAGGGCTACCGCCCGGCCCAACTTCCCTTCGTAGGGGAACGAGCGTTCCTCCTTGCCATCGGCCAGGTCGACCAGTCGGACCGCCGCGTCCCCGCTGCCGACCAGTAGGAGCTTGCCCCCCGGCAGGGCGGCGAGGCCCGCGAGGGAAGGGGTCGGGATCGTCCGCGGCGCGACGGCCTCGCCGGGCTTCCCGGGAAGGCCCCAGACGCGGGCCGCGAGGTCGTCCCCGACCGTAACGACCGACTTGCCGTCGGCCAGGAAGGCGACCGAGGTGATGGCCGCCGTGTGCCCCTTGAGCGTGTGAACCTCGTTGCCATCGGCGACGTTGAGGACGCGGACGACAAAGTCAGAACCGGCCGCGGCCAGGAGCGACTCGTCGGGCGACAGGGCCAGGGCCTCGGTGCCGGCGGGGAAATCCACCGTCTTGGACGTCTTCCCATCCGCCGTGTTCCAGAACCGGATGGCCTTCTCGGCGCCGCCGGTGATCAATGTTTTGCCGTCTCGCGTGGCGACCATTGCCTTGATCGGCCCGCGCGAGCCGGCGAAGGTCGTTCGCAGGGTCGCCGAGGGACAATCCCAGAGGGTCACGACGCCGAAGCTGCCCGCGGCGAGCCTCTTCGCATCCGGTGTGAAGCGTACCGACTGGATCAGGTCGCGGTGGCCGCCCAGGCTGATGATCGCCGCACCGGTGTCGACGTCGAAGACCTCAACCACGTTGGCCCGTCCCGAGGCGACGACGCGGCCGTCCGGTGTGAGATCGAGGGCGTTGATCGGGTGGACGCCGGGCGGCAGCGAGCCGAGTTCGGGCGGCTTCGCGGGGGCGGGCGAGACGTCGGAGTCATCCCTGGCGCCGCCGTCGATCCATTGCTTGAGCAGGCCCAACTCCTCGGGGGTCAGGGGCGGCAGGTCCTTCTTCTTCTCGGGGGGCATCGCGGGCGCGACCCGGTGAGCGGCCATCTTGAAGAGGAGGCTCTCGTCGGCCTTCCCCGGCATGAGCGCCGGGCCCCGCTTGCCGCCCTTGAGCATCCCGGCAACCGTCTCGAGATTCAGCTTGTTCTCCGCCAGCGCCGACCCGTGGCACCCCGCGCACTTGGCGTCGAGCACGTCGGCGATGTCCCTCGCATAGCTCGCCGGGCTCGACCGCGTCGGGGCCTTCACCGCGATGGGCTTCGGGGCGTCGTTGGCGAGCCCGAGCAGGGCGACCAGCAAGACGGGGGCGAGACTCATCGGCATTCCTCGGCTCAGGGCCTGGCGATCGTCAGGGGCAGCGGGACGGCGACCTGGACTGTGAGGCCGTCGACGACCGCCTCGGCGCGGAACGTCGCCCCGGCGACCGTGCCGATCGGCGAGTCCTTCGACGACGACACCGTCAGCTTCACTGCCTGTGTCCCCGGAGGGACCGTCATCCGTCCCGCCCGGAGCTTCGCGGAACCCGGCGCGTCGAACGCGAGAGTCACCGGCCCGGCGAACTTGCCCTGCCGGTCGACCTTGACCTCAATCTCGGCCGAAGCGCCCACCTTGATCGTTGCTGGCTTCGACGTGATCGTCAACGCCACCGGCGCGGGGCGGATGGTCACGACCATGGGATTGCTCGGCTCATCGACCTTGAACTTCGTCTTCGCTTTCGGATCAGGCTGATAGCTACCGCTGCCCTTGAGGACGAGCGTGTAATCGCCCGGGGCCAGCCCCTTCGGCACGGGCCAGTAGATATGGGCGGAAGTCGCCCCCTTGGCGATCGATGAGGTCGGAGCCGGCATCCCGGCGGGCGGTTCCCAGGCCGTGATGGCGATCGCATCGTCGAAGCCGGCTCCGGACTTGACCGTGACGTCCAGCTCGACGGATTGTCCCTGAGCAACGACCGTCCGCCGGGGACGGGCCGTGAGCAGGAAGGGCGCCCCCTCGCGGACCGCGACGGCGAACCCGCGCGTGGCCCGCGCGGGCGTGACCTTGACCGCCGTCCCCTGGATCTTCGGCGGGGGGCGGAGGATCGAGCCTGGGATCGCCTCGCGAAGTCGGCCATCGTCCGAGCCTGGCGCCATCTCGGCCCAGAAGCCCGCAGGGTTCACCGATCCGTCCCGGCCCACGAGCCGGAGCACGCCGACCGCGGGTTTCGCCGAGGCGTCGGCTTCGAGGATGATCGGCGCCGAAATCGCGCCGCCCGGGATGACGACCGGGTCACACCGGACCCCCGGGGGCAAGCCCTCCGCACGCACAAGGATCGGGCCGACAAATCCGTCGATCCGCCACGCCAGTACGACCGCCCCGGCGCGTCCGCCTTTGCGGACGGTCGTGGCGTCCAGGGCGTTGATCGCGGTCGGGACGAGGAAGAGGCGGAAGTCGGGGCGATCGCGACGGATCGTCAGGCGATAAGTCAGGCGAGCGTCGCCGCGGCTCGAGGAGGCGACGTCGGCGAGGAGGATCTGGTACGTCCCGTCGGCCGGCGCCGACCAGCGGAGATTGGCATCGACGGTGGCGAGATTGAACCGCGGGGCGAGCCCCGGGTCGGCCGTGTCGTCGGCGGCGACGAGATCCTCGGGCTCGCCCGACTCGCGGACGCGCTGGACGACCAGCGTCGGGTCGGCCTGCGAGCCGATCCCCTCGGCGATCGCCTCGATCCGCCAGGCTTCGCCCTTCTTCGCCGCGAATCGGTAGGCGTCGATATCGCCCCGCCGTTCGAAGTTCCCGCCGACGGAGCAGGGGGGCGACACCGCCTGCGGCGCGTCGAATCCGTTCGGCTCGCGTTCGACGGAGATCGGCTCGCCCGCCTCGGCGACGAGCACGGGATTCGACGGATTCGCTCCACTCCCGACCCTGAGGGGGAATGCCCTCATGGCCGCGGCCGTGCCGAAGGCGTTGACGGGCAGTTCGGGCGCCGCGCGGAAGTCTGGCAGGCCCAGCCACGCTGCGGTGTCGAGCGCGTCCGGGCCGGAGTGCGTGGGCACGCGTCGCGCCCTCAGGTTGCGGCCGAGGAGGGTCAGGTCGGCCAGTCGGCTCGGGGCGGCGATGGGGGGCATGGCGACGTCGAGCGTGGGTCCGTCCCGCACGGTCAGTCGGTAGACGTGATCGGCCGAGCCGGCGTAGGTGACGTCGTGGACCTTGATGACGTAGCGGCCGTCGGCGGGCAGGGTGACGTCGACGAACGGGTCGGCGCCGAAGGCGTCGCGCGACTCGGCGAGCTCGGCGCCCCGGGCGTCGAGGACGCGGACGGTCGCGTCGAGCGGGCTGTCGATCCGCTCGGCCGCGACGCCGACGAAGAGACGCTGGCCTTTTTTCCCCCGGAGTGCGAAGCAGTCGACGTCGGCCGCGGCGGTGGCGCCGTTGGCGACGGAGTTGAGACCGATCGGCTTGGCCGCGTCCGGCGTGCCGTTCGGCTCGGACTCCGAGGACTCGGGCAGCGTGCCGACGACGAACGTGCGCGGATTGCTCAGGCCGTCGGGCGTGAGGGCGCGGGCGTCGTGGGCGCCGAGGGGCGTGGCGGGCGCGATCGCGACCTTGAAGGTTTTCGGCTTGCCCGTGACCCGCTCGGCCTTGATCCCCACGTGGCTGAACCAGAGGCCGTCGGCCGCGTCGAGCGCGTCGCCGCCAAGCGTGACCTCGACGGTCGAGCCCGCGCGTCCGCCCGCAGGGAATACGTGGAGGAGCTTCGGCTGGGGGCGCGGAGACTGCGCCAGGCCCGTGGAAACCAGACCGAGGTTGAGAGCGAAAGCCACTAGGACGGACGTGATACGGCGGGTCGGCACGAGCGGGGGTCTCCGGCGAGAGGGCGCCGGGGTCAGATCAGGTCGGCGATCGGGCGGCCCTGGTTGAGGACGGGCATCGGGCGGCCGGAGTCGTTGGGGAAGTCGTGCCGCGGGTCGATGCCGAGGACATGATAGACGGTATGGATCACGTCCTCGGGACGCAAGGGCTTCTCGGTCGGCTGCTCCCCCTTGCGGTTGGTCGCGCCGACGACCTGGCCCATC
>DASZMJ010000642.1:0-11622 GCA_035551935.1 Isosphaeraceae bacterium
GGGCAGGGCTCGCCCTGCCGCTTCCACCTCGGGACGGAAGCGGCAGGGCGAGCCCTGCCCTGACGAGACTCCGCGAGCGGAGCTGGGATGGGACGGCCCGGCGACGGCGGCTATGATGGGATCGGGACGGACCAGGAACGACCGCGCAGGATGCCCGACGATGACCGCGACCGCCGCGACGACGCCCGAATCGCCCGAATCGCCGACCCCGAAGCCGTTGCCGCCGGTGCTCGGCCGGTTGCTCAAGGGGACCTTCTGGCTCGCGCTGCGCACGCCGCTCCAGGCGGTCTTCGTCCTCTGGAGCGTGCCGCTGATCATCGGCTACGTCGGCGACGACGCCAACGGCGCGTACAACTTCGCGTGGGGCTTCGGGTTCCTCCAGTTCGTCCTCGAGTTCGGGATGAGCTCCGCCCTCCAGCGCCAGGTGGCCGACGCCTGGACCCGGGGCGATCGTCGCGGCGTCGACCGGGCCGTCGCCTGCGGCCTGGTCTTCTACGCGGGCGTCGCGGTCGTCCAGGCCGCGGCCCTGCTGGGGATCGCGTACCTCGCATTGCCGCACACCGACTACCACGGGGCCTCGTATCGGCTGATCGTGCAACTGCTCTGGCTCCAGGCGCTCACGGCCCCGTGCTTCGGGCTGTCGACGGTCGTCGCGGCGGTGCTCCAGGCGGCGCGGCGGTACGAGGTCATCCCCCGGTTCGAGCTGGCGGTCGTCTGCGCGCGGTTCGCGATCCTGATCGCGGGGATCGCCCTGAAGGTGAACTTCTTCGCGATCGTCGTGGTGCAGACGATCGCCCAGGTCGCCCTGTCGCTCGGGCCGGCCCTGCGGATCGTCGTGCGCGAGCTGGGCTACCTGCCGCGCCCGGGTTGGGCGAGCCGGGCCGACTTCCGGGCCCTGGCGACGTTGAGCTGGTACGTCTTCTTGATCCAACTCAGCGTGGTGCTGGCCGATCGGCTCGACAAGACGATCCTCGGCTTCATGCTCCGCGACCCGGGCCCGGCGACGACCGTCTACGACGTCGTGAGCAAGCCCTTCCTCCAGATCCGCCAGTGCGGCTGGATGCTCTCGTACATGGTCATGCCCGCCGTCGCCAGCCTCGCCGCGGCGCGCGACGAGAAGGCCCTCGAACGGATCAAGTACGACGGCCCGAGGCTGCTCATCGGCCTGCTCTTGCCGGTGGCCTTGCTCGCGGCGATCGAGGCGCGGCCGTTCCTGCTCGTCTGGGTCGGCCGCTACGGCGAGCACGCGGGCCTGCTCCGGCTGTTCCTGGTGGCGACCTTGCCGCTGATCATCTCGGTCCACGTCCAGATGGCCATCGGCGTCGGCCGGGTCCGGCCGATCGCGCTCTGGGCGATCGGGGGCTCGCTGGTGAACCTGCCGTTGAGCTGCCTCCTGACGGCCTGGATCGGCATGCCCGGGGTGATCTGGGGCACGGTGCTGACGACGCTCGTCTCGAACCTGCTGGGCCCCGGCCTCTACGCCTTCCGGGTCCTCCACGTCCGCCCCTCCACCTTCCTCGCCCGCTCGCTCGGCGCCCCGCTCTCCGGCGCCGTGGCCTTGATTGCAACCACCCTCGCCTTCGGCCGGCTCGTCCCCGCCGCCGGCGCCTCGACGCTCGTCGCCAACCTCGCCGTCGGCTGCCTCGCCTACGCCGCGGGATATCTCGTCGTGCCCGAAGGCCGCGACGATGTGCGGACGCTGGGCCGCAAGGTGGGGCTGGGAGGGGATTCCGCCGCAGATGACGCCGATGGACGCCGATGAAGAAGAAAGATTCATTCTATGAATTTTTATTTTTTGAATTCTCTGCGTCATCTGCGGACGGATTCCTCTTCTCCTCGACCGAGGACATCTCCGATGCAGACCCCCGATGGCGGCCGGGTGCGGCGGGTGCGGGTGGACGCGTGGGCGGGTGCGGGGGGGTTCGACGTCTTGGGGCCGAGGTTCAAGGGCCGGCGGGTGGTGCTGGGGGCCTTGCTGGGGGTGCTGGTGCTCTGGGGGGCCTTGGCGCTGGCGTTCCGGGGGTGGAAGGCGCGGCAGTTGGACCGGGCGTCGTACGGGGCGAGGCGGGTGGAGGCGGCGATCGGGCCGTGGGAGCGGGTCGAGCCGCCGGGGATCGGGCCGGCGGCCTGGCGCGAGGCGGTGGGCGCGTCGAGGGCGTTGCTCGTGGCCGTCGTCGGCTCGGGTGCGATGGAGAAGGGCGGGATGGACGCGCTGGCCGACGACGTCGCCGGCCGGGTGTCGGCGAGCCGGCCCGAGACGGCGCCGACCGACTTGCTCCGCCTCTGGGCCGACCTCGGCCGCCGCGCCGGGCCGATCGTGGCGCGGTCGCGGCCGGGGGGGCCGCTCGTGCTCGCCTCGGCCGTCGCCCCGCTGGCCGCCGCGGCGCCCGAGGGGGTCGATCGCGCCGAGTGGCTCGACGCCGTCGTCGCCACCGAGGCCCTGCTCGTCGAGGTCTCCTCCTCCGGCCGCCTCTCCCCCGATCGGATCGCGACCCTCCGCGAGACCCTCTCCGCCCGCGTCTACGCCGCCTCGCCCCGCACGTCCCGGTCGGTGCTCTCCGGCCTCTGGGACGACCTTCCCCGCGAGGCCGGGATCACCCCGAGGGCTCCGCGCCCTTCGCTCCTCGACGGATCGAAGGCTCGTTGAGCGCTCGTCCCATCTCCCCTACGACGGGGAGCGGCCCTTCCAGTATTCCGGCCTCCGACTCTGATGGGCGACGGCCGCGATCCAGACCTCATCGTCCAGCTCGAGGTAGTGGACGGCGTATGGGAAGCGTCGGACCGGGCACTTGCGCAGATCGTCCGCAACCCGCGCGGGGAACATCGCCGGGTTCTGCCGTATCAGGCCGACCGCGGCTTCCACGGCCTTGAGAAGAGAGGTGCCGAGACCGGCCCTTTGGCCTTCGTAGTAGGCGATGGCGGCGGTCAACTCGGCCTCGGCCTCGGGGGTGGAAACGGGCCGGCTTCACGAGAACCTCGCGCGCAGCTCGTCGAAGACTTGATCGGCCGGCTTGCCGGCCAGGCCGCCGGCCCGGATCTCGGCGACGCGACGAGTGAGCTCGTCGTCCCAGGCGGCGTCGGCGTCGGCGTCGGCGTCGGCGTCGGCGGCATCGAGCGAGTCGAGCAGGAACTCCGCGAGTTCGGCGCGGTCACGGCTCGGCAGGATCTCCAGGCGAGACTTCAGGGCTTCCAATGTCTCCGACATCGCGACCTCCCCTGAGTTGATCGGACCACCCGTTCAGCATTGCCCGGATCGCCCGAGGAGGCAAGCCAAATCCCGTCTCCGATGCGTCCTCACCCCGCGGTCGCCGCCGCCAGGACCGGGGCGGGCCGGGGCGTGCGCGGGGCCTCGGGGACGCGGCCGAGCTTGCGGTCGAAGCTGGCGCGGGCGAGCAGGGCGAGCAAGCCGGCGAGGGCGGAGTAGGCGAGGACCCAGAACAGGGACCAGGCGTAGAGCGACTCCATGTGACCCCCGGGAGTGGACAGGTACCACGGGTCCTGCCAGAGGTTTCCGGCCTGCTGCGTCAGGGCCGCGACGCCGAAGTACGGGCTGGACAGCAGGACGCCGTCCCACCAGTCGGATCGGCCGTAGCCGGGGCCGTACGCGTTCCAGAAGATTTGCAGCGGGACCATGACGACGATCGCCCCCGCGGCCAGGCCGAGGTAGGCCGTGACGCTCCACGCGACGGCCCGGCCCAACCGCGAGACCCAGGTCGCGATCAGCAGGCCGAGGCTGGTGATCGCCGCGGCCTGGGCGAGCACGAGGGCGACCATCAGGAAGAAGGCGATGCCGCTGCCGCTGACCATCGCCAGGCCGCCGGCGACCCAGGCCGGCAGGATCGCCAGGCGGGGGACCATCGCGAAGGCGCCCAGCCACTTGCCCCAGACGATCGCGCCGGTCGGCAACGGGGTCGCCAGGATCACGTCGAGGCTCCCCCGGTCGCGCTCCTCGGCCAGCGCCGTCGCGGCCGAGACGCTCAGCAGCAGGAGGCCGATCGTGACGTTCCAGGCGTTGACCTGGGCCGCCTCCGCCGGCACCCCGTAGATCGGGCTGCCGAAGAAGGCCGGGAAGACGTAATACCCGGCGAGCACCCACAGGCTCGCCAGGGTCGAGAGGATGGCGTACAACGTCCAGAACCGGCCCGTCCACTTCGACGGCCGCTTGCGGTGCCACTCGCGCCAGAGGACCGGGTTGCCGTCCAGCGGCGGGCCGGGCAGGTATCGGACGACCTTCGCCGCGAGCCCCGGCTTCTCCCGCTTCGCCGGCCGATGCGCCTGCGACAGCACCACCGGCCGGAGCCGCCGCGACGCCAGGAACATCAAGGCCGCCGCCGCGACGAGCAAGGCCGCGGCCACCGACACCTGGAGGGTGAAGGTGAGCCAGTCGCCCAGGAGGCTCCCCGGCGTCGTCCACCGGGCGAGGAGATGCTCGGCCTCCTCGGGCGCCACCGCCAGGACGATCGGGTTGGTGGCACCGGCGAGCCGCATGGGGAGCGAGTCGACGACGCCGAACCACTCGCCGGTGACGGCGACGATCGGGTAGAGCGCCAGCCCCAGCCCCTCGATCGCGTAGGTCGCCAGCAGCGCCTGGTGCGGCTTGCGGGCCCAGACCGAGAGGAACAAGGCCAGGGCGCAGCACGACGCGGCCATCCCGAACGTCAGCAGGTACGCCCCGAGCGCCGCCGACGGCTCGACGCCGCCGAGCAGGCCGGCGATCGCCAGCACCGGCAGGCCGCAGAGCAAGAGCCCGACGATCGGCCCCAGCCGCGCCCCGAGCTTGCCGAGCACGACCTCGCGGTCGGTCAGGTCCGTCGCCATGACGTGCAGCAACGTCCCCCGCGCCTTGTCCACGCAGATCGCCCCGGCCGTCGCCGCCGGCGCCGCCAGGCAGATCACCGCGAGCTGCACCCCGACCAGCATCCGGAAGAATTGCCGCCCGACCTGACCCAGTTCCCCGACCCCGATGTCCCTCCCCTCCAGCGGCAGCCACAGGATCGTCAGGCCCGTCAGCAACAGCGCGACGAAGGCCATCCTCGTCGCATAGAGCTGCCAACGCCGCGCCCCGATGACGCTCTCCACCGCGAAGACCGGCCCCAGCCCGATCCCTCCCCCCCTCCGCCGCGCCATGGCCCCGCCCCCCGTCCGGCCCCCACGGAACGTCCCCCACCGAAGTCCTTCGGCCAGGATAACGATTTCTTTCGGGGAAGGGGAGGGACGTCGGACAAAAGGCGGATGAACGGACGACGGCGGCCGTTCCTCAACGAGTTGGAGGCGGCCCGCCTTCGGCGACGGCCGTCCGTTGCCTTGGCCAGCTCAGTATTCCGGCTCCTCTCGGAACAGCGCGGGATGGAGTGAGCCCAGTGGCGGCATGTCGAAATGGTTTCTGAGCGACGAGACGTCGGCCCCGGCCCGATCCAGGAGCTGGATGAGTTCCCAGGCGGCCTTGAAGGCATTCGACGGTTCGAATCCGAGATCGGTAGCCACCGTGCCCGGAAATTCCACGAGGAAACCCGCGATCGTCACGGGATCGTCGCCTAGCGCGTACGTCTTGAGGACCCGCGCCAGGCGTTCCGGCACATACAGCCGTTGATCGGCGACACGGGCCCCGAACGCCGGGTTGCGGACGCTCAGCTTCGGATCGACAGAGACCTGAAAGTGATGCATCGTAAGACCGCCGTGGGGATTGGAGGCCGGGGTCCGCTGATGTCGGCGACGCGGCCGCCGGATCAGAGCCGGAGCGCCTCCCAGAGGAACCGATCGACGTAGGCCGCCGAGAGGTAGCCGAAGCCCGGCGGGGGGTTCGGGTGGCCGACCGGCGGGCTCTTTGCGCCCGAACTCCAGAGGGCCGTGCCCCAACTATTCTTGAACACGAACCAGCCGCCCCCCGGGGCCGCGGACGACGGCTCGTAGGCGTTGACGCAGACGGCATGCCCACCCTTGACGACCGAGAAGGGCGTCGGATCGAGGACATGACCGTAGTCGCGCGCCCCGGTCCATGTCCAGTTCATGACGCGGGACATCTGATCTTCGAAGACGGGCATCGCGACCGCGACGGGGCCGATGGCCACCTCTTGGGCGAGCCGGGCGGCCTTGCCGGACAAGGCAGCCGACGTGTCTTCACACGCCCCTGCGGCGGTCGCCCTGGTCGACGCATCGGCGATCGCCTGCGCCGAGGGTTCCGAGCCGACGACCCCCTGGGGCTCATTGCCCGTCACCTCCTGCGGATTATATCCCCAGAGCGTCTCGTCGCATACCCCGTGGGCCACGAGCGCGTTGCGGGCGCACCGCAACCACGTCCCGCGGTCGTTGGGGAACGGGTCTTCGCCGTGGGTCTTGGCGGCCCAGTAGAGGAACTGCTCGGAGAGGTCGCCATGACCGAAATACACTTCGGCGCATGCCACCACGGCGTGGGCGACGCACGTGCCCCGCATGCCTTGGTCACGGACCGGTGTCGCGATCGGCTGCGAGATCGGGACCGGGCGGACACCGACCGACGGCACCGGACCGGTCGGGGCCGACTCCATGTAACCGTTCCCGATCAGGCTGTGCGGCGGCGGCACCGAGCCCGTGGCGAACGAGACCGACATTCCCGCACTGTGCTGAATCGAATTCATGACCGCAGTCGAGAGCGCGGACGACGCCAGATAACTCAAGTGCGGTAGACTGACCGCCGGGTCTCGACCGATGGAAGGGAACTGGAGGAGCAATGCGTAGAGTTCCTCGAAGTTCCCGATGCCGGCATTACCGAGCACCGGAAGCGATTGCTCGTCGAGCCGATCCCGCAACTCCTGAACGAACATCGCATGCTTCCCTTGATGATCGTCACTCGCGCTCAACCCGCCGCGGGTCGCCACGTCGCGGACGCTCATCCCTCGCACGATTTGATCCAAGCCTACTTGCTACGTCCCCCCTGTCAAGAAGATATAGGATGACGAATCCGGATTGCGGGGGATGGAGCCAGCCGTGCCGGGACGACCCTCTCGCCTCGTCCCCCCGAAACCCGGCATGAGCGAAGAGTGATATGGACGATGCCGTGATCTCCTTCCTCGCGAGGGTCGAGCCCTCATCGGATGAGGAAGACGGGGCCGCGGACGACTCGGCCTGAGGGGTCAGCCGCGGTACTCGTGCACGAAGTCGATCAGCCTCAGCACGTGATCGACCGGCGTGCCCGGGAGGATGCCGTGGCCGAGGTTGAAGACGTGGCCGGGGCGGCCGGCGGCCTGGTCGAGGACGCGGCGGGCCTGGGATTCGATCGCGGGGAAGGGGGCGAAGAGCAGGGCGGGGTCGAGGTTGCCCTGCACCGCGACGCCGGGGCCGAGGCGGTCCCAGGTCGGGCCGAGGTCGACGCGCCAGTCGAGGCCGATGACGGACCCACCGGCGTCGCGCTGGAGCTCGAGCAACGAGCCGGTGTCGGTGCCGAAGTGGATGGTGGGGATGCCGGGGGTCAACGAATCGAAGAGTCGGCGCATGTGGGGCTGGACGAACCGGCGGTAGTCGTCGGGCGCGAGGGTGCCGACCCAGCTATCGAAGACTTGCAGGACCTGGGCGCCGGCATCGGCCTGGGCGTTGAGGTAGAGGGCGGTCGCGTCGACGAGCCGGGAGAGCAACACGTCCCAGGCGCCGGGGTCGCGGTGCATGAAGGCCTTGGCCGTCTCGTAGTGCCGCGACGAGCCCCCCTCGATCGCGTAGCAGGCCAGCGTGAACGGCGCCCCGGCGAAGCCGATCAACGGGAGCGTCGGGCTCAAGGCGCCCCGGATCTGCCGGACCGCCTCGTACACATAACCCAAAGGGGAGGGGTCGTCCAACGGCCGGACGCGGTCGACGTCGGCGGCCTCGCGGACGGGGTTGTGGATGACGGGCCCCTCGCCCTTGGAGAACTCGAGGTCGAAGCCGAGGGGCTCGAGGATCAGCAGGATGTCCGCGAAGAGGATGGCCGCGTCGACGCCGAGCCGCTCGGCGGCCGTGACCGTGACCTCGCAGGCGAGCTCGGGGGTCTTGCAGAGGTCGAGGAAGCCGACCTTCGACCGCACTTCCCGGTACTCGGGCATGTACCGCCCCGCCTGCCGCATCAGCCAGATCGGCGTCGCCTCGACCGGCTCGCGCCGGCACGCCTTCAAGAAAGGAGCACCGTCCAGCCGGCCGTTGGGGGGCGGCAACGGCTTCGGTTGGAGCATTTCGATGCGACGAGCACTCGCCTTGCCCACCGCCCGCCAGCCCGCGGCGAGGCTCGCGACGAGGTGCCCCATCTTCGGGTGCTCGGGCACGATGTCGACCGGCAGGCCCCGGGCCCGGAGCGTCTCGGAGGTCGTCGGCCCGATCGATCCTATGATAACACGTTCATTCAAGGATTTTCGCAAGTCGGGCTCGACGCCCAGCTCGGCGGCGACCTGGAGCAGGTGGACGACCTGTTGCGCCGAGGTGAACAGGACGGCGCCGGCGCGGCCGTCGGCGAGCTCGCGGATGGCGGCGCGGAGCGGGGCGGTGTCGTCGGGGAGGGCCCAGCGGTAGACGGGGACGCGGGTCACGGCGGCGCCTCGGGCCTCGAGGCCCTGGATGAATTCGGGGTTCGGCTGGCCGTACTCCTGGACGGCGACCCGCAGGCCGGCGATCGGGCCGCTCGCGTCGATCGCGGCGAGGACCTCGTGCCAGGTGTTCGGCTCGGGGACCGGCACCGCGACCGGCACGCCCCACTCCCGCAAGACCGCCTGCGGCTTCGGCCCCCGCGCGACGATCCTCACCTTCGCGAGCGCCGCCCGGAACGCATCGAGGGGGACCTCGGCCTCGATCTCCTGGGCCAGGTACCGCGCGCCGACGCCGGTCAGGAAGACGACCGCGTCGACCGCGCCGGCCAGGAGCCGCCGGGCGAACTCCAGCGCCGCGGGATTCTCGCCCAGGGGGACCTCGCGCAAGGCCGGCGCCTCGACGGCCACGCCCCCGTGCCTGGCGATCATCTCCGCCAACGGCCCGGCCATCCGGCTCTCCAGCGCCACGACCCGGAGGCCCTCCAACGGCGACGACTTGGCAACGGCAGCGTCGGGCTTGGTCATCGGGCCTTCTCGATCGGTTCGCTCGGTTCGGGACGGAATCCGCCGCCATCTTACGGCAACCCCGCCGAGGGCCGGAAGGCCCCGGCGCGGGAGGCGTCGCAGGGCGTGTGCAACAACGCCGGATTCGCCCGACGGGGGGGATGGCGTGTCGCACACGCCCTACGACGATGGGCTTCGATCCTCGGCCGCAACACCCTCCGCCTCCCACCGCAGGCCGAGGGTGCGTCGGGTCGCGTCGGTGACGCGGGCGCGGTGGGCGAGGCGGTGGCCGACGACCCAGACGATCCCGTCGGCGTCGCGGACGACGGGCACGAGGCGTCGGGCGTCGCGGGGGACGCGTCGGGATCGGAGGAGGTCGGCGAGCCCCTGGTGATGGCCCCCCAGGCCGAGCGGGTCGAGGCGGTCGCCGGGGGAGGGGGGGGTGACGAGCAACGGGGGCGCGAGGCGGTCGAGGTCGACCGTCTCGTCGGCCGGATCGGCCGGGTCGAGCGTCGCGACGACCCGGCCGCCGGGCCAGTCGGCGGCGCCGGGGATCGGCAAGGGGACAGGGTCGGGCGGGACGGGGACTGGCTCCGAGTCTTCGAGGTGCCTGTCTCCCGTCCCGCCCGCCATCGACAGGCGCAGCTCGTGCTCCGAACACTCGGCGACGATCCCGCCGCCGACGGCGTACCGGCCCGAAGGCCGACGGCCGAGCCGCGCGAGCCGGAGCCAGCGGTCGAGCCCCATGCCCGCCTCGGGCCAGTCGCGAGCCCGCCAGGCGTGGCGGATCAGCTCGGCGCGGACGTGCGAGGGCAGGGCCCGGAGGGCGTCGCGGTCGAAGACGATGGAACCAGCCCCCGCCGAGACGACCGCCGTCCTCGAGAGGGAATCCAGGACCGATCGCCAGCCGCGATCGGCCCGCCCCGCGAGCCGGGCGAGCCGGGCGAGGGCGGCGACGACGCGGGGGTTGTAGTCGTCGGCGAGCCGGGGCAAGAGGTCGTGCCGGATGCGGGCGCGGGTGCGACTCTGGTCGAGGTTGGTGGGGTCGTCGCGGAAGCCCTGGCCGAGCCGGGCCAGCTCGGCGCGCAAGGTCGCGCGGGGGACGTCGAGCAGCGGGCGGACCAGCCAGGTCGCCGCGTCGAGCGGCCGCCGCGCGGGCATGCCGGCCAGGCCGCGGGGGCCGGTGCCGCGGAGGACGCGGTGCAGGACCGTCTCGGCCTGGTCATCCCTCGTGTGGCCGACGGCCACCGCCGACGCCCCGCGATCCCGGGCGACCGCCGCGAGCCACCCATAACGCGCCCGCCGCGCGTCGGCCTCGAAGTGCCCGGCCCGCACGGGCGCCCATCGGCCGAGGTCGCACGGGAGCCCCAGTTCCCCGGCCAGTTCGGCGACGAACCGCGCGTCGGCCTCCCCCTCCGCCCCGCGCGTGCCGTGGTCCAGGTGCGCCACCGAGAGCGCCAGGCCCAGCCCCGGCGCCAGGTCGTGCAGCAGCCGGAGCAAGGCGACGCTGTCGCCCCCGCCCGAGACCGCCACCACCCAGGACGGCCCGAGTCCCGACCCCCTCCAGCGGCCGACCCGCCGCGCGACCCGGTCGCGCCACGCCCCGAGGCCCGTTCCCCCCATGTCTCACCCGCCGTCGGCAAAAAAACAGGGGCCTGCCCATCATCACTGACGGGCAAGGCCCCTGCCTCGGTGGAGGATGCCGGATTCCGCCGTGCCGCTCGCCGCCGAGTCAGCGATCGGGAAGATCACCGAAGGCCACCAATACGTCGGGGTGTCCTTCGAATCATGAGAAGTTTAAACCCGAGCATGTCACGTGTCAAGGGTCTGCGAAGAAAAAGTAATGCGGAAAATCATCAACCCATGCCTGCGTCCAACGGCTGCGACCGGCCGGCGCGGGCTGACGGGGAGGCGGCTCGTCGGCTAGACTTTTCGGGATGGAGACGACGGCCGACCTGCTGGAGATCCTGCGGTGCCCGCGGTGCCGGGGCCCGCTGGCCGAGGCCGACGGGCCTGGCCCGGCCTTGGCCTGCGCGCGCTGCGGGGCGGTCGCGCCGATCGTCGTCGGCGTGCCGAGGCTGGCGGGCCCGGGCTCGGGCTACGTCGCGAGCTTCGGCCGGCAGTGGAACCGCTACGACGTCGCCCGGCCCGAGGAGGACGAGGCGACCTTCCGCGTCAAGACCGGCCTCGACCCCCGCGACCTGGCCGGCCGGCTCGTGCTCGACGCCGGCTGCGGCGGCGGCCGCTACTCGGCCCTGCTCGCCCGCTACGGCGCCCGAGTCGTCGGCGTCGACCTCAGCGCCGCCGTCGACAAGGCCGCCGCGCTCTGCGCCGAGTTCCCCAACGCGGCCATCGTCCAGGCCGACTTGCTCTCGCTCCCCCTGGCCGAGTCCGCCTTCGACTTTGCCTTCTCGATCGGCGTCCTGCACCACAGCCCCGACCCCCGCCGCGCCTTCGCCGAGGTCGCCCGACGCGTCAAGCCCGGCGGCCGCCTGTCCGTCTGGCTCTATCGCCGCAACACCTTGCCCCAGGAATGGCTCAACTCCGCCCTCCGCGCCGTCACCACCCGCCTCCCTCCTCGTGTCCTGGAACCCAT
>DASZMJ010000643.1:0-2885 GCA_035551935.1 Isosphaeraceae bacterium
GACTCGGCCGGAGGGATTCTTTCCCGGAGGGCCGATGCTCGGCCGTGGACCTTCGACCGACGACACGACGAGGGCCCGGTGGTCCGAGGCGACGAGGAAGATGCCGACGCCGACCAGGGCCCCGCCGACGACCAACGGCCACGTCAACGGCTCGCCCCGCACGAGGTTGCCCAGGCCCACGCCGAAGATCGGCGTCAGGAACGCCACCGCCGCGAGCTGCCCCGCCGGATACCGCCGCAAGAGGAGCATCCAGGTCGTGAAGCAGAGCCCCGAGACCGCCAGGCCCTGGTACAGCAGGCCAGCGACCGATGCTCGCGTGAACTGGTAGCGATCGAACCCCTCGAACGCCGCGCTGTAGCCGAGGAACAGCGGGATCGCGGCCACGCTCTGGGTCAGCAGGAGCGTGGCGGGCGGGATCAACGGGAACGTCTTCTTCTGCGCGATCGTCTGGAGGCCGAAGAGGACCCCCGAGCCGAGCACGATCGCGTCGCCGGCCGACCCCCCCGCGGGCCCTCCCGCTAACAAGGTCAGGACCCCCACCGCCGCCGCCGCCAGCCCCGCGAACGCCCGGCCGCCGAGCCGTTCTCCCAGCAGCAGCCACGCCAAGGGGGCCACGACCAGGGGATGGACGTTGATGAAGACCGACGACCGCCCCGCCAGGCCGAGGCTCGTGCCGAGGTTGAAGGTGCCGATCTGGACGAACGTCAGGGCCGCGTGGACCGCGAGCAGTCCCAACCTCCCGCGGCCGACCCAGAGCGGCTGCCCCGACGCCCGGCAGACCACCGCGATGATCGGCAGGCTGATGAGGAACCGCAGGCCCGCGCAGCCGAACGCCGGGATCGCCGGCACCGCCTCCTTGACCGCGACCGCGTTGCCCCCCCAGAGTGCGCAGCAGGCCGCCGCCACCGCGACGCCCGCGGGGGCCAGCCGGGTCGCCGCTCGGGTCGGGGGCATGGGCGATGGTGGGCCGGAGGCGGGAGGACTTCGGGTCACTTCGGCGGATTGTCGCGGCCCCGGCGCCGGCTTGTCAAGCCGCGAGTGGTGGGGACTTCCGCCGGGCGGTCGGGCGCGTTATCAACTCCGGGGAGGTTGCCGACCTTGAAGGGGGTCATGACGATGACACAGCTCGGGATCGTCACCTACAACATCGCCAAGGACTGGGACCTGCCGACGATCCTGAAGCGCCTGGAGGCGCTCCACTTCGAGGGCGTCGAGCTGCGCACCAGCCACGCGCACGGGGTCGAGGTGTCGCTGTCGCCGAACCGGCGCCGCGAGGTCCAGAAGCGGTTCGAAGGGTCGCCGGTCGCCCTGGCCGGGCTCGGCAGCGCCTTCGAGTACCAATCGACCGACCCGGCCGTGGTCCGCAAGAACATCGAGGAGACCAAGGAGTACGTCCGGCTCGCCCACGACGTCGGCGCCCCCGGCGTGAAGGTCCGGCCCAACGGCCTCCCCCGCGGCTCCGACACCGATGCCACCCTCCGTCGCATCGGCGACGCCCTCCACGAGGTCGGCGAGGACGCCCAGAAGTTCGGCATCGAGGTCCGCGTCGAGGTCCACGGCGACGGCACACAGCTCCTGCCGAACTTCGCCCGGATCATGGCCTACGCCGACCATCCGAACGTGTTCGCCTGCTGGAATTCGAACCCGACCGACGTGCTCAAGGACGGGACGATCGCCGAGCATTTCCGACTCGTCGCCCCCAAGGTCCATGAGGTCCACCTCCGCGACCTCACCGACGAACATTACCCTTGGCGCGAGCTCTTCGCGCTGCTCGCCGCCCAGGACTACCAGGGTTTCACCCTCGCCGAGATCCCCCCGAGTTCCGACCCCGAGCGCGTCTTGCGCTACTTCCGCGCGTTGTGGCTGGCCTATCAGCCCAGGCCCGGCGCAGGGGTGAAGTCGTAGCCCAATTCGCTCGTAGGCGCCCTGACCGCTGTGAGGTCCGGGAGGGTTTCGGCGTAGCGACGCGACGGCCTTCGCGGTCAACGGGAGCAATAATAGAACAGGGCGAGCAAGATCCCGACGACGGCGAGCGTGACGAGCGGTTGCAGCAGGAAGAAGACGATGATCCCGCGCATTACGGCCCGACGACGGCGGCCGGGCTCGGGGGCGAGCTCCTCCCAGGCGTCTTCGAGTTCGTCGGCGATGGGCTCCTTGGGCGGGGCCCACGACTGATTGAGCAGGACGCGGGCGTCGGGCAGGACGTTGCGGGGGACCTGGAGCTTCACGCCGCCGAAGGTGGCGGCGTAGAGGAGGCTCTCGGTGATCCGGACGCCGTCGAGGAAGGTGGGGATGCCCTCGGCCTCGAGCCGCAGGCGGGCGACCTCCGCGGCCAGCGGGTGGGGATAGGTGCCGACCGTGACCCAGTCCGAGGCGACGACGGGCGGGTCGTCGGGCTCGCGCGGGGTGTCGTCGAGCGGGAGGTCGTGCTTGGGACAGGGATCGCCGGCCCGGAGGAGCCAGTGGCGCTCGCAGATCGAGCAATAGCCGCGGTCGGCCAGAGTGGCGCCGCACTCGTCGCAGAGGGCCGCATCGACCCGGCCGGGGCGGCGACAATGGGGGCAGAAGCGGGGCCTCGACTCGGTCGCGGGCATCGCGGCGGGTGCTCCCCGGTGAGGCTGGGGCGGATCCTGTCCTAAGAAATCCTGTCGCGAACCGTCTCTCCAGAGGATACCGTGCAAGTCGGGGCGGGGGAACCGCGTCCCGCTCGGGTCCGGGGTCGGGAACGAGCACGGGCGGCGGGACGTCCAAGAGAGGGTCGCGCTCGCCTAGACATCTCGGAGGTGGCCCCGACGGGGCCGGGAGGACCAGCCGTGAGGCACAGGAAGGTCGGCGCCGTCCTGGCGATCGGGGTACTCGGGGCGGGGATGGGCCTGCTGGTCGCC
>DASZMJ010000644.1:0-2606 GCA_035551935.1 Isosphaeraceae bacterium
TGCCGCCCAGCTCCGCGCCCGTAAAGGTGAGCTTGACCGGGTCTTTTTCCGCTACTGGGTTCGGCTTTTCGAACCCGACGTCCCTGCCGCCGCCGTCGAGCTCGCCCGCCAAGCCGAGACCTTGAGCCGACCGTTCGATGCCCGCTGCCTCTGGAGCCTCGCCCTCGAAGAGGACCCCAGCCAGGAAGACGCCCGCGCGGCCCTCGCACGACCGGAACCCGCGCCGCTCGCCGGTCCGACAATCGCGGGGCTCCTCACCGAGTTCGGCCCCGACCCACGCCCGACCGAGCGCCGCCCAACGGCCGCGTTCGGGGGCGCCATGCCTGTGTTCGTCGATGACGCGAAGGCCGTTGGACTTGCCTTCACCTACGACAACGGTGCCACGCGCTTCCATCATCTTCCCGAGACGGTGGGCGGCGGCGTGGGCCTGCTCGATTTCGACGGCGATGGCTGGCTCGACGTCTACGTGGTGCAGGGCGGCCCGTTTCCGCCTGTCCGGAACAAACCGGCCGGCGACAAACTGTTCCACAACAAGGGCGACGGCACGTTCGAGGACGTCACGGACTCGTCCGGCATCGCCTCCCTTGTCCGTGGCTACGGCCTCGGTGTAACCGTCGGCGACTACGACGGCGACGGCCGCCCCGACCTGTTCCTCTCCCGCTGGCGCTCCTACGCGCTCTTGCGCAACAAGGGAGATGGAACCTTCGAAGACCGCACTGAGGCGGCCGGCCTCTCGGGCGATCGCGACTGGCCCACGTCGGCCGCCTTCGCCGACCTCGACGGCGATGGCGATCTCGACCTCGATGTCTGCCACTACGCCGTCTGGGATACCGACAATCCCGACCTCTGCGTTCGCGCGGGCCGGACCGGCGAATACGAGTATTGCGAGCCCAGGAAGTTGCCGGCCCGTCCCGACCACCTGTTCCGCAACGACAGCGGGCGCTTCACCGACGTGACCGCGCAGGCAGGGATCGTCGACGACGATGGGCGAGGCCTTGGCGTCGTCGCGGCCGACTTCGACGGCGACCACCGCGTCGACCTCTTCGTCGCCAACGACACGACGGCCAAGTATCTGTTCTTAAACCGGGGCGGCCTGAAGTTCGAAGAGATCGGCCATCTGGCCGGCGTCGCCGGCAACGCCGAAGGGGGCTACCAGGCCAGCATGGGGATCGCGTGTGGCGACCTCGACGGCGACGGCCTGATCGACCTTGCTGTCACAAATTTATATAATGAATCGATGGCCTTTTATCGCAACCTCGGCAAGGGCGTTTTCGCCGACCACACCGCGGCGGTCGGCTTGGCCCTGCCGACGCGTTATGTGCTGGGCTTCGGCACGGCGTTCTTCGACGCCAACAACGACGGCTGGCTCGACCTTGCGGCGGCGAACGGGCACGTGAACGACCTCCGGCCCGAGATTCCCTATCAGATGCCCACCCAGCTTCTGATGGGCGGCCCGGACGGACGGCTCGCCGACGTCTCGGACCGCGCCGGTGCCCCTTGGGCCGTGCCTCGGCTTGGGCGGGGCCTTGCCGTCGGCGACCTCGATAACGACGGCCGTCTTGATCTCGTGATCGTCAGCCAGAATCAGCCCCTCGCCTATTTTCACAACCGGACCGGCGGGAGCCATTCGCTCACCCTTCGGCTCGAGGGAACCACCTCGAATCGCGACGCCGTTGGTGCCATCGTCGCCGTGACCGCGGGCGGCCGTCGGCAAGTCGCTCACCGCCTGGGCGGGGGCAGCTACCTCTCGGCCTCCGACCCCCGCCTCCATTTCGGCCTCGGCCGCTCCGAGCGCGTCGAAGAGGTCGAAGTCACTTGGCCCTCAGGCCGCACCGACCGTTACTCCGACCTGCCCGCCGATGCCGGCTACCTCCTGATCGAAGGCCGAGCTCGTCCCCAGCCCTTGACCGGATTCCGGAGGCCGGCCCTGCCGGCACCTGGTTAGCGGGCCGTGGGCAGCGGAGAGGGTTCGATGTGCAACAGTCGCTCAGTGCGGCGTGACGAGGTCGTGGGAACGCTCGACGCTCGCTCGCCGACGGCTCGCGGGGCGTGCATGCGGATGTGCGCGATCGATCCGGAGGCGACGGCGGCGGCGATGCTCGTCGATCAAGGCGAAATAGCGGTCGAGGTGTTCCGGCTCGGACCAGATCCCCTCTCGGGTCCGGTGGCCGTTCTCGCCCAGCCGCCGCCGAAGGGAGTCGTCGCTCGCGAGGCGCCGGAGCGAGTCGACCAGGCTCTCGGGCGAGTTGAAGACGAGGCCGCCGCCGCTCTCGGCCACGAGCTCGGGCAACGCCCCGAGGTCGCGGACGATGACCGGCGAGCGCTCGGCGAAGGCTTCGAGCACCACGTAGCCGAATGTCTCATACACGAGTGACGGGACCACGACGGCCCGCGCTCCGCGGAAAAGGGCGGCCACTCGGGCGGCGTCGAGCCGGCCTTCGAAGAGGACATTCGGCAGACCGGCGGCACGTTCGCGGAGCGCGGCTTCGTACTGCCCCGAGCCTGCGATCCGCAGGTCGAGTCCGGGCAGGCTCCGCATCGCGTCGACGACGTCCTGGAACCCTTTGATCTTCTCGAGCCGGCCCGCGGCCGCGACGTAGGGGCGG
>DASZMJ010000645.1:0-2954 GCA_035551935.1 Isosphaeraceae bacterium
GCATCCGTTTCACCATCTCCTCATGCGTCAGCATCGGCCTGGACCTCCTTCAATCGGTCGCGGGCGATCTTCAGTTCCTCGGCCGGTGTCTTCGCCGATTTCTTCACGAACGCATGGAGCATCACGACCCGCCGGCCCGGCAGGTTGCCGTAAAAGACCCGCCCGATCCCTTCCTTGGACTTGAGCCGCAGTTCGAACAAGGCATTGCCCATCGCACGGGAATGAGGCATGCCCAGGTTCGGCCCGAAGGTGAGCATCCGCTGCGTGAGGTGAATGTACCGGGCCTGGATGCCGGCCGGGAATGCCATGATCGCGCGCTGCAAGTCGCCGCTGTAGTAGACGATCTCCCAATCCATCCGGGAATGTTAACAAATCCGTTAAGCTGGTGTCGAGCCGAAATCGGAGGAGGGTGTAGCCAGAGGTAGCCCCGGCGACGCCGGTCGGTCGGTCCAGTAATCGACGAAGCTCACCCGCTCCGCCTTGGTGTAGTGCTCCTCGAGTCGCCCCGCCAGGAGCGGGTTGCCGTAGAAGCCATCGTTGGCGTCCTTCAGGAAGATCGCCCCGTCGAGAATGACCAGCACCGCCCCGGTCTCGTCGCGGACGACCGCGGCGATGCGCCGGCCGAGCAACTCGCCGGGCGCGATCCCGTCCGTCTCGCCCGGCGTCGCGCCGTCGGGGAGCGAGGCAACCGTCAGCTCGGCGATGAAGAGGTCGAGGACGAGGCCGTTGCCGAGGAGCAGGTAGTGCACGCGGAAGGACGCCGGCCCGATGCCCTCGACGATGAACTCGGGCTCGGAATAGGTCGAGTGCGCGATCCCGACGAGGGGCTGGCCGACGACCCGGTCTCTCGGGGGTTGCTCGCCCATCGACGCCGATCCAGGGGTCTGTTGGCCTCACACCGCCCTCCGCCCGGCTCCCTCCAGCGCTCCCATGGATCGCAGTCCAGGCCACAACGACGGGGTGCCATCAGGGAAAGATCCGATCCACCGCCATCCGCCAGCCGGGTACGGCCGGCTCGGCGTCGGCATCCTGACCGCGAGCGAACATAGTCGGCCTGTCGGCAGCGTCGGCACGATACGCGAGGACGACGTTGGCGATCGGGTCGACATCCCAGACAAGGGGCGTCCCGGCCGCGAAGTAGTCGGCACGCTTGCCGGCCATCGCGTGCTCGGCCGACGGGCCGTAATCGCCCTCGCTGCGGACCTCGACGGCGAAGGTCGGCGGGCCCTGGATGAATCGCATGTCGTCGGCCGAGAACGGGCCGTCGTAATACGCGACGTCGGGCGAGAACGTCTCGCGGCCCGAGGGCAATTCGGGCACGGCGAAGCCCATGTTGTCCGTCACCGCCACGCCAAGTCCGGTGGCGTCGGCGTGGTCGGCCAGGCTCCGATAGATCCGGCCGGCGACGAGGTTGGGACGAAGGCCACTGGGCATCAGCGGGACGACCTCTCCTCCGATCAGTTCCGCCTTGCCGGGCGCCTTCGCCAGGTCGGCCAGCGTGGCCCGGCTCGGGGCCGTCGGGGACGTGGTGCTCATGCCGGGTCTCCCTCCGATCAAATCCTACTTCGTCGATCCCGGCCCGGCAAGTATTGCCTCACCTCGGCGGCGCCGGCTCCGAAATGATCTCCGCCGTCCGCCGTGGAGGGGGTGTCGGCGATGTGGCCGGGGCCTCATAAAGCCGCAAATAGCGGTAGTAGACCTCCAAACTCAACGTCGCCAGCGCCGTGCAGTAGATCCGCCCGCCGTGGGTGCCGTACTGACTCTCGTCGGGGTCCCAGCTCCCGGAGGCGTGGCCCTGGAGCCGCTGGCGGCGGAGGACCTCGTCGCGGGTCCGCACGTTCCAGCGAGTCCAGGCGTCGCCGCCTTGCTGGTACATGGCCAGGGTGCCGTAGTAGAGGTAGTACAAATTGAACTGAGTGCGTTCGAGCTCGGCGCCGCCGCGGAGGAGGTACTCGGCCGCCTCGCGGCTCGATGCGCCCGGGCCGCCGACGCCGAGGAACTGGCGGCAGACCCACGCCTCGGCCGTCATCGTCGGCGTGACCTTCTCCCACGGCTGATACCGCGCCAGGCCGTTCGAAGGGCCCGCGGCGACCTTGTTCAGCCACGTGAGCACGCCCTGCTTCGTGGCGCCCGCGATCGGGATGCCGACCTCCTGCGCGGATTTCAGACACATGACGACCCAGCCGAGGATGCTCGTGTCGCCCACCGGCGCGCCCGGGGCGTAGCGCCAGGCGAGGCCGTCCTGGGCGCGGGCCTTGAGCAGGAAGTTCACCGCCCGCTCGACCGGGGCGCGGAGCTTGGGGTCGCCGGTCAGAGCATACGCTTCGCACAGGGCGAGCGTGGCCATCGCGTGGCAGTACATGCCGACGGCCTGGCTCCGGCCGCGGAGGTCGCCGTCGGGCTTCTGCGAGAGCCGGAGGAATTCGAGCCCGCGGGCCACGGTGTCGGTATACTGGCCGTCGAGGTGGGTGTAGCCGGCGCCGAGGTAGGCGAGCAGCGCGAGGCCCGTGAGCGCCGTGTCGGCCTCCCAGTAGTAGCACTCGCCGAAGCAGACGTCGCCGGGGGGGCAGTGGGTCGTGTAGTCGTCGTCCCCCTCGACGACGGTGCCGTCGCGGTACTTGGCCGTGGCGCCGTCCCACCGGCCGTCGGCGTCCTGGTGGCGGCTCAGCCAGAGCAGGGCGCGCTCGACGGCCTCCTCGCTGGCGCTGGAGGCTCCGGCGCGGCGGGCCAGCGCCGAGCGGTTGGCGTCGAGGCGCGAGCGATAGATCGCCGGCACGTCGGCCGGGGGCCGCGTCAGGCCCGTGGCCCCCGCGATCGCCGGCAAGGCCGGGGCGCCGGTCGGCGCGACGCGCGGCAGGTTGCCGGGGTTCGCCTCGGGCCGGCGCTCGTTCGACGCGAGCGATCCCATTTCACGTGCCGGCCGGGACTGCCGCCGCGTGTCGACCTCGGGCAGC
>DASZMJ010000646.1:0-2762 GCA_035551935.1 Isosphaeraceae bacterium
GCCATCGCGTGAGGTGCAAGGCGTAGCCGTCGCTGGCGGTCTGGGTCGACGTCGACGGCTCAATCATAGCGGACCTCGCGGCGGTCGACGGTCATGGCATCCAGCGCCTCATCGTCGATCCGCACGCCCAACCCCGGTCCCTTGATCGGGGCGGCCCAGCCGCCGAAGCCGAACGTGGGGTCGTCGCGGGTGATGTTCCGGCCGAGGATATGGCGGTCGTACGAGCCCTCGACGTAGCGGAGCCCGCGCACGTTCGACGCGAGGTGCCGGCCCGCCGCCGAGAGCAGGCCCGACTCGCCGGGATGGCAGCCGAGCTGGACGCCGATCCCGTGCCGGTGTGCCAGCTCGATCAGGCGGAGCGAAGGGATCAGGCCGCCGCACTTCGAGATCCGCACGTTGAACAGGTCGGCCGTCCCGGTCTCGACCGCGCGGACGGCGTCCGGGAAGCCGCAGAGCGACTCGTCGAGCATCACCGGCACGCCGAGCCTCGGGCGCATCTCGGCCAGCGACTCGACCTGGGCGTGGGGCACGGGCTGCTCGATCGTCGAGGGCCGCGAAGGCCGCAGCGCGGCGATGCGCTCGACGACTTCATCCGGCGACCACGCCTCGTTGGCGTCGAGTCGGACGTCGATCCTCCGGCCGAGCACCGCGCGGATCCGCCGGAGCCGCTTCACGTCGTCCTGCCCGGCGACTCCGACCTTCAGCTTCACGTGACGAAAGTTATTGAGCCACATCTTCCCCGCGCTGCGGATCTCCTTGCCGGGCGACTCGGCCGTGATCGCGCCGCTGTAGCGGACCCAGGCCGCGGTCGGCGTGAGCAGCTCGGGCACGCGAGAGGCCAGGCGGATCGCCCGGCCCGCCGACTCGCCGAAGGCATGCCCATACGCATCGACCAGCGCGATCTCCAGCGCCGCCCGCGCCGCGTTGCCGAACATCCCCCGCGGATCGTCGTCGATCGAGGGCACGCGGATGTCGGCGATCCGGCCGACGGCCGCGGCGAAGTCGCCGGGCTTGCCGACCTGGGCGGCGACGTCGAGGGCCGTCAGGGCCTCGAACGCCGTCGCGATCGTCTCGCCCGTGACGTAGGAGCGAGGGACGCCCTCGCCGAAGCCGACCGAGCCGTCGTCCAGCGTAACGCGGGCCACCAGGCTGTCGCTGGCGGCGCGCTCGTGCGAGGCATGGCGGATCGACTTGCGCAGGGGGAGCGCGACGTGGAACAGGTCGAGCCGGATGGGGGCGGGCATGGTCGGTCGATTCTACGCGACGGACCGGCCGCGCTCCCAGGCCAATCGGCGGCTTCGCGCGATCGGTCCGATCAATAGAACTTCATGAGCGCCTTGGCTACCACGTAGATCGCCAGGTTCTTGCTCACGGGCTTGGCGAGCACGCAGAACGCGTGCGCCTGGAGGGCCTTGCGGAGGATCTGGTCGTCGTGGTCGGCCGAGACGAGGATCATGGGCAGCACGCCCTTGATCTGGCGGACGATCTCCATCGTCTCGAGGCCCGAGAGCTTCGGGAGGTGCATGTCCATCAGGGCGAGATGGACGTCGTCGCGCTGGACGATGTCGATCGCCTGCTCGCCGCTCTCGGCCAGGAGCGTCCGGTAGCCGGCCGGCTCGAGGATGTCGCGGAACGTGGCACGCACGACGGGGTCGTCGTCGGTGACCAGTATCGAGTAGGGGTGGTCCAGGGTCATGGCCGGTCCGTGGGCGGCGACGCCGGGGAATTCGGCGCGGAGTGATCGGTTAGATCAGCAAGACTTGCGCCGTGCGACTCATCGCGCCCGGGGATCGGGCGGGATCGGGGTCGCAAGGTCCCCTCCAAGAGTAGTTTAGATCAACTCTCCCGGCGCGTCGAGCCCTGACCGATCCGATCAACACACCGAAATGGCCGCCACGATGGCAGTCATCGAGGGGCGGCCGTGTCGGCCGATTTGGCATCGCCGACCGTCGTCCGGGCGAGCCGGCCGAGCAATCCCCCGGAGACGACGCTGGGCCAGCGCTTCGCCGGGTCGAAGGCCTCGGCCGCGGCCAGGTCGGGCAGGTTCGGCTTCACGTCGAGGAAGCGGTACCGCTCCAGCAGGTCGCCATTGGCCGACGTCCCCTCGACGAGCGCGGGCAGGGCGGTCTGGGCGTCGAGGTAGACGAGCCACGTCTCGCCCGCCGCGTTGTGCCGCTCGATCTTGTGGCAAGGCCGGCCGACGGCCTCGGGCGTCTCGACGCCGACGTAGGTGAGCGTCGACCCCGCCGCGGGCGCCGTGAGGCCCGTCTCGAGCGTCTTGACGATGGTGTCGAACCCGGCCTCGGTGATCGGATGCCGGCTGTTCTTCATGACCATGACGCTGTCGGGCGCCATGCTCAGGTTCGGCACGGGGATCGGCGAGTCGCCCATGTGGACGTGGAGCAGCGCGCCGGGCTCGCTCGCCGAGTAGATCGCCTCGCGGCCCTTGTGCGAGCCCGTCGTCCACTCGAGCCGGACGGCCCGGGGATTCCGGCGGATGCTGAGCTGGACGTCCTCGGCCGGCTGGAGGACGTCGCCGACCCGCTCCTGGCGGTTGAGCTGGACCTGGTACGTCGTCATCGCCTCGACCGCCGCGCGGGCGCGGGCGACCACGGCCCGGGCCTCGTCCATCTTGGTCGGCTTCGAGTCAGCGGCCGGGTCGCGAAGCTCGGCGACCTCGATCTCGGGAGTCGCGGGACGCGGCCGTTTCTCGGTCGGCAGGGCGACGGGGGCGCCGAGGCTCACGACTTCGGTCGGCACCG
>DASZMJ010000647.1:0-15569 GCA_035551935.1 Isosphaeraceae bacterium
GCGGCCGTGTACCGGGGCACGGAGGTCGAAAAGGGCTAACGAGAGAGTAGCGAAGAATCGTCGATTTTTGGTCTAGCCAATGGGGTCCACCTCACCCCGGCCCCCCATTTGCGGACCATCGACCCCTCGTGGAGGATACGCCCATGATTGCCAAAGGCCCGCGGCGGCGACGATGGCTCTGGTTGATCCCGCTGGTCGCGATCGTCCTCGCCGCCACCGCCGTGGCCGCGTTGCCGTGGTGGCTGGGGACGGGGCCGGGGAGGCGCTGGGTCGTCGCGCGGGCGAACCGGGCGCTGGCGCCGGGGCGATTGGAGCTCCAGGGATTGAAGGTCTCGTGGTTCGGCCCGGCGCAATTGCGCGGGGTGACGATCCGCGACCGGGAGGGGGATGCGGTCGTCGCCGCCCCCGAGGCGACCTGGGACCGCACGCTCGGCCAGTTCCTGTCCGATCGGCCGAGGCTCGGCACCTTGACGTTGCGGGGCGCGAAACTCGACGTCGAGCGGCGGCCGGACGGGTCGATCGACCTGGCCGAGGCGATCGCGCCGCTGTTCACGGGGAATCCGGCGGGGGACCTCACGCTCGTCGTCGATCGCGGCCGGTTCCGGCTCCGAGCCCCGGCCCTGGCCGAGCCGGTCGAGGCCGTCGCGTTCGACCTGACGGTCAAGCTGCCGCCGAGCCCGCGGCCGTTCTCCTGGGAGGCCCGCCTCGCCGACCCCGGCCGGGGCACGTTGAGCGTGACCGGCTCCTATCGCCGCTGGGACGACGACCCGCGCGGCCGGCCGTTCCGGGTCACGCTCGCGTGCCCGGCGGCCCCATGGCCGATCACGCTCGACCTCGGTGGCACCGCCGTGCGGCTCGGCTTTCATGGTCAAGTCACCGCCGAACGGGCCGCGGGGGTCGTCACTCTCGCGGGCGACGCTTCCTTGCGTGATGATGTCATCCGATCCGGAAAAACCGAGCGGCGCATCGACCGCCTCGACCTGTCCTGGAAGGCGCGACGGGTCGGCGACTCGTGGGAGGTCGCCTCGGTGGCCGCGGCGACGCCGTGGGCGCGGGTCGAGGGGCGGGGGTCGTTGGCGCGAACGGGGGACGCAACGGGCATCAAGGGGCAGTTCCGGGTCGAGGAGATCGCCTGGCCCGACGCGGGGCATCCCGCGGTGCGCGGGCCGATCGACGTCGCGCTGGAGGGCTCCGCGGGCCGCGACGCGGCCGTGATCGACCGCCTGGAGATCACCGGCAACGACGTGACCGTGCGGGCCTCGGGACGCCTCGACGGCCCGGAAGGGGCGCGGCGGATCGACGTGGCGGGGACGATCACCCCCGACGCCGAGAAACTCCGGAAGGCCGTCGCCGACCGGGTCGATCCGGAGGCGACCCTCGACGTGAAGGCCGGCCATTTCCACGTCCGCGGGCCGATCGCGGGCGACCTGGACGTCGAGGGGCGGCTGAACATCGCAGGCGCCAGGTTTTACGGCATGGAGCTGGGCCCGGCGGAGGTCGTCGCGACGGGGGCGAACGGGACGGTCGAGCTGCGACCGATCGAGACGACCCTCAACGGCGGCACGCTCCGCGTCGAGCCGACGGTCCGGAAGGCCGAGTCGGGCGACTGGGTCCTGAGCCTCGGCCCGGGGACGGCCCTCGACGGCGCGGAGGTCAACGACGAGGTCTCCCGGCGCGTCCTCTCGTTCGCGGCCCCGGTGCTCCAGCAGGCGACGCGGGTGCATGGCCGTGTCTCGGCCGGGGTCGACCGGGCCGAGATCCCCCTGGCGAGCGACGCGAGGAACAAGGCGGTCGTCGAGGGCCGGGTCGTCTTCCGCGACGTCGAGTTCGCCCCCGGCCCGCTCGGCGCCGACCTGCTCGACCTGCTCGGCCGCGACCCCTCGGCGACGCTCCGGCTCGACCGCCCGGTCGTCCTCTCGATCGCCGACGGCAAGGTCCGCCAGCGCGGGCTGGCGATCCCGATCGCCAACCTGACCGAGGTCGAGCTGGAGGGGACCGTCGACTTCGACCGCAACCTCGCGATGACGGCCACCGTCCCCGTGACCCCCGCGATGCTCGGCAACAACCGGGTGCTCAGCGGGATCGCGGCCGGGACGCGGATGTCGGTGCCGATCGGCGGGACGTTGTCGAAGCCGAAGCTCGACCGCGAGGCGTTCCGGGCGGCCTTGAAGGACGTCGGCAAGGAGCTGCTGACCCGCGGCGCGGTCGTCGGCGTGGGCGAGCTCCTGGATCGCCTGACCCGCCCCCGCGACCCGAACGCGCCGCCGCCGCCGCCGCGGCTGACGCCCGAGGAGCGTCGCGCGCGGCGGCTCGAGCGCAAGGCGCAGCGGCAGGCCGAGCGGCAACGCAAACGGCAACCTTGATCGATCTTGGGGCGCCGAAGGATTTCGCGAGTCGGGGCCGCTTTGTTGAATCAAGTTGGAACGGAACCGGGCGGTTGCACGGGGAGAATCCGGTTGCTACAGTGAGCGCCGCGCGTCGGCCGCGCGGCGGCGGAAGCGGCTCGGGGAGTGGCGTCGGGCAATTTGGCCCGTCCACCCGGGCCGGGCCGGCCGCACGACCCGGCAACGTTGAGGAGTCCCCACAGGATGAAGTCGCCGAAGTTCTGGCTCCGCGTCGCGTTCCTCGCCACCCTGCTCGGCCTGCCGATGTTCTCGGGCTGTGGCGATACCACCAGCAGCACCCCGCCGGCGACCGGGTCGGCGAAGACCTCGTCGGCCACGCCCTGACCGGCCGTCGTCGCCCGCCGGTCGGCTGCGACCGGCCCCTTTCGGCGAGGGTGTACTGGCGGAAATCCGCCAGTGCGCCCGCGTCGATCGCCGTTCCCCTACCCGACCCGGCCTGAATCGGCTAAACTTCCCCTAGGACAGGGAGAGGCCGCCATGGCCGTCGCGCCCGCGCGACGGGCGGGCGGACGATCCCGGTCCAGGGGTGCCGTCGCGATGGCGCAGATCGTCTCGGACCGGATCAAGCGGTGGCTCAGCGAGGCCGAGGGCTACCTGATGCTCGGCCTACCGGCGCGCGCCCTGGAGATCCTCCAGGGGCGCGACGACTGGGCGACCATGCAGTTCGAGGCGAGCTTCCTGACCGGCGAGGCCCTCCGCGCCCTCGGCCGCCACCGCGACGCGCTCGACCCCCTGGAGGCCGCCGCCAAGCTCCGGCCCGACGACATCGGCGTGGCGATCGCGCTGGGATGGTGCTACAAGCGCACCCACCGGCTCGCCCAGGCCATCGACGCCCTCGACCGCGCCCGCTGCCACCACCCGGCCGAGCCGTTGATCCACTACAACCTGGCCTGCTACTGGAGCCTCGCCGGCGACCCCCGCCGGGCCCTCGACGCCCTGACGCTCTCGCTGAACCTCCAGCCCTCGCTCCGCGAACGGATCGGCGACGAGCCCGACTTCGACGCCCTCCGGACTCACCCCGAGTTCGCCCGCCTGGCCTCCCCCCGCCCATTGCAGGCCTGACGGCCGGCTCGGGTGGCACGCCCTGCAAAGGGCGTGGTCCTCGGGCCGACCGATGGACCACCGAGGGATCAGCGGCGTGCCTCGGCCTTGGCCCGGGCCGTGTCCCTGTCCTTCGTCCTGGCGGCGTCCCGGGAGGCGAGGCGGACGGCGAAGTGGCGGCCGAGCATGGCGTTCCAGCGGGACTTCTGGTCGGCCTTGAGGATGCCGAGCGCCTGCCGGGCCAGCTCCCCCTCGGCCTGCTTCAGGTCGTCGCCCTGCTCGCGACGCCGGTTGCGCCGGACGACCGCCTCGGCGAGCCGACGGCGCTGCTCGGCGGTCAACTTCAGGGCGTCGGCGACGGCCGGGCGGGTGACGAGCACGGCCGGCCCCTCCCACTGGAGGTCGAGTTGGTCGATCCGGCCCCGCTGCTTGGTCGTGAGGCCGGCATCGAGCCAGCGCAGGCCGGCGGCGTCGATGTCACGGCGGGCCGCGACGATCTCGGGGCCCTGCCGGTCGGCCAGCGCCGCCGCCCGGGCGCGCAGCTCGGCGATGATCCGGGCCGCCTCGACGGCCTGCTCGGGGCTCAGGCCCAGGTCCTCGCGGACGTCGGGCCGGCTCAGCAGGAGCACCGGCGCGACCCGGGTGCCGAGCGCCGAATCGGGGACGACGAACTCGCCCCCGGCCCGCGCCGACGCCGGTCCCGGCAAGGCGAGCAGCCCGATGCCCAGCACCCGGGCCGCGGCGCGGGCGACCGTTCGCGTCGATCCTTGACGCATGGCGACATCCTCGACGGCCGGGAAAAGGTCCGGCGGACCGGTCGATCGATCGGGCCGGTCGACGGACCGGCCCGATCCCCTTTCCTACCCCAAAACGCCCCGATCGGAAAGGTCAGCTCAAGCTTAAGACGTCCGGCTCAGGGCTCGTCGGCCGGCGGCGGCGGTGCGGTCGGCCGTGCGGCCCCATTCCCCGGCCGTCCTTGACCCGGAGCCGTCGGATTCCCGCCGTTGTTGTTGTTTCCCCCCGGACCACCAGGACCACCAGGACCGCCCGGTCCGCCGGGCCCACCAGGCCCACCAGGACCACCGTTGCGGCCGTTGCGGCCGAAGCCGCCCGGCGGGCCCATCGGGGCCTCGTCGAGGAGCTTGAGGTCGAACGGCTTGCCGAGCATCTTGTTGAAGGCGGTGCGCTGCTGCTTGTCGAGGATCTTGCCGATCTTCTTGTTCGCGGTCGAGCGGAGCTTGTCGTTCTGCTCGGTCATTTGCTCGCGGAGGGCCACCATCTCGGGATTGTTGAAGAACCCTCCCCGGCCTCCCGGACCGCCGGGGCCACCGGGCCCTCCCGGACCACCTGGCCCTGCGGGCTGGCCGCCGTTGCCGTTGCCGTTGTTGTTATTGCCACGGCGACCGCCACCATTCCCGCCGTTCGCGGCATTGCCGTTGTTCCCGCCGTTCGCGGCATTGCCGTTGTTCCCGCCGTTGCCGCGGGGGGGTCGGAGGGCGCGCATCTGCTCGCCGAACTTGGACATGAGCTCCTGCTGGGCGGCCTGCCATTGCGCGTGGACTTCCTGGAGCTGCTCGAGCTGGTCGTCGGTGAGCTCGAGCTGCTGCTGGACGTCGGGCCGTGTGGCGACGGCGATGGCGCCCTGGATCTGGAGCGTGATCTGGTTGAGCCGGACCTGCTGGCTGCGATTGAGGGCGCGGTTGACGGCCCGCTCATTCTGCGACTGGAGGTTGGTCATCGCCTGTCGCATCTGCTGGCGGAAGGCGTTGCCCTGCGGGCCGCCGAAGCCGCCGTTGCCGCCGTTGCCGCCGTTCTGCTGCTGCATCTGCTGCTGTTGCTGGCGCATCTGCTGGAAGAACTCTTGACGCTGCGTGTCGGCCTTGTCGGCGGCCTGCTTGATGCGGTCGAGCTGGTCCTCGGTGATCTTCAGCTCCTTCTGGACGCCGGGGACCTGCACGAGCTGGGCGTTGATGTTCGCCGGGGCCTGGGGCGCGCCACCGCCGCCGGGTCCGCCGGGCCCGCCCGGGCCGCCGCGACCGCCGAAGCCGCCGAAGCCGCCGCCCCCTTCGAGCATGGCGCGGAAGCGCTGGAGGCCGCTGCCGGGCGGGGGGGCGGGGCGATTGCCGTTGCCGTTCGGGTTGGTGTTGGCGTTGGCCCTGGCCGGGGCCGGGGCCCCCTTGGTCGTGGCCTGGCCGTTGCCGTTGCCCGGGCGCGCCGCCCGGGTCGACTGGGCGTGGAGCGTGGCCGACGACAGCGAGAGCGCGGCCGCGGCCCCGACCGCGATCGATAGCGTCCGCAACCGCAACGGGGACATGGGCACCTCCGGAGACTGTTCCGAACTTGCTGGGGGGGAAGACCGGGGAGATTGCATTCCCGGTACCGCACTTGACTTCTACAGCGGCGATCCTACCCGCGCCGGCCCCGTTTTCCGCGCGGAAAGTCGCCCCGGGTCCGTCCGGGCCTCCGGGCGCGGCCGGCGGCATGCGACCGATAGACCTCGTAGAGCAGCAAACTGCCCGCCACGGCGACGTTCAAGGAGTCGGCGGCGCCGACCATCGGGATGCGGACCAGTTGCGGGCAGAGCCCGCGCTGCGACGGCGAGAGGCCGCGGCCCTCCTCGCCGAGCAGGAGGACCGTCGGGCGGGGGTAGTCGACGCGGTGGAACTCGGCCGGCCCCTCGGGCGAGGCGCCGACGGCGTGGCAACCGTGGCGGCGGAGCCAGTGGCGGAGGCTGCCGGCCGTCGTGCGGATGAACCGCTGCCGGAACAGGCCCCCCATCGTCGCGCGGACGACCGCCGGGTCGTAGGGGTCGACCCGGCCCCCCACCAGGATGAACCCGGCGCCGCCGACGGCCTCCGACGTCCGGATCAAGGTGCCCAGATTCCCGAGCGAGCGCACGTCCTCGAGCACGACCCAGCAGAGGCCGGCCCTCGGTGAGGCGGAATGGAGGCGATCCCAGCGCTGGCCGAGGATCGCGCCGACGCCCGAGGCGCGGGGCGCCCGCGAGACGCGGCGGAAGTCCTCGGGACCGACCGCGATCGTCGGCACGCCCGCCCCGCGCCGGTCGCGCACCCGTTTGCGGGCGATCGATGAGGTCAGCAGCCGCTCGCTGACGACGATCGCCCGGACGTCGAAGCCGTTGGCGTCGGCCTCGACGAGGTTCCTCACCCCTTCCGCGAAGAACGCCCTGCGCGCGTCGCGATGCGGGCGGTCCGATTGGAGCCGCTCGACCTCGTCGAGGATCGCCTCGGGATCGGTCCGGCGGACAGACTCGGTCTCATCGGCCATTCTCCTTTCCGGGAGCCGCTGGGCTCGGCACGGGGTCTTTGGTTTTCCCCCTCTCCCCCGAGGGGGGAAGATCGAAGAAAGCAGGCCCGCTCCCGGGGGGAGCGGGGGTGATTCGGTCAGACGGTCATGCCCTGGAACTTGGCGATGCGTTCGAGGTCGCGGACGAGCTCGGTGGGGGTCGGGTAGCGGTCCTCGGGGCGTTTGGCGAGCATCCGGAGCACGGCGCCTTCGAGGAGGTCGGGGATGGCCATCTGGAACTTCTTGGGCTTGGCCGGCTCGTCCTGGCGGATCTTGCGGATGGTCTCGGGCAACGAGCCCCCCTCGAACGGCGGCCGGCCGGTCAGGAGGGCGTAGACGGTGGCGCCGAGGCTGTAGATGTCGGAGCGGGTGTCGACGTGCGCGTCGCCTCGGGTCCGCTCGGGCGACATGTAGGCGAGGTCGCCGACCAGTTCCCCCGGCCGGGTGATCGGCCGGGCGAGGATGCCCTCCATCGCCTTGGCGAGGACCAGGTCGCCGAGCTTGGCCGCCTTGTCGGCCTCGCGGATCAGGATGTTTTCGGGCGTGACGTTGCGGTGGATGATCTGCTTCTCGTGCGCCGCCTCCAGCGCCCGCGCGACCTGGGTGGCGACCTGGAGCGAGAACCGCCAGTCGAGCATGCCGATGGTGCCGATGCGGTCGATGACCTTGGTGAGGCTCTCCCCCTCGACGAGCTCCATGGCCGTCCAGCAGTGCGGGCCGTGCTTGCCGGCGCCGTAGAGGGAGACGAGGTTGGGGTGGTGCAGCTTCATCTCGACGACCGTCTTGACGGCGCGGATGAACCGCTGGAGGTCCTCCTCGTCGCTGGCGAACTCGGGGCCGAGCACCTTGAGCGCGACGGCCTTGCCGTCGCGGGTGTCGCGGCCGCGGAAGACCAGGCCCGAGCGCGACTTGGCCAGCACGGGGCCGACCTCGTAGTAGGCCAGCGTCGTGCCGACGAGGTCCTTGAGCGCCTCGGCCGCCTTCGGCGAGGCGACCTTCGGCGCCGGCGGCGGGGCCATGACCGTGGATTGCTCGCGACCCGGGTCGAGCTGGAGCCGGAGCTGCGTGCCGCCGATCCGGACGACGTCGCCGGGGCTCAGGTCGTGGCGGTCGACCTTGCGGCCGTTGACGAACGTGCCGCCGGCACCTTCCTGGTCGACGAGCCGGAAGGCGCCGCCGTCGACCTCGAGGCGGCAGTGGACGCGCGAGACCTGGGGGTCGTTGAGCATCGTCTCGGTCGCCTGGCCGCGGCCGATCCGGAGGGTCTGGCCGTCGAGCAGGGTGAACGTCCGCCCCTGGTCGGGGCCGGCGATGACCACCAGATGTCCGAGCGATTCCATGGGGGCGCTCCCGGTCGTCCTCGACCGCAAACGCCGACGCGACGGGCCCGTTGTCCCGGGGGGACCCGGTCGCGACGGCCTGTTGGATGGAGTGTCGGGGGCGCCGACGGCCCTGTCAAGCAAAAACGGGCACGCTTTCACGCATCAGGGGTGCGGTCGCCAGAGCCACGCGGCCAGGGCCGCCGTCGCCGCCAGCGTCGCCAGGCGGACGACGAGCCGGTAGAGGAAGAATCGCCCCCGGAGGGCCCGCGCCTCGGCCTCGAGCCCGATCGCGCCCCCCGCGTCGACCGCCAGCCGCCGGCTCGACCACCGCTCCAGGCCGCCGACGGCGTTCATGCCGACGAGGTAGACCAGGAACAGGACCAGGAAGCCGAAGCCCTGCTCGACCCAGGCGCGCCAGGGGATCGGCGGCACGTTCGGCCGCCACCTCGAGGGGGTCGTCAGCGGGCGGTCGGCCTGGTAGACGACCAGGGTCATCGCCTTGGACGCCCGGTCGTCGCCGTCGGCGACGCGGGCGACGAGGGTGATCGGCTCGGGCGTGCCGGCCTTCGGCGTCCCGCGCAATTGCGCCGTCGCGGGGTCGAAGGCGAGCCCCTCGGGCAGCTTGCCGTCGACGGCCCACGACAGCGGCCCGCGACCCCCCCGGGCCGCCAGCGCCAGCGTGTACGGCCGGCCCGCGATCGCCTCCGGGAGCGCCTCGGGCGTGGCGACCTCCAGCGGGATCGGCTCCGCCTCGGCCGACCCGGCGGCCGGCGTCGCCCGCGGCTCGATGGCCTTGGGCAAGAGGGCCATGATGACCATCGCCAGCAGAAGGATGAACAGCAAGGCGCCCGTGAGCTTCGTGACCACCACGGCGACGAACGAGTCCTCGCCCGAGCCGCCGAACTCCAGGCCCCCGCCCCCGCGTCGCGATCGCCGCATCGTCGGCCGGCCTCCGTGCCCCGATTTGAGACTCGCATGCAATCCCGCCCGCGGCCCGACCCGGGCGGGCGGACTCTACCGTTTCTATCGGTCGGCGTCGATGTCGGGATGAGCCCGGCGGCGGCCGACCGGCTCCTGTTGTCCCCCGGCAACGGGCCGGCGGATTCCGGTAGAATTCGGACTGCGGACCTGGTAGATTCTCCCGCGCATCACTTCACTCATGGTCACAAACGGGGTCGAACGGAGGTCGGGGGGACGATGAAGGGGACGTTGCGGACGTCGGCCCGGCTGGGGGCGGTTGCACTGATCGCGCTAATGGCGGGCTGCGTGAAGGAGGAGGTGCGGGGGGACACGTCGGTCTTCGCGTTCAACTGGTGGATGGCGGGGCTAGCCTTTGCGGGCGGGTTGTTGGCCGTCCCGATCGGGTTGGTGATCCGTCACAAAGCGCAATGGCCGGGCTGGGTGCTCGCCTTCATTCTTGGGCCGTGCCTCATCTTCGGGATCGCCCCGGCAATGGTCTTGGACCGCGCGACGGTGGATCAGGACCACTTTGAAGTTCGATACGGGTTCTGGTTCGCGCCGCATCGGGTCAACGTCAAGTTTGAAGACTTGAGGCGCATGCGACTGTCTACCCAGGCCAAGGGGCTCGGCCGGCGTCGGCGGATACAGCGGAGCATGGACCTGACGTTCAAGTCAGGCCAGACCCAGCGGGTCTCGGTCGGGGACTTGCTCCAGCGCGCCGCACCCCGGATCGTCGAGCGGGCCGAAGCCAAGGGTGTCATCGTCATGGGGAGCCTCAACGCTCGCTGATGTTTCCATGAATAAGCCGATCGACCTCGACCAGAACGCGACGACGCCGCTGGACCCGGCGGTCCTGGAGGCGATGCGGCCGCACTGGCTGGCCGGCGGCAACGCCGAGAGCCGGCACCGCCTCGGCCGCGCGGCGCGTCGGGCCTGGGACGGGGCGCGGGAGACCGTCGCGCGGGTCCTCGGGGCCGACCCGGCCGAGGTCGTCTTCACCTCGGGGGGGACCGAGGCCAACAACCTGGCGATCCTCGGCCTGGCCGGCGCCGGCGACGAGCGAGTCGACCGGCCCGGCCACCTCGTCGCCAGCCCGATCGAGCACCCGGCGGTCGCCGGGCCGGTCGCGATGCTCGAGGCGCGGGGCTGGCTCGTCGATCGGCCCGAGGTCGACCGCGACGGCCGCGCCGACGCCGATCGCATGGCCGCGGCCGTGCGCGACGGCTCGCGGCTGGCGACGTTGATCCTGGCGCACAACGAGACCGGCGCGATCCAGGACGTGGCCGCGTTGGCCGCGTTGGCCGCGGCGCGGGGGGTGCCGGTCCACACCGACGCGGTGCAGGCCGTGGGCCGCATCCCGGTCGACTTCCGGGCCCTGGGCGTCGCGACCCTGGCCGCCAGCGCCCACAAGTTCCACGGCCCGGCCGGGGTGGGCCTGCTGCTCGTGCGCCGGGGCGTGCGGCCGGCGCCGATCCTCGTCGGCGGCGGGCAGCAAGGGGCATTGCGGCCGGGGACGCCCCCGGTCGCCCTGGCCGTCGGCCTGGCGACGGCGCTGGCGCGCTGGCGCGACGAGGCCGGGGCCCGGATCGCGCGCTGGACGGCGCTGCGGGAACGGCTCGAGCGCGGGCTCGTGGCCGCGCTCGGGCCCGCGGCCGTGGTCCGCGACGGGCCGCGCGACGACGCGGCGCGGCTGCCGCAGACCCTCCACGTCGGCTTCCCCGGCCTCGACGGCGACGCGCTCCTGATGCAGCTCGACCTCGCCGGGGTCGCCGCCTCGCTCGGCTCGGCCTGCGCCAGCGGCACGACCGAGCCCTCGCCGACGTTGCTCGCCATGCGCGTCCCCGCCGACCGCCTCCGCTCCTCCGTCCGCTTCAGCTTCGGCGCCACGACCACCGAGGCCGAGATCGACGAGGCCCTGCGGCGCGTCGTTGCCGCCGTGGAAAAAGTGCTGAGTGCTGAGTGAAAAGTGCTGAGTGCTGAGTGAAGATGACATCCAGGATCGCTCCTCATCTTCACTCAGCACTCAGCACTCAGCACTCAGCACTTTTCACTTGTCCGGCGATTGCGCCTCGCCGAGCAGCCGGGCGATGATCGGGAGGATGTCGCGGAGCTTGCGCTCGAGGGCCGCGTCGTCGACCGCGAGCGGGGCGGGAGGATCGGCCGCCGGGGCGGCCGGGGCTGGAGGAGGAGGCGGCGGCGGATCGGTGGGCCGCGAGTCATCGGCCTGGCGGCCGTTCAGGGCGATCCGGAGGGCGATCGGCCGGGTGCGGCCGAGGGTCTCGGTGCCGGGGGGCAGGTCGCGGTCCTCGACGATCGTCAGGCGGTCGGCGTGCCCGGTGATGGGCGTGAGGTAGGGCATCGCGAAGACGTGGTCGATCGGCGAGTCGGGCCGTGCCAGCAGCGCCAGGGCGCCGTCGGGCTCGCCGCCGAGGACCAGCGGGTCGAGCCCCGCGGTGCCGGCGCCGGCGACGAGCTCCGCCGTGCGGAGGATCTCGGGGTCGCCGACGAGCAGCCAGTCGGCCGTCGGCGCGGCGCGGGCGCCGTCGCGGGCGACCGTCGCGATCAGGGCTCGGGCGCGGTCGGCGGCGGTGTCGCCGCCGGGCGGGGTCGGCGGGACGAGGATCAGGCCGAGGTCGATCGCCTCGCCCCGCTGCGTCGTCGTCCGGATCGCCACCGAGGGGAACCGGCCCAACGCGCCGAACGCGGGTCGGCTGACGGAGAGCCCCTTGGCACGGCGGTAGACGACCCCGAGGGTCGCGTCGGAGCGGTCGACGTGGAAGCCGTAATCGAGCCGGAAGTTGGTCTCGAGGTAGTTGCAGAGGGCGCGGACGTCGTCGCCCTGGACCTCCGCCAGGCACCAGACGTCCATGTTCATGTCGGCCATGACGCGGCCGACCTCGGCGAGCCAGGGTCGCAGCGGGCGGCCCAGGCAGTCGAGGTCCCAGTAGGCGACGTCGAGGTCGTCGGCGCCGCCGCGGTAGCTCTCGACGACGACCTCGGCGGCCGACCGCCCCAGGGCGCGGCGGCCCAACGCGCCGAAGAAGCCGATCTGCGGGTCGAGGCCGCGGAAGACCGCCCGGAGCCGCCCGACCGCCTCGCGCTGCCCCGGCGCGTTGGCCTCGGACGTCTCCAGCCAGGTCGCGATCGCCGACAGCCGGACCCCCTCGTTCAGGTACCGCGCCCTCGGGTCGGCGCCGGGCGACGCCCGGCCGTCGTCGGCGACGACCGAGGCGTGGTGCAGGGCCACCAGCGCCCACTGGTTGTTGAAGACCGGGCTGCCCGAGGAGCCCGGCTCGGTGTCGCTGGAGTAATGCACGACCACGTTGTCGGCGCGGACGACGCGGCTGTCCTGCACGACCACCTCCTTGGGCCGCCCGCGCGGGTGCTGGACGATGTTGACGTACTCCGACCGCAGCACGTTGAGGCTGTTCCTCGTCAAGGGGACGACGCCCAGGTGCTCGAGCCCGCCGAGGGCGCAGAAGGTGAAGTCGAGGTCGGTGTTGGTGACGAACAGGACGTCGGGGTCCAGCGGGACGGCCGTCGGCCGGCCGGCCGCGTCGGCCGCCGGCTGCGCCTCGTAGTTGGCCAGCGCGCGGGCGGCCGCGGCGGTGGCGAGGTCGGGCAGGACGTGGTTGTTCGTCAGCAGGATGTCGGGCGCGACGAGGAAGCCCGTCCCCGCGGCGCCGTCGGCCCGCTCGATCTTGACGACCGCGCGGCCGAGCCGGTCGCCGGTCCGCAGGAAGTTGAACGGCAGCAGGTTGCTCGCGTCGAGGATCAGCTCCAGGTTCGCCGCGCGGTCGTCGGGCCTGGCGACCTCGAACACGAGGCGGTCGCGGTGGACGCGGAGCTCGTCCTTGCGGAACAGCACGGCCGAGCCCGACGACTCGGGCACGGCGTGCCGGCCGTCGTAGCCGGTCAGGAACGTGCCGTTGAGCTCGTTGCCGCCCAGCTCCCAGCCCGACCCCAGCGGCCGATCGGCCCCCGACCGTCCCGCAGCCGCGGCCCCGGCCAGCTCCAACGACGTCGCCGCGGCCTCGACGCCGGCCCCGACTTCCCGACCCGCCACCCGCTTGTCTCGCCGCCGGCGCCGGGAGAGCCCCAGGAGTCGCCGCCGGAACCGCCGGATCCATGCCAAAGTCCCCATCGTCAAGCAAGCCTCGGTTCGAAGGACACCCGATGTTCGGCTCCAGGGTCCCGGATGGCTCGCTCCTCGAATCGACCTCGCCCTTTAATCTCGTTTCAAAGGGTCGCGGCTATAACCACTTTTTTCGAAAAGTCGCATTTTTTCGGTCGGGGCGGCGCCGGCCGGTCGCGCCGCTTGACCGGCCGGCGGGCGAAGGGCTATGATGCGCGCTAACGCCGGCCGAACTCGCGGGACGTCCCTCGGACAGGGGTTGGAGGGCCCGCGACGGCCCGATTCGATTGCGCCGAGCCCTTGACGGATGAAAGACGAGCAACACCACGCGCGGACCCCGCGCGCCACCGAGCACGCGCCGGTCGTCGTCCACCACCCCGAGCAGGACGAGACCCTCCTGGCGCGCTGGCTCCGCCTGGGCATGGAGCGAGGCACCGGCTTCTGGCTGCCGATCGCCGCGGGGGCGGCGCTGATCGTCGTCGCGATCCTGGTCGCCACGAACTGGAACTCCGGCGGGGCGTCCGACGCCCAGGCGTGGGTCGACCTCTCCACCGCCGGGCCCAAGGACGCCGAGGCGCGCGTCAAGATCACCGAGCAGTTCCCCGACACCGTCCCCGCCGCCTGGGCCAAGCTCCAACTGGCCGGCATCCGGTTCGACGAGGGGGTCGACAAGCTCGCCACCGACCGCGACACCGCGGTCCGCCTGCTCGAGAAGGCCGCCGAGCTCTACGATCAGGTCGCCAAGGGCAAGGCCGCGCAGGCCAAGGATTCCCCCCTCGCCCGCGCCGCCGCCTTCGGCCTGGCCCGCTGCGACGAGGCCCGCAACGAGCCCGACCGTGCCATCGAGCAGTACGAGAAGGTCGCTTCCCGCTGGCCCGACTCGCCCGAGGCCAAGGAGGCCGCGAAGCTCGCCCAGCGGCTCAAGCAGCCCGAGGCCCGCGACTTCTACAAGCGGCTCTACGCCTACGTCCCCACGCAGCCCTCGATCCCCCCGTCGGACGAGGACCGGTCGCCGCTCGACTCCATCCTCAAGTCCCCCGGCCCCAACGACTTCATCCTCCCCCCCGTCTTCCCGCCCGACGCCGAGGCGAAGAAGGCCGAGGCGAAGAAGGCCGAGGCGAAGCCGGCCCCGGCCCCGGAGAAGGCGGCCGGCAGGCTGCCGAGCGACGTCTTCGCCCCGGGCAAGAAGTAAGTGACCGAGGCCCCCGGGCCGCGAGCGGCCGCGCCATGTCGCCCCCAGAGCTCTCGCCGACGCCCGAGGAATTCGTCGTCAAGGGGCGGATGGACGGCAAGCGGATCGACGCGTACCTCGCCAGCCGGTTCACGGACTACTCGCGCGCGATCGTGCAGAAACTGATCGAGGCCGAGGCCGTGCTCGTCAACGGCCGGCCCGTCCGCGCCTCGTATAAGGTCCGGGCCGACGACGTCGTCCGCGTCTGGCTCCCCGAGCTCGCCGACGAGGCCCCGGTGCCCGAGGACATCCCCTTGCGGATCATCTTCGAGGACGACGCCTTCGTCGTCGTCGACAAGGACCCCGGCCTCGTCACCCACCCGGCCAAGGGGAACTGGACCGGCACCGTCGTCAACGCCCTCCAGTTCCACTTCGACACGCTCTCCAGCGTCGCCGGCGCGCTCCGGCCGGGGATCGTCCACCGCCTCGACCGCGACACCTCGGGACTCCTCGTCGTCGCCAAGGACGACCGCGCCCACAAGGCGATTGCCCGGCAGTTCGAGTCGCGAACGATCCAGAAAGAGTATCTCGCGATCGTCTACGGCGTCCCCGGCCGCGACAGCGACTACATCGAGCGCACGATCGGCTTCCACCCCACCAACCGCGAGAAGATGGCCATCCGCCTCCCCGAGGACGGCGGCAAGGAGGCCGTCACCTTCTATGAGGTCGTCGAACGCTTCCGCGGCTACGCCCTCGTCCGCGCCAAGCCCGCGACCGGCCGCACCCACCAGATCCGCGTCCACCTCGCCCACATCGGCCACCCCATCGTCGCCGACAAGGCCTACTCCGGCCGCGACCGCCTCACTGTTGGGGAGTTGCTCGGCGATCCCTCCGACGAGACCCCCCTCATCTCTCGCCAGGCCCTCCACGCCCATTCCCTCCGCCTCGAACACCCCCTCACCGGCTCTCCTTTACAAATAACCTCCCCCCTCCCCGAGGACATGGCTCGCACCCTCGACGCCCTCCGCACCCACCGCCCCGCCGAGGCCGCGCCCCCGCGACGGGTCCGCCGTCCCTGAAGTAGCAGGCACGCTCCGCGTGCCGTCCGCCTTCCCCATCGAGCTCTGGTTCGGACGGCCGGGTGGCCGGGGCAGAGCGAGCGCAGCGTGCGTGCCCCGGGGGACCAGCATACGCCCCGGGGCACGCTCGCTGCGCTCGCTCTGCCCCGG
>DASZMJ010000648.1:0-4092 GCA_035551935.1 Isosphaeraceae bacterium
GTAGAGCTTGATCCCCGCCTGGACGTACTCCGACGGGTTGACCGGCGCGGCGGGCGGGATGGCCACGGGTCCGACGCCGCCGCCCGTCGACGGGGCCGCGGCCGTGACCGGGACCGTCGGCGCGGGGGCCGGGGCCGAGGAGGCGGGCTGGACCTGCGGGTCGCTCGGGGCACCCGACATCCGGGCGCGGTAGGCGTCGAGCTGCGCCGCGTCGTCGCCCGAGAGCATGTCGCGATAATCGTTGGCGGCCTTGAAGTAGGTCGCCGCCTTGGCGAGGTCGCCCTTGGTATAGAGCTTGATGCCCGCCTGGACGTACTCCGACGGGTTGACCGGCGGTTGCGGCCGCGAGGAGGCCCCGGGCGGCGCCGCGTCGTCGGCGCGGGCGCCTTCCGTGGCGTACCCCCCTGCGCCGAGGGACAAGAGGATTGCGAGCGTTCTGAGCCTTCCCAACGCGACCTCCTTTCGCGACTGGCGGAGACGGCCGACGACTTCCCTGACGACGGCCTTCGAGAGCGTCCCCGACGCGCGAGACGTGATCCGGCTTCACCGCCTCCGCCTCCGCCCCGCATGGGGCCTCGGCGGCTTCCCGGCGGTCCGGGGCTTCGCGTGATGTGGAGGCGAGGGTGCGGACTCGGGGCGCGCCCGGGACGAGGGGAAGACGAGGCGGTTCTTACCCTACGACCCTGTATCGGTCAAGCGAAGGTCGTTCGATTATTCCGTCTCTGCGGATTTTGAGCGATTTCCCGCATGCAGCGGTCGCGTGCCATTTTTCGGCCGCGCCGGCGCGCGGCGACGGCCCCCGCCGGTCGACCGGCGGGGGCCGTCTGGGGTATCGGAGGCCGCCCGCGAGGGCCGGTCAGCGGCTCATGCTCGACGACGACGAGCCGCCCATCATGCCCGGCATGCCCGACCTGCCCCTGCGCCGGGTCCGCTTCTTGCCCGAATCCTTCAGGGCACGCTGGTAGTCCTTCTCCATCTGCTCCCGCACGGCGTCGGTGATGTCCTGCGGCTGCGACCGCATGGCGACCGAGCCGTCCTGGCGGAGGATCATCGAGACGGCCGGCTCCTCGAACGGCGCCGTGGCGCCGATCGACTTGGGTGCGGGCATGAAGCCGCCCATCGTGTCGAGCACGACGCGATGGCTGTTGAAGTCGATCGACTCCTGCTTCGGCCCGCCCTTGCCCTCGGACGAGGGGACCTGTGCCGACATGTACTGGCCGATCAGCTCGCCGGGCCCGGCTTCATCGTTCCGGGTCAGGGTGTAGCCGCTGTGGGGGTCAAAGCGGACGACCTGGAAGGTCACCTGGTCGTCGCGCCGGCCGGTGGCCGCGGCCTTCTTCATCGCGTAGGCCGCGACGTCGGCCGGGACGGTCACCGGGTCGGTCGGGTCGCTCCAGTCGCTCTTCAGCTCCTCCGACTCGGTGTCCACGCCGGGGTTGACGTTGGTGTGATGCAGGTTCGGGTTCCAGACGACGATCCGGACCTGATAGCGGTAGGTCGTGTCGGGCTGGACCGTGAAGTCGATCGAGCGGATCATCACCTCATCGGCCTCCGACTTGGGGAAGGTGGTGTCTTCGGCCGGCCCCGTGGCGCCCGCGGCGCCAGGCATCCCCATCTTTCCCATGCCCATCGCCGAGCTGCCGCCCATGTTCATCTGCTGCCGCATCATCATCTGCTGCTGCATGGAGGAGCTCGATCCGCCGCCACCGCCCATGTTCTGCTGCTGCTGCTGCTGCATCTGCTGCATCTGGGCCATGTAGCTGCCGCTGCCGCCGCCCATGCCGCCCGCGGCCACGGCCGGCTTCTTGATCTCGACCTTCTCCTTGGGCACGAGGCTGGCGACGTGGACTCCGGTCCAGTAGCCGGCCTTGGCGAGGGGCAGGGGGTCGACCAGCGCCTCGAGGCGGACGTCGTCGGGGACGAGCTCGTCGTCGACCTCGGGCAGGTTGTCGAGGACGTTCAGGTTGGCGTCGGCGTCGACGTCGGCGAACTTGGACCATTGGCCGTCCTCGCCCAGGGTCGAGCGCTGGACGTCGAGCCGCTTGTAGTTCGGGTAGGCGAGGTTCGGGTCCTTCAGGGCGTTGAGGTAGTTCACGCGGAGCTTCTTGTTGTCAAGCGTGCCGGTGATGACGACCGAGCGGAGGCCCTTGACGATCTCCTTGTAGGCGGTGGTCGCCTCGGCCGTGGCCGCCTTCGACTCGTCCTTCTTGAGCGCCGTGCCGGCCTCCTTGACGTCGCCGGCGAGCGCCTTCCGGAGCCGCGCCTCATCTTCCAGCCGGCGCTTCTCGGCATCTTCCTTCGCCTTCGCCGAACTCGCGCCGCCGCCCGGCCGCGACATGCCGCCCATGCTGCCGCCGGCCATCCCGCCGAAGCCCATGCTGCCCCGCCGCTGCCGGGGGGGGGTGATGCCCGACTTCTTCTTCTTCGCCGCGTCCTTGCCCGTGTCCTCGATCCGGTCGCCCTTCTCGTTGGTGGCGAAGAGCAGGTAGCCGCCGCGGTTGGGGTAGGCGTAGAGGTTGTCGGGCGCGATCAGCTCGGGCTGGTCGCGGATCAGGCCGGCGCCGGGCTCGGGGGTGACCCACTTGTTCTTGACGACGAACTCGGCCGGGTTCAGCGCGTGGGCCTGCTGGTTGGCGACGACCTTCTCGAAGTCGGTCTCGGGCTTGAGGCCCTGGGCGACGAGGGTCTCGAGGATCTGGCTGGGCTCCTGCTTCCTGCTCAGGTTCGTGTCGGCCTGCTCGGCCTTCTTCTGGAGCGCGTCGGGCCCGAACTCGATCGGGGCCGGCCTGGTGATCGCCTTGATCACGAAGAGGAAGAAGAGGACGGCCGCCAGGGTGACCGCCGCCTTCTCGCCGTGGCGGAGCGCCAGGGCCTGGAGCTTCTCGACCGTCGCGTTCTTGGCCATGATGGGTTCTCTCTCCCGGTGGCGAGCGGGGCGCGGCTCGGTCCGCCCGCCGCTGGATGTCAGGGCCGGCCGCCGACGGCGGCCGCGTGGAGGGGTCGGGGTGACTCTGTCGACAACGCGCCGGGTTGATCGAAGGGTGGCCGGGGTCTCCCAGCCACCCACGCCGGGTCAGGATTTGGGGGTGTCGGCCGGTTTGGTCGCGCCGGGCTTGGGCGGCTCGGATTTGGCCGGCTCGGCGGGCTTGGCCTCGGCCGGCTTGCCCTCCTCCTTCTTGGCCTCGGCGGGCTTGGCCTCGGCCGGCTTGCCCTCCTCCTTCTTGGACGCCTCATCGGCCTTCGGCTCTCCCGACTTTTCCTCGGCCTTCTTGGCCTCGGCGGGCTTGGCCTCCTCGGTCTTCGCTTCCTCCTTCTTGGCCTCATCCTTCTTGGGCTCTTCGGCCTTGGCGGCGTCGGGGGCCGGGGCGCCGGGGGAGGCGGGCTCGGCGGCGGGCGGCGGGGGCGGCGGGGTGTAGAAGCGGGCCTGGCCGTAGACCGTCACCTCGACGATGTCGTAGTACGTGTCGATGGCGCGACCGAGGGCCTTCCGCTTCTTCTCGCGCTCCTCGCGCTCCTTCTGGCGGTTCTCGCCGCGGACGTCCTTGCCCTTCTTGCCGGTGGAGGAGCCGGCCATCCCCGGGCCCATCCCACCGCGCATCATCGGGGCCATCATCCGCGACATGTCGGCCTCGCCGCCCCCCATGCCACCGGGGCCCCCCATCATGCCGCCGGGCCTCATCATCCCGCCCCTCATCCCCTTCATGGCCATCATGCCGCCGCCCATCATGCTGCCGCCCATCATCGAGCCCATGCCCGTCATCCCCGTGGGCATCTCGCCCTTGACGGGCTTGGTCACCGGGTTGACCGGCTTGAGCATCTCGAACTCGAGGATCTGGATCGCCATCGGCGAGTTCTCCAGGCCCACGAGGAACTCCTGGAGCCGGTTCTGGTCGACCAGCGCGGTCATCGAGACCGGGACGACGGTGTACTGCGTGCTGTCGACCTTGAGGAGGTAGACGTCCTCCGTGGCGGCGGCGGCGCCGGGCATGCCGGGCATGGCGCCCATCATCCGCGACGGGTCGCTCATGCCGCCGGGCCCGGCCGTCTCGGGCGCGGCGTCCGCCGTCGCCGTGCCGCCGGGGGGGACGATCT
>DASZMJ010000649.1:0-2505 GCA_035551935.1 Isosphaeraceae bacterium
TGGCGGACCTTGACCCCCGAGGGCGGCCCTCCGTCGGCGCCGCGGACTCGCGCCACGGCCCTGCCCGTCGCGTCGGGCGTCAGGGCCACGTCGAGGATCGCGTCGCGCGGGGCCTTCTCGAGATACCGCCGCAGCTCCTCGGCGTTGAGCGTGCCATCGCCATTCGTGTCGGCCGCGGCGAAGGCTTCGGGCGCGATGGCGAACTCCTCGGGAGAGAGCTTCGAATCGGGCTTGCCGGGCCGCGAGGCCGACCCCGTGTCGTACTTTCGGAGCAACAGCCGGACCAGCCGCAGCGGCGACTCGCCGGCCTCGAGCTCGAAGACCGCCGGCACGCCAGGCGAGCGGGCGGAGCGATTCATCATCATGACGTTCGCGGCGGTCACGACCTCGGCGGGCGCGACCTCGTCGGCGCCGATCAGCTCGTTGTCGTCGCGGTCGAGCCGGCGGAGCGTGCCGGCGATCGACGCCAGCTCGGGCCGGGTAAGCTGGCCGTCCTTGTCGCGGTCGAGATTGTCGAAGAGGGCGTCGGTCCGCCGCTCCGTCAGCCCGTCGACCTGGACGTGCAGCGGCCCGGCCGCGCCCCGCAGGGCGTCGGTCAGCTCGTCGACCGAGACGACGCCGTCCTTGGGATTGACGTCGAGCTCGACCCGCCGCGGCGCCGCCGGGGCCGCGCCCGCGGCCGCCGGGGTGGGCAAGGGTAGGGGTAATGCGCCGGCCTCGGCTTCCTTGACGGTGAGCTTGCCGTCGCCGTCGCGGTCGAGCCGCGAGTGCAGGGCGCGGACCGACTCGGCCCAGGCCGCGCGGAACGGCCGGTCGCCGATCATGACCCGGACGCGGAGGATGATCGGCCGCGTCTCGCCCAGGACCACGAGGTCCTGCACCGCCTCATCCCCCAGCGCGGCGAACGCCTGGGACGACGGGGCGTCGGCCAGGGCGAGCGCCAGGGCCGCGAGCCAGGCGAGCGTCATCCGAGGACCTCGGCGATCGGCTTGGCCTTGGTATCCACCACGCGGATCGGCCGGCCGTTGTCGGCGACGTTCTGCGCCGACGGGTCGAGGCCGAGCCCCTTGACGACCGTCGCCAGCAGGTCGGGCACCGACACAGGGCGATCCTTCACCTCCATGCCGTCGGCCCCCGTATTGCCGACCGCCTGACCGCCCTTCAATCCGCCGCCGGCCAGCACGGTCGTCCAGGCGTTCGGGAAGTGGTCGCGCCCGGCCTGCTCGTTAATCTTCGGCGTGCGGCCGAACTCGCCCATCCAGACGATCAGCGTGCTGTCGAGCAGCCCTCGCGAGCGGAGGTCGGTCATCAGGTTGGCCCAGCCCGAGTCGAGGGTCTTGCTCAGGGCCGCCACGGCGTCGAAGTTCTGCGCGTGGGTGTCCCAGCCGAGCATGTTCCGCCCGTCGGCGCTCGAGAGCGTGACCTCGACGAACGGCACCCCTCGCTCGACCAGGCGGCGCGCCAGCAGGCAGCCCTGGCCGAACGGGTTCCGGCCGTAGGCGTCGCGCACGGCGGCGGGCTCCTCGTCGAGCTCGAACGCCTTCGCGGCCGGCGACCGCATCATCCGCACGGCCCGCTGATAGGCGTCGTGATGGCTCTGCGGAGAGACGCCGGGGCGGGTCGCCTCGAACTCACTGGCGAGCGAGTGCATCAGGTCGAGTCGGTCGTCGGCCCGCGCGCGGCCGACGCCGGCGGGGAGCTCCAGGTCGTCGACCTTCAGCGACTGCCGGCCGCGTCCCTGGCGCTCGCCGACGACGAGCGGCGCGTACCTCGGCCCCAGGAAGCCCGGGCCGAACGCCGCGGGGCTGATTCCGCGCGAGGGCGCGATGCTGACGAAACCCGGCAGCTCGGCCGACGTGTCCTCAAGCTCCTTGGCCACGAGCGACCCGAGCGTCGGGTAGCGGATCGGCCCCTGGGGCTGATAGCCGGTGCGGAGGTTGTACGTGGCGCGGCCGTGGTCGCCCTCCTTGGTGCTCATGCCGCGGATGATCGCCAGGTCCTTGACCTCGCGCGCGAGCCTGGGCAGATGCTCGCCGAGGAGAATGCCCGGGACGGCCGTCTGGATCGGCTTGTACGGGCCGCCGTTCTCGTGGCCGGGCTTGGGGTCGAAGGTGTCGATCTGGCTCGGCCCGCCGGGCATCCAGAGCAGGATGCACGACTTTCGCCGCCGCGGGTCGGTCGCGGCAGCCTCGGCCAGCGTCTGGATCCAGCCCGAGGCCGAGGCGCCGACCGCGCCGGCCGACGCCAATCGGAACATCTGCCGTCGGGTCAGCCGCGGCAACGACGAGGGCGAGCGGTCCATCGGCGGCTCCTTGCGCGAACGATCAATGATTGAGGCGGAACTCGGGCCCGTTCAGCAGGGCCCAGAAGGCGTCGGAGAGGGCCCTGGCGCGGTCGGCCTCGTCCTTGTGACGATCGACGTATTTGACGACGACGGCCAATTCTTCGGGCCGAGGCCGTCGGGTCAGGGCGGCGAGGTAGAGGGCCTCGACGCGACCGGCGGTG
>DASZMJ010000650.1:0-63892 GCA_035551935.1 Isosphaeraceae bacterium
GTGGTGGAAGGCAGCGGGTCCGTCGCTGGGCATGATCGAGTCCGTCGGGGATCGGTGCGGGGCCTTGTGGAGGATTCGGTTGTACGCCGGCGATCTCCCCGCAAGCTACGCCAAATCGCTATCTTGATGCGGCGGCCCTGCCACAAGTCCGGCCCGAGCCGGCTGCTCGGCGACGCCAAGGCGCTGATCACCGTCTTCGACGAGGGGATCAATGCCCGCATCCGCGAGGGCATCGCGCAGCACGACCAACATCATTATGCCGAGGCCCTCCGCGCCTACGACGCCGTGCTCAAGGATTACCCAGACTCGGCGTGGGCCCGCTACGAACGCTTCCATACCCTCCGCACCTGGGCGATGGACGATCCGTCGCGGCCCGCCCCGGACTGGCCGACGGCCCGGAAGGCGATCCTGGCCAGCGACCCGATGTACTCCCCCCTGGCCGAGGCCCACGGCGACGACGAGACGGCCGACCTGATCCGCCGCCTGGAGATCCGCATGCTCTTCAAGGACCGCGCCCGCGTGCGTGGCGACCTCGTCCGCTATGCCGACATCGCCCTCGACCTCGGCCAGTACGGCCTCTCCTCGTATCTCTACTGGAACATCCCGTTCGCGATCGACGCGAAATACTACGAAGATCGTCCCATCCTCGAATACATGCTCTACGGCCTGGAACAGCTCGGCGTCCGGTCGTTGAAGGAGCACTTCAAGGGGGACCACGCCGCCGCCTTCGCCGCGATCGCCAAGGCACGCGCGGAGCTCAAGGGTAAGCCCCCTGCCCGAGCCGGCCGCAGGACCCTCAGAAGCGGCGCCACCCGCCAAGCCGGACCGGAAATAAGACTTGGCAGGCTCGGTCGTTTTATTTATCCTATCTTACGGGTGGGCATTCATCTTGCCCATTCTAAGGAACCCTTAAACTTGGGTTTCCTGATGCGGACGATGATTCACGGTACTGTCACGGAGTCGAACTTCATGAGACGACACCTGTTGACCGCGGCGACCCTGGGCGTCTTCGGCCTGTTGGCCGTGGCCGGCGACGCCTCAGCCTGCTGCCACAAGCGGAAGGCGTGCGCGCCGACCCCGTGCTGCGCGCCGGCCCCGTGCGTGGTGGTCGAGCCCCCGCCGCCGCCGCCGTGCCCGGAGCCGGTGGCCTGCTGCCCGCCGAAGAAGAAGCACTGCTTCAGCCTGAAGCTCTTCCACCACAAGAAGCGGTGCCAGCCGGTCTGCGCGACGCCGGCCCCGTGCCCGCCGCCGATGCCGGCCCCGTGCCCCTGCTGAGCTGAGCACCTCCGGCGCGGCGGGACGACCGCCGGCCCCGTCGATCTCCCGGCGGCCCGGCCCCTGCGACGAGGGGGGCCGGGCCTTCCCGTGCGCGACGGGACGCGCGGGGCCGGGGAAGACAACGAATTAGATGAATTCGTTGATCAGATTCTCGAGCATCTCCTGGCGGCCGCTGGCGAGCTTGGGGATGTCCCCCTTGGGGAGGATGTACGCCTCGAGCTCGGCGAGCGAGGAGCGGCCGGTCTCGACGCGGTGGGCGATGTCGGTGTCCCAGCTCGCGTAGCGTTGCTTGACGAAGTCCGCGAGGCGGCCGTCCTCGCGGATGGCGTGGGCGACCTTCAGGCCGCGGGCGAAGGCGTCCATGCCGCCGATGTGGGCGTGGAAGAGGTCGACCGGCTCGAAGCTCTCGCGCCGGACCTTGGCGTCGAAGTTGACGCCGCCGGTCGTCAGGCCCCTCATGCCGAGGAGCACGAGCATGCAGCGGGTCGTCAGGTAGATGTCGGTGGGGAACTGGTCGGTGTCCCAGCCGACGAGCGGGTCGCCGGTGTTGGCGTCGATCGAGCCGAGCGCGCCGGCGTCGGCGGCGACCTGGAGCTCGTGCTGCATCTCGTGGCCGGCGAGGGTGGCGTGGTTGGTCTCGATGTTGAGCTTGAAGTGGGGGAGCAAGTCGTACTGCCGGAGGAAGTTGAGGCAGGCGGCGGCGTCGGAGTCGTACTGGTGCTTGGTCGGCTCCATCGGCTTCGGCTCGATGTAGAACGGGCCGGCGAAGCCGAGCTGCTTCTTGAAATCGACGGCCATGTGGAGGAAGCGGGCGAGGTGGTCGAGCTCGCGCTTCATGTCGGTGTTCAGGAGGGTCGAGTACCCCTCGCGGCCGCCCCAGAAGGTATAGCCGGCGCCGCCGAGGGCATGCGTGACCTCCATTGCCTTCTTCACCTGGGCCGCGGCGAAGGCGAAGGCGTCGAAGCTCGGGCTGGTGGCGGCGCCGTGGGCGAAGCGGCGGTTGGTGAAGAGGTTGGCGGTGCTCCAGAGGAGCTTGACGCCCGTGCGGTCCTGCTGCTCCTTGAGGTCCCTGGCGATGACGTCGAGGTTGGCGTTGGTCTCCTTGAGGCTCGACCCCTCGGGGGCGACGTCGCGGTCGTGGAAGGCATAGAAGGGGGCGCCGAGCTTCTCGATGAACTCGAAGGCGACCCGGACGCGACGGCGGTAGTTGTCGAGCGACGGGGTGCCGTCGTCCCAGGGTCGGACGGCCGTGCCGACGCCGAAGGGGTCGGCCAGGGGGTTGGCGAAGGTGTGCCAGTAGACGACCGAGAACCGTAGGTGCTCGCGCATCGTCTTGCCGCCGACGACCTCGTCGGGGTCGTAATGCTTGAACTCCAGCGGGTCTTTCGAGTCGGGGCCGCCGAAGGTGATCTTCGGGACGTCGGGGAAGAACTCGGGCATGGGGCGATCCCCCGGGAGGAATGGCGGCGATCGGGTCCGTGGATGCCCCCAAGTCTAGGAGGGGGGCCGGCTCGGCACAACCCTCTTGGTCAGCGGGTCGAGGACGAGGCGACCGGCGGGGTGACGCCGTCGAGGGCCCGACGCAGGCCGTGCTCGAAGGCCGCGGCCTCGACGGGATCGGGCAGGTCGCGGGCCGCGGCGTCCCGGAGGGCCTCGGGCACCGGCAAGGGCCGCCCGTCGGGGAGGGCCAGCATCGCGAACGACCACGACACCGGCACGCGCCCGAGGACCCGCTTGGCGGCCACGTCGAGGGCGCAATCCCGGACCAGGGCCCTCGGCATCAACACCCACTCCCGGACCGGTTCCCGCGACGACTCTTCCGCAGTCACCCACCAGACGCACGTCCGCAGCGACCCGTCGGCCGGCTCGACCAGCACGGCGTAACGGAGCCAGATCTTGAGGTGCCGGCCGTCGATCCTGATGACCCCCGGCGTCGTGTAGATCGCGAAGGTGCGCGTCCGGGCCATCAGGTGCGCCCGTTCGAGCTCCCGCTCGGCGCCGGCGAGCACCAGTCGCGGCACCGGCCCGAGCGCGATCCCGAGTCGATCGAGGCTGTCGGTCGTCACGACGACGTCCCGCCCGTCGTGCCGCAACGTCATGCCCACGCCGACCCTGCGCAAGACGTACCCCCGCCGCGATGGGGCCACGTCGACCAGGATCGCCGTGCGGAACCGGCCGGCGATCCGGCCGGCGATCTCTCTCGAGACCGGCAAACTCTCGATCTCGCCCGAGGCTAGCCGGGGCACCGAACGGACGACGATGTGCTCCCAGCCCTTCGAAGGCCCGACGCCGACCACGAGGCCTGGCTCCAAGGACACTCGCTCCGGAAGTCGTTCCTCACCTTCGGCTTGAAGAGCGGTCGGGACATCGGGCCCGGCGCCATTCAGGCCGCCGATTCCGAAGGCCAGGATCGCCGGGCTCGCCCAGCGTCGGAGGAACCAGAGGATCGTCCCAGATCGCCCCATACGCTCATCGTTTCCTGTGCGAGGATCGCTGCCGCCGACCGGGGATGTCTCGGCGCCCCGGCCGGGCGCCCTAATCTTTGTCCAACTCGCGCGCCAAACTCCATTCGGCATGCGGCTCCTGCCGATGTTTCCTCGGTCGCAGGCGCGGATCGTCTCGCTCCGATCCGGTCGGCTCGCGTCGCAACGGCCGGGAGAACCCGTAAGTATGGCACAGGATTCGTGCCCGGTGAACCCTCCCAACCCTCCTAGATTCTGGTCAAACGGGCGGTAGCGCGTTAAAATCGGGAACTTACGTGATCTACATCGAACGTTGACTGGGAGTTCTCGGGCTTTATGAGTCGCCAACTGCCCCGGGTCCTGGCCTTGTCCCCGAGCGTCCCCGGCGACCCGAGGTTCCTCGTCGCAGCATGTCGGGCGGGGGCCCTGGGCCTGGCGGATGCCGGCGAGGAGGCCGACTTCGAGGCCGTCCGGACGGTGCTCGACCGGGCAGGCCGTTTCTCGGCGGGGCCGTTCGGCCTCCGGGCCTCATCGGCCGCCTTGACCCCGGGACGGCTGGGACGACTCCCCGCGTCCGTCCGTTTCATCGTCGGCCTGGAGCCCGAAGACGGTGATTGGTCGGGGGTTCTGGCCCGAATCGAGGCCTCGGGTCGCCGATTCGTCGCCGAGGTCGGCTCTCTGAGGTCGGCTCGGGCCGCGGCCCGGGCGGGCGGCTCCGCCTTGATCCTCGCGGGCCATGAGGCGGGGGGGTACGGCGGCGAGGAATCCTCCTTCATCTTGACACAAAGGATACTGGCCGAGGTCTCGAAGTCGGTCTGGGTCCGGGGCGGGGTCGGCCCGAGGGTCGCGTCGGCGTGCGCGGCGGCGGGGGCGGCCGGGGTGGTGCTCGACGGCGCCCTGCTGCTGGCCCGGGAGTCGCCCTTGCCCGACCCGATCCGCTCCCGACTCGAGCGCTGGGACGGCGGCGAGACGACGGCCTTACGGCTCGGCGACGGTCGCTCGTTCCGCGTCCACGCGCCGCCGGGCTCGCCGCTCCTGAGCCGGCTCCGGGTCGCCGCGGCCGAAGGGCGGGCGGCCTGGGACGTGGTCGCCGTCTCGGACGTCGGCTGGTCGGCGGAACGTGCCTGGCCGGCCGGCCAGGATGCGGCCCTGGCCGCCCCGTTGGCCGCGCGATTCGTGACCGTCGGCGGCATCGTGCAGGCCGTCGAGCGGGCGATGGACGAGGGGCCGCGGCTGGCGTCGTCGTGCCGACCGTTCGTCGAAGGTTCGCCGCTGGCCCGATCTCACCGCACCCGCTATCCGATCGTGCAAGGGCCGATGACCCGCGTCAGCGACACGGTCCCCTTTGCGATGGCGGTCGCCGACGGCGGCGCGCTGCCCTTCCTGGCGTTGGCCCTCCTCCGCGGGGCGGACTTGCAGGCGTTGCTGGCCGACGCCGCGGCAAGGCTGGGCGATCGCCCCTGGGGCGTGGGCATCCTCGGGTTCGTGCCGCCGGAGCTGCGTCGCGAGCAGATCGCCGCGATCCGGGCTGCCCGGCCCCGGTTCGCCCTGATAGCCGGGGGCCGGCCCGACCAGGCCACCGAGCTGGAACGCGAAGAGATCGCCACCTATCTCCACATCCCGTCACCCGGCCTCTTGCGGCGGGCGCTCGACGACGGGGCGCGGCGGTTCGTGCTCGAAGGGCGCGAATGCGGCGGGCACGTCGGCCCGCGCTCCAGCTTCGTGCTCTGGGAGCAGGCCGTCGCGACGGTCCTCGAGTCCCTCGACCGTGGCCTGCCGGCCGAAGAGGTCCACGTCCTGTTCGCCGGCGGCATCCACGACGCCCGCTCGTCGGCGATGGTCGCCGCCCTCGCGAGCCCCCTGGCGGCGCGCGGGGTGAGGCTGGGCGTGCTGCTCGGGACGGCTTACGTCTTCACCGAGGAGGCGGTCGCCACCGGGGCGATCGTGCCAGGCTTCCAGGAGGAGGCGCTCCGTTGCGGGCGGACGGTCCTGCTCGAGACGGGCCCCGGCCACGAGATCCGCGTCAGCCCCTCGCCGTTCGTCGCCGACTTCGACCGCGAACGGGTCCGCCTCCAGGCCGAGGGCCGGCCCGCCGAGGAGGTCCGGGCCGAGCTGGAGGCGCTCAACGCCGGCCGGCTCCGCGTCGCGGCCAAGGGGGTCGATCGCGCCGAGGGTGCCGGCTCGCCCCTGGTCGCGGTCGCGCCCGAGGACCAGAAGGCCCGCGGCATCTACATGCTCGGCCAGCTCGCCGCCCTCCGCGACCGCGTCACCACGATCGCCGGGCTGCACGCCGAGGTCGCCGACGGCGGCGCCGCGTGGCTCGACCGGCTCGCGATCGTCGAAGACCCCAAGGCGATGGAATCCAGGCCCGCGGACGTCGCGATCGTCGGCATGGCCGCGATCCTGCCGGGCGCCGCCGACGTGCGGACCTTCTGGGCGAACACGCTCCGGGGATTCGACGCGATTACCGAGGTCCCCGCCGGGCGCTGGGACTGGCGGCTCTATTACGACCCCGACCCGAAGGCGCCCGACAAGATCACCTCGAAGTGGGGCGGGTTCCTCCCCGAGGTGCCGTTCGACCCGCTCCGCTACGGCATGCCGCCGACGAGCCTGCCGTCGATCGAGCCGATGCAGCTCCTGACCCTGGAGGTCGCCCGCGCCGCGATCGAGGACGCCGGCTATCGCGACCGCCCGTTCCCCCGCGATCGGACCGCCGTCGTCCTCGGCGCCGGCGGCGGCGCGGCCCAGCTCGCGATGGGCTATGCGTTCCGATCGTATCTCCCCTTGCTCGACACCGCGATCCCCGGCGGCGGTCGCGCCGCCCTGGAACGCTGCGGCGCGACCTTGCCCGAATGGACCGAGGACTCGTTCCCCGGCATCCTGCTGAACGTCGCCGCCGGCCGGGTGGCCAACCGGCTCGACCTCGGCGGGGCGAACTACACCGTCGACGCGGCCTGCGGCTCGTCGCTCGCGGCGGCGAGCCTCGCGGTCCGCGAGCTGGAGTCGGGCGCCGCCGACATGGTCGTCCTCGGCGGCGCCGACACGGTCCAGAACCCGTTTACGTATCTGGCCTTCAGCAAGACACACGCGTTCTCGCCGCGGGGCCGGTGCCGGCCGTTCGACGCCTCGGCCGACGGCATCGTCATCAGCGAGGGCATCGCGGCGGTCGTCCTGAAGCGCCTGGCCGACGCCGAGCGCGACGGCGATCGGATCTACGCCGTCATCAAGGGGCTCGGTGCCTCCAGCGACGGCCGCGCCAAGGGTTTGACCGCTCCCCGGCCCGAAGGGCAAGTCCGCGCCCTCGAGCGCGCCTACGCCCGCTCGGGCATCGACCCGAGCACGGTCGGCTACGTCGAGGCGCATGGCACCGGCACGGCCGCCGGCGACCTCGCCGAGGTCGAGGCGCTCGCGGCCGTTTTCGGGGCCGCCGGGGCGGCGGGGGGGGCGTGCGCGATCGGCTCAGTCAAGTCGTCGATCGGCCATACGAAGTGCGCCGCCGGCCTGGCCGGCCTGATCAACGCCGCCCTCGCGCTCTATCACGAGGTCCTGCCGCCGACGATCGGCGTCAACACCTTGAACCCGCGCGCCCGGATCGATTCCTTCCCGTTCTTCGTCAACACGACGTCCCGCCCCTGGCTCCACGCCCACACCGACCGCCCCCGCCGCGCGGGCGTCAGCGCCTTCGGCTTCGGCGGGACGAACTTCCACGCCGTCCTCGAGGCGTACGACCGCGACCCGTCGCCCAGGGCCCCCGCCGTTCGCGACCTGCCCGCCGAGCTCTTCGCCTGGCGCGCCGCCGATCGCGCCCGGCTCCTCCGCGACCTCGACCGCCTCGCCGCGGCCCACGACGCCGGGGCCCGTCCCGCGTTGCCCGACCTCGCCCACGCGATCAACGAGGCGGCCCTCGCGCTCGACCCCGAGCGGCATCCCGCGACCCTCGCGATCGTCGCGACGAGCTTGCCCGACCTGATCGAGAAGGTCGCCCGCGCCCGAGCGGCGATCGCGCGCGGTGTCGTGAGCTGGGGCGACCCTTCGGGGAACGATTTCGCCGAGGGGTCGGAGCTCGCCGGCGCGCGGGTCGCCTTCCTCTTTCCGGGGCAGGGGGCGCAGTACGTCGAGATGCTCGCGGACCTCGCGATGATCTTCCCCGAGGTCCGTCGCGGCTTCGAGGCGATCGACGCGGCCCTGATCGCGCTCGGCAGGCGCCCGGTCGGGTCGATCGTCTTCCCGCCGCCGGCGTTCGACGAGGAGGGCCGACGACGGCGTCGCACCGCCCTGGTCGCGACCGAGGTGGCGCAGCCGGCGATGGCCGGCGCGTCGCTCGGGATGCTCCATCTGCTCGATTCGCTCGGCCTGAAGCCCGACCTTGCGGCCGGGCACAGCTTCGGCGAGCTGGTGGCCCTCCGCGCAGCGGGCGTGTTCTCGGACCGGGCGCTCGCCGAGCTTGCCGAGGCGCGGGGCCGATTCCTGCTCGATGCCGTCGGCGAGGAGCCCGGCACCATGGCCGCGGTCGCCGCCGGCATCGACCGCGTCCGCGACGTGCTCGACGGCGAGCCCGACGTGGCCGCGGTCAACTTCAACGGGCCGAACCAGACGGTCATCTCGGGCCCCCGCGCCGCCGTCGTCCGCGCGATCTCCCGCGCCGAGGCGTTGGGGCTCAGGGCGCAGGCCCTCCCGGTCGCCTGCGCCTTCCATTCGCCGCTCGTCGCCGGTGCGCGCGAACCGTTGGCACACCTGGCCGCACGTCTGGGCCCGAAGGCCCCGCGCCTGCCGGTCTATTCGAACGTGACGGCCGCCCCGTACCCGGCCGACCCGGACGCGATCGCCGCGAACCTCGGCGAACACGTCGTCCGCCCGGTCCGATTCGCCGAGATGATCGAGGCATTGCACGCCGACGGCGCCCGCGTCTTCCTCGAGGTCGGCCCGGGCTCGACCCTGACACCCCTGGTCGCCGCGATCCTCGGAGGTCGGCCGCACCTGGCGCTCGCGACCGACCGCGTCGGCGGGCCGTCGTGGCCGGCCATGCTCCGGTCGCTCGGGCGGCTGTTCGTCGCCGGCATCCCCACGCGGCTCGACCGCCTGACCGAAGGTCGCGCGGCTCGCCGGCTCGACCTCGACCAGCTCGTCCGGGGCGACGACCCCTTGCCCGCCTCGGCCTGGCTCGTCGACGGCGCCCGCGCCCGCCCCGCCTTCGGCGCCGAGCCCCCCGTCTTCGGCTGCGGGCCGGCCCTACCGATCCCGGCCGCCACGGCTGAGCCCCTGGCGTCGCCGTCGCGGAACGGCCACGCCGAGCCCGACGCCATCGCCTCGCGTCGGCCGATCGACCCGGCGGCGACGAGGATCGTCGAGTCCTTCCAGGACACGATGCGCGAGTTCCTCGACGTCCAGCGCGCGACGATGCTCGAATACCTCGGTGCCCGCAAGGCCGAGGCGCCCGGCCCGGACCTCGACCGCCGCAACGGCGCCCCCCATGTCCCTCGCCCCTCGACCAACGGCCATCGCCCGCCGGCAGCCGAGCCGGTCGCGGTCGCGAAGCCGACGTCCGCGCCGAAGGCTCCGGCGACCGATCGCGCCTCTGTCGCCGAGCGGCTCCTGCGGATCGTGCAGGAGCGGACCGGCTATCCCGCCGAGACGCTGCGGCTGGACCTGGACCTCGAGGCGGATCTCGGCATCGACTCGATCAAGCGCGTCGAGATCCTCGGCAGCCTCCGCGACGCCCTCCCCGCCCTCGGCCTGGCCGCCGACTCCGAGGCGATGGACGCCCTCAACCGCGCGCGGACCCTCGCCGCGATTGTCGACCGCGTCGGCACGATCGCGCGCAACGGCCATCCTTCGGGCGAACTCCCGGACGTCCCCCCCGCGGTCGGGCCGCAGGGCCCATCGGCGACCGCGGTCGCGTCGGAGCCGGCTGCCGAAGTGCGGCGGCTTGTCATCGAGGCGGTGGACGCGCCCCGGCCGGCAACGAAGGCAAGGTTGGCGGCCGGTGGCATCGTGCTGGTGACGGACGACGGCCGGGGGATCGCGCGGGCGGTCGCGGCCGACCTGAAGGCGCTCGGGCAATCCGTCATCCGGGTCCGTCACGGGGTGTCGTCGGGGGACGTCGAGGGGGTCAACCTGACCTCCGAGGCCGCGGTCTCCGCGCTCCTCGAACGGCTCCGGGGCCGGGGGCCGATCGCGGGCATCGTCCACGCCCTGCCGTTGCGTGACGCCGGCCCCGTCGGCCTCGACCCGTCGGCGTGGTCGGCGCGGCTCGGGCCGGAATTGCGCGGGCTCTTCCTGTTGGCGAGGGGAGCGGCCGACGACCTCGAACGCTCGGCGAAGGCCGGCGGCGCGGCCCTGATCGCGGCGACGGCCCTGGGGGGCACATTCGCCAGCGTCGAGCCGCCGGCCGAGTTCTTCCCCGGCCACGGCGGGATCGCCGGCCTCGCGAAGACGATCTCGCGCGAGTGGCCCGAGGTCCGCACCCGCGTGGTCGACTTCGACCCGACCGCCGACGTCGAGGTCCTCGCCGCGGCCCTGGTGCAGGAGATCTTCGCCGACGACGACCGCGCCGAGGTCGGCTATCACCGGGGCCGGCGCGTGGCCCTGGAGGCGGTCGCGGCCCCACTGCCGGAGTCGGGGGCGGCGGGGATCGTCCTGGAGCCCGGCGAGCCGGTGCTCGTCACCGGCGGCGCGCGCGGGATCACCGCGGCCGTCGCGCTCGACCTGGCCCGGCGTTGGCGGCCGACGCTGCTCCTGGTCGGCACCAGCCCACCCCCCGCCGAGGCCGAGGACCCGGCGACGGCCGGCCTCGACTCGGCCGCCGACCTGAAGGCCGCGATCCACGACCGCCTCCGCCGCGACGGCCGCGACGGCGGCCCGGCCGAGGTCGAGCTGGCCTACCAGGCCCTCCGCCGCGAGCGGGAGATCCGCGCCAACCTCCGGGCCCTCCGCGAGGCCGGCGCGGTCGTCGAGTACGCCCGGGCCGACGTCCGCGACGCCGACGCCATCGGCCGGATTCTCGCCGACTGGCACGACCGCTTCGGCCCGCCCGTCGGCCTGATCCACGGCGCCGGCATGATCCAGGACAAGCTCCTGCGCGACAAGACCCCCGAGTCATTCGACCGCGTCCTCGGCACGAAGGTCGAAGGGGCGTTGACGCTGGCGCGGCTGCTCCGGCCGGAGGCGTTACGGTTCACCGCGTTCTTCTCGTCGGTCGCCGGCCGGTTCGGCAACCGCGGGCAGGGGGACTACGCCGCCGCGAACGAGGCGCTCAACAAGCTGGCCCTCTGGCTCGACCGCCGCCGGCCCGGCCGCGTCGTGTCGATGCTCTGGGGCCCGTGGTCGGGCGTCGGCATGGTCTCCGAGCTCGAGGGCCACCTCGGCCGCCGCGGCCTCGGCATGATCCCCCCCCGCCTCGGCGCCCCCCGGTTCGCCGACGAGCTGGCCCGCGGCCCCAAAGGCGCCGTCGAGGTCCTCGTCGCCGGCGAACTCGGGCCACTGGAGCGCCCGGAGCAGCGACAGTATTAATGATTTTAAATATGATCTATATTAATTTACATTATTATTTAATCCCATGAGATCGGCTACCTCCAACAAGCCCGCGCGGGTCGCGATCGTCGGGATGGCCTGTCGGCTCCCGGCGGGCGCCGACCTGGCCGCGTTCGCGGAGCGGGTGCTCCGCGGCGAGTCGGCCGGGGCCGAGGTCGTGCGCGACGGGGAAGGAGCGGGTGCGGCGTTTGCACGAGTGGTCGAGGCCGCGCTGCGAGACGCGGGGATCGTCGAGGATGTGCCGGAGGGCCGGCGGGTCGAGGTCGTCGTCGGCCGGACGAATGAGAATGGGCACGCCCCGACCGGGTTCATGACCGGGCACCATACGGCGACAATGGCTCGGGGCGTCCGGCACGAGGTCCGTGCCGGCGAGGCGTCGGGCCTGGTGGCGCTCGACGTGGGCTTCCGGGCGTTGGCTTCGCGGCGCGCCGACCTGGCGGTCGTCGGCGAGGTGGACGATGGCCCTGAGGGCGAGGCAATCGGCGTCATCGTCCTGGAACGGCTGGCTGACGCCGAGCGCGAAGGCGACCGGATCTATGCCGTCGTGCGGGGCGTCGCGTTCGGCGGCGGACGCCGGCGGGCCCGTGCAAGCCGGCGTGCCCAGAGGCTCGCGGGGGCCGATCCGGCGACCGTCGGCTTGGCCATCGACCGTCGTCCGGGGATGGCCGGGATCATCGAGGCGGCCCTGGCCCTCCACCATCGGACCCTGCCGCCCGCCTCTCCGGGGACGGCCTCCCGGCCCTGGGTCCACGGCGATTTGAGGCAGCCGAGGCGGGCGGGCGTCGGCGCCACCGCCGGGGATCTCGCGGCCTATACCCTCCTCGAAGGCCACGCAACCTCCGCCCGTCCGGACGCGCCGGGCGTGCTCACGAGCTGGGAGACCGAGGCGATCTTGCTCGGTGCGCCCGACCGCACCTCGTGGCTGAAGATCGCGCGGGCGCTGTTCGACTGGCTCGAGAGCGACCCGGACGTCCCGCTGAAGGACGTCGCGTTCACCCTCAACACCAGCCAGCCGTACTATCCGTTCCGCGTCGGCTTGGTCGTCGGATCGCTCGCCGATTTGAAGGAACGAATCGGCTCGTTGTTGGGCCGGCTCGCCGACCCCGAGTGCCGGTCCATCCGCGACGCGCGCGGGACGTACTTCCGCGAGGAGCCGCTGGCCGGCCGGCGGCGGCTGGCGTTTCTCTTCCCGGGCGAGGGGTCGCAGTATCCGGGGATGCTGGCCGACCTCTGCCCGCATTTCCCCGAGGTCTCCGCGCTGTTCGACACCGCCGACCGCGTGGCCCGCGAGCGCGGGCTGTCGCGGCTGCCGAGCGAGGCCCTCTTCGGCGGCGGGGGCGAGCCGGACCTCTGGTCGGTCGAGCTGGCGATCAACGTCGTCCTCTCGGCGCAATGGGCCCTCTATCAACTGCTCCTACGACTCGGCATCCGCCCCGACGTGGTCGCCGGCCACAGCAGCGGCGAGTTCCTCGCGCTGGCCGCGGCCGGTGCGTTGCGGATCGACCGCACGTTCGAGGACCGGATCGGCGACCTCGGCGCCGTCTTCGAGCGGCTCGAGGCCGACGGCGCCCTGCCCGTCGCCCGGCTGGTCGCCGTCGCGGCCGACCGCGATCGGGTCGAGGCGGCGTGCCGCGAGGCCGGCGGGGCGGCCCGGATCGCGATGGACAATTGCCCGCATCAGGTCGTCGTCGCCGGCGCGCCGGCGGACGTCGACGGCCTGGTCGCGAGGTTGAGGGGGCAGGGGGTCGTCTTCGAGCCCTTGCCGTTCGAGCGGGCGTATCACACGCCCGAATTCGCGCCGGCGCTCGGGCCGGTGCGCGAGTTCCTGGCGTCGTTCCCGATCGAGCGGCCGGTCGTGCCGATCTACTCGTGCGCCGTCGCCGGCCGCGTGCCCGACGACCCCGCCACGGTCCGCGCGCTGGCGGTCGAGCAGTGGGCGCGGCCCGTGGAGTTCCGCTCGACGGTCGAGGCGTTGTACGCCGACGGCGTCCGGCTGTTCGTCGAGGTCGGGGCGCGCGGCAACCTGACCGGCTTCGTCGAGGACACCCTCCGCGGCCGGCCCCAGTTCGCCGTCGCCGCGAACCTGCCGCGGCGGTCGGGCCTGACCCAGATCAACCACCTCGTCGCCGCACTCTTCGCCCACGGAGTGCCCGTCGTCCCCGATCACCTCTACGCCCGCCGCCGCCCCTCGCGCGTCGACTTCGCCGCCGATCCGGGGCCGAAACCACGGGATCGATCCAGGATCAGCATCAATGGTTTTCATAAAAATGAGAAAATAAGTGATTCGCTCGTGATTCACGAGTCGGCCCGAGTCGTCGATTCGATCGGTGTCGACCTCGCCCCTGTGATCGCCGAGGCGGACGGGGCCATCCTCTCCTACTTGCGGACGATGGACGTTTTCCTCGCGACCCAGCGCGAGGTGATGACGGCGTACCTCGCCGCCACCGCGATCGAGCCGGCCTTCGACCCGGTCACGGGCGGCGAGGAGCCCGGACCGGCTCCAGACGATGTCGAGTCGATCGAGCCCGGCCCGTGGCTCGGCGCCATCGAGCGGCTCGAGCCCGGTCGCGAGCTGGTCGCGGTGCGCCGGCTCGACGCGCGCGACGACCCCGTGGCCGAGAACCACACCCTCGGCGGCCGTCGCGTCTCGGCGCTCGACCCGGGCCGCAAGGGGCTGCCGGTCGTGCCGTTCGCCGTCATGGCCGAGATGCTCGCCGAAGCCGCGGCCCCGCTGGCGATCGGCAAGGTGCTCGTCGCCCTGCGGGACGTCCGGGCCCATCGCTGGATCAAGTACGAGGAGCAGCCCGTCGCGCTCGAGATCCGCGCCCGGTCCATCTCGAACGAGCCCGACGCGTTCCGGGTCCAGGTCTTCAATCGGGGCACTCCATCAGCTCCCCGAGATCCGGCGGAGGGCCCGGTCGTCGAAGGGGTCGTGGCCTTCGCCGAGTCCCGTCCGGAGGCGCCGCCGGCGCCGAGCTTCGTGCTCGCCGACCCGGGCCCGTGCCGGTTCACGGCCGAGGGGCTCTACCGCGACCAGTGGCTCTTCCACGGGCCGCCGTTCCGTGCGCTCGTCCGCGTCGGCGCATCGTCTCCCGATGGGATCGAGGGGGCGTTGCGTGTCCTCCCCGCCTCGGGCCTGCTCAAGCCGGGGAAGGGGGCCGGGTTGCATATCGACCCAATCGCGCTCGATGTCTTCACGCACCTGCTCGGCTGCTGGGGCCTGGACAAGTTGACCGACGGGGACGTGATCTTCCCGCTCGCGATGGGCGAGCTGGCGATCTTCGCCCCCGACCCGCCCGAGGGGTCGGAGGTCGCGTGCCGCATCCGCATCGAGGCCGTCGAGCGCCACCGCGTTCGGGTCGCGGCCGACCTCGTCACTCCCGCGGGCCGAGTCTGGATGCGTCTGTCGGGCTGGGAGGACTGGCGGTTCTACTGGCCGAACCGCTACCGCGACGTCTTCCGCGCCCCGGACCGCGTCCTCGTCGGCGAGCCCTTGCCGACGCCCGAAGGCCTCTGCGCCGTCTGGCTCGAGCCCCCGGCCGACATGTCCAAGCCGGTCTGGCGCGACGTGCTCGAATGGGTCCAGCTCGGTCCGGACGAGCGCGCGGCCTTGCTCGCGACCGACGGCGACGAGTCGTCGCGGACCCTCCGCCTCTGGGGCCGGATCGCCGCCAAGGAGGCCGTGCGCCGGCTCTGGCTCGCCCGAGGCGACGCCCCCTGCTACCCGGCCGACCTCGTGGTGGAGCACGACGATCGCGACCGGCCGCGCCTCCGTTCGCTCCTCCCTCCTCAGCCCGACGCGATGCCCGCCATCTCGATCGCGACCGCCGGCTGCGTCGCCGTCGCCCTCGCCTCGGCCGACCCGACGGCCCGCGTCGGGATCGCCGTCGAGCGCGTTACCCCGCGGGGACCGGATTTCGAGCACGCCACGTTCGCCGACTCCGAGCGGCTCCTGCTCGGTCGCTTGCCCGATCGCGAGGGATGGGTGGCGCGGCTGCGGTGCGCCCGGACGGCGGCGGCGAAGGCATTCGGCCTCGACCCCCGCGACGGGCCCGGCCGGCCGACGGCGCTCGACGTCGACGCGGCGACGGGCATCGTGACGGTGGGACCCGGCCCGACATCGGCCGGCGCCGGAGCCCAGGTTATTTCAATTCGAAAAAATGATTATGCGATCGCATGGACCCGTGGGGAAAGGAATCGTCCTCGATGAAGACCCGCTCGCATGCCGAGCTCCTCGACGACCTCGCGCGAATCCTGGCGGAGTTCCAGGGGCGCGAGTATTCCGGCCCGATCGGCGCGGGGACGAGGTTCTTCGCCGACCTGGGACTGGCGTCGATCGACGCGGTGGTGCTCGGCGAGCAGCTCCAACGTCGCTACGGCCGCCCCTTGCCCTTCGGCGAGCTGATGGCGGAGCTCGGCCGCCGGGCCGACCGCGATTTGACCCTCGGCGAGCTCGCGGCCTTCCTCGAGCGGAGCCTGGCCGTGCCGGGCGAAGCCGACCGGAATCGAGTGGACGCGTGACATGCCTTTCCATGAGATTCAGAACATCCGGTTCCACGTCCAGCAGTCCGGCGCAGGGCCCGACGTGGTGCTGGTGCACGGGGTGACGGGGGACCTGTCGATCTGGTTCCTCTGCGGGGCGATGGCGCGGCTGGGGGCGTCGCGGCGGGCGACGGCGTACGACCTCCGCGGCCACGGCTACAGCGACGTGCCGCCGGTCGGCTACACGTCGGCCGACCACGCCGCGGACCTGATCGCCCTGATGGACGGCCTCGGCATCGACCGCGCCGACGTCGTCGGCCACAGCTTCGGCGCCGTGATCGCGTTGCACGCGGCGGTCCTCGCCCCCGACCGCGTCGGCGCCGTCGTGCTCTCCGACCCATACTTCCCCGCCTTGCGGCACCTCGAGGACGCGAGCCGCTGGGGGCACTGGGAGGCGTTCCGGGCCGAGGCGCTCGACGCGGGCGTCACGCTCTCGGACGAGCACTGGTACGATCTCGGCCGGTTCTTCGACCAGGTCCTCCACCTCGACGACGACGGCCTGCGCAAGTTCCGCCACGCCGTCGGCCTGCCCGCGATGGACCGGTTGCTCCGGCTCGGCGCCACGACCTGCGGCGCCGACACGAAGGCCGAGGCCGGCCTGACCGCCGACCTCATCGCGTCGGTCACGCACCCCGTCCTCGCCCTCTACGGCGAGCACTCGCCGTTCCTCGCCACCGCCCGGTACCTCGCCGATCACCTGCCTCATTGCCGCCGCGCCCTCGTCGCCGGCGCCAAGCATCGCGCGCCCGAGGAGAATCCCGCGGAGTTCGTCCGGATCGTGGAGGAGTTCCTCGATTCCGCGCGGCCATGAATCGGTCATCCGCCATCTGACATTCCGAACCATGAGCATTTTCCGGAGAAAGACGGTGAGATCCGCCGATCGCCCGACCGTGCTCCTGACCGGCGCCGCGCACGGGATCGGCCGCGCGACGGCGACAGAACTGGCCGGGAGGGGCTATCGCATGGCCTTGATCGACCGGGACGAGGGCCCGTTGGCCGAGCTGGCCGGGGAGCTCGGCCCGGGTGTGGCCGCGGAGGCGGCCGACGTCCGCGACAAGGTCGCGCTCGGGAGGGCGGTCGCGAACCTCGAGAGGCGATCAGGTCCGACGGGGGTCTTGATCGCCTGCGCCGGTGTCGGTGGGCTGTCGTCGGTCCTGGACCTGGACACGGCGGGCCTGCGGGCGATGCTCGAGGTCAACGTGCTCGGGGTCGCGCACACGATCGAGGCGGTCCTGCCCGGGATGATCGAGCGCCGGGCCGGGCACATCGTGGGCGTGTCGAGCGTGGCCGGCTATCGCGGCTTGCCGTGGATGCCGGGCTACTCGGCGTCGAAGGCCGCGTTGACGACGTACCTGGAGGGGTTGCGGCCGCCGCTGAAGCTGCGCGGGATCACGGTCACGACCGCATTCCCCGGCTTCGTCCGAACGGCCTTGACCGCCGACACGCCGTTCCGTAGGCCGGTGACGATGCTCGAGCCGGCCGAGGCGGCGCGGTACCTCGTCCGGGCCGTCGAGCGCCGGCCGCGCGACCTCGTCTTCCCGGCCTCGGCGGCGATCGGCATGGGCTTCCTGCGGCGGTTGCCCTCGGCCGTCTTCGACTGGATGATGGATCGCGCCGGCCCGCGTGCGTTGTCGGCCGATTATTGAGGCTTCCATGCGCGTCGATGCTCCGGACCGATCTCCTACCGCCGCCGAGCTCGCCCGCTGCCTCGCCTGCGCCGCGGCGCTCGGCGGCCGGCCTGCCTGCCCGCGCTGCGGCCGCGAGCATCCGGACGCCGACGGCATCCTCGACGCGATCGACCTGCCCCTCGCCGGCACGAACCGCGTCGCTGCGGCCTTCTACGACGGCCCCGGCTGGGCGCGGTTCCGACCCTGGGAGCGCCTCTTCCTCACGCTCCAGGGCGGACAGAATCATGCTCGAATGCAGATCCTCCGGCATTTGCCCGCCATGCCGTTTGCCCGGGTGCTCGAGGTCGGGATCGGCGACGGCGACAACCTGCCGCTCCTGCCTGCGGGCTGGGACGTCTACGGCGTGGACATCGCTCGGGGCCGGCTCGAGGCCTGCCGCGACCGGTTCCCGGGCATGAGCGGGCGGCTCGTCTGGGCCGAGGGCGAGGCGTTGCCGTTCCCGGACGCGACCTTCGACGCGGCGTACTCCATCGGCGGCTTCAATTACTTCCGCGACCACGCCGCGGCCCTCCGCGAGCTGCGGCGGGTGGTCCTGCCGGGGGCGGCGACGGTCGTGGCCGATGAACTCCCGAACTTGCATCATTGGACCATCGGTCACTGGATCGGCTGGCCGGGCCTGACGGCCTGGTTCCTGCGGCGGGTGGGCCTCGATGCCGAGTTCGCGGCGATGGTCCTGGCGCACCGTGCCAGCCTCGACGCGATCGCGCGCGCGGCCTGGCCGGGCCATCGCCGATATCGGATCTGGAATCGTCTCGGATATTGCCTGGTGGATGACGGGTCCGTCGGGGAGGTGCCGCGATGTCCGTGAGCTCGCCGGGTCGATCGACGTCCTGGACCGCCGGGTTCGACCCCTGGCGCTGCGTCGCCTGCGGGGGCGGGCTTGGCGACGGCGGCGACGCGTTGGTGTGCGGGTCGTGCGGGCACGTCTACCCGATCCGGGACGGCGTGCTCGTCGTCCGCGACGAGGTCGCGGACAACAACCGGATCGCTCAGGACTTCTACAACAGCCCCCTCTGGCCGAAGTTCCGCGTCTGGGAGCACGTCTTCTGGTTCTTCAACGGGGGTGAGCGCCGGGCTCGCGATAAGGTCCTCCGCCATCTGCCGACGGGGCCGGGCCTGCGGCTCCTGGACGTAGCGATCGGCGACGGCGTCTACCTCGACTGGCTACCCGGCGACTGGCAGATCACCGGCGTGGACATCTCGACGGCCCAGCTCGCCGCCTGTCGCCGCCGCGCCGAGGGCCGCGACGTGCGGCTGACGCTCGCCGAGGCCGAGGACTTGCCGTTCCACAACGGCCAGTTCGACGCCGTCCTGAGCATCGGCGGCCTGAACCACTTCAACGATCCCGGCCGCGCCCTGGCCGAGATGGCCCGCGTCGCCAGGGCCGGCGCCCCGGTCGTCGTCAGCGACGAGGCCCCCGACCTCACCGGCCGCATGCTCGGCCACCTGACCGGCATCCCCGCCCTGATCCGCCTGGACAACTGGTTCGTCGCGCACGTCATGCACCTCGGCCGCGACTTCACCGACCTCGTCGAGCGCAACCGCCACCTCGACGTCGCCAAGCTCGGCCGCGCCGCCCTCCGCGACAGCACGTTCGAGTGGATCTGGAGGAAGGGCGGCTACGTGCTCGTGGGCGAGGCACCGGCGAAGTAAAGCTCATTTTTTTATGATTTCCGGACTCGCGATGCGATTCACCACCCTCATCCTCCGCAACCTGCTCCGGCGCCGGGTCCGGACGGCCCTGACGGTGCTCGGCCTGGCGGTGGGGATCGCGGCGGTGGTGGCCTTGCTGGGGATCGCGTGGGGGTTCGAGCGGTCCTTGAAGCGGATCTACGAGGCGAAGGGGATCGACCTGGTGGTCGTCCGCGCCGGGGTGAGCAACCGGATCACCAGCCACATCGACGCCGCCCTCGCCGACCGCCTCCGGCGCATCCCGGGGGTCCGCGAGGTGGGCGGGTCCCTGGTCGATACGATCTCGTTCGAGGACGCGGGCATGGTCGGCGTGCTGGTCAACGGCTGGGAGCCGGGGAGCCTGCTCTTTCACGGCATCAAGGTCATCGCTGGCCGCTCGCTCCGGCCCGGCGACAAGCGAGCGGCCCTGCTCGGCCGCGACCTGGCGCGGAGCCTGGGCAAGACGGTCGGCGACGAGCTGGACGTCGAGGGGGAGCGGTTCCACGTCGTCGGGATCTACGAGGCCGGCACGCCGATGGAGAACGGGGCGCTGGTGGTCCCGCTCGCGGAGCTCCAGTGGATGATGGGCCGGCCGGGGCAGGTGACGGCCCTGGTCGTCGCGGCCGAGCGCGCGGGCGACCCGGCGGCCGTCGCCGCGCTGAAGCGGCGGATCGAGGCGGAGGTGCCGGGCGTCGCGGCCGACGACGCGCGCGATTACGTGGAACAAGACATGATGATCCGGCTCGCCAAGGCGATGGCGTGGGCGACGTCGGTCGTGGCGCTGGTGATCGGCTCGGTCGGGCTCCTGAACACGATGGTGATGGCTGTCTTCGAGCGGACGCGCGAGGTCGGGGTCCTGCGCGCCCTCGGCTGGCGGCGACGGCGCGTCCTGGCCTTGATCCTCGGGGAGTCGCTCGGCCTCGGCCTGGCCGGCTCGCTCCTCGGCACGACCCTGGGCTATCTCGGCGTGCGCGCGCTCGCCGCGGTGCCGTCGGCCCGGGGCTACATCGACCCCGACACGCCCCCGCTGGCCCTCGCGGCGGGCGTGCTGATGGGAGTCGGCCTGACGTTGCTCGGCGGCCTCTACCCCGCGTTCCGCGGCGCGACGATCGACCCGATCGAGGCCCTGCGCCATGAGTGACGTCGAGCCGTTGCTCCGGGCGGAAGGCCTCGTCCGCGACTACCCCGACGGCGATGTCCACGCCTTGCGCGGGGTGTCGATCGCCGTCGGGAGGGGGGAGTGGGTCGCGATCACCGGGCCGAGCGGCTGCGGCAAGAGCACGTTGCTGCACATCCTCGGCGGCCTCGACCGCCCGACCTCGGGCGAGGTCTACTTCGAGGGGGCGCCCCTCGCCGCGCTCGACCTCGACGCCTTCCGCGCGCGGCGGCTCGGGTTCGTCTTCCAGTCGTTCCATCTGTTGCCCACATTGTCCGCTCTAGAAAATGTCCAGGTCCCCATGTTCGAGGGCCCCTGGCCGGCGCGCGAGCGGTCGCGACGGGCGCGGGCGTTGCTCGAGGAGGTCGGACTCGGTGCCCGATCGGGCCACCCGCCGGGCCGCCTGTCGGTCGGCGAGCGGCAGCGGGTCGCGATCGCCCGCGCGCTGGCGAACGAGCCGGCCCTGCTGCTCGCCGACGAGCCGACCGGCAACCTCGACAGCGCCGCCCAGGACGAGGTCCTCGCGCTGCTCGCGCGCCTCCGGGCCGGACGCGGCCTGACCCTCGTCGTCGTGACCCATAGCCCCGACGTCGCCGCCGCGGCCGACCGGGTCGTCATGCTTCGCGACGGAAGAATTGAAATATAATCGATCTTGGATAATTTTAAAGATCCGGTTCGTCGCCGGACGATTGCCCGGGAGGGCGGGCGGAGAACAGGGTGCAGAGGCCGCCGCGGAGCGCGACGTTGACGACCTGTTTCTGCGAGGCGCGGGCGAGGACCGAGAGGCCGTACTCGGTCGCGGCGAAGCCCATGACGACGTAGAAGGGCTCGACGCGGATCGTCCGATCCGGGGCGACGACGGGGAACTCGGCGACGGGGATGCTCGCCAGCCGCTGGACGACCCAGCGCTCGGGGTCGCCGAGGGCGGCGGCGATGGCGTCGTCCCATTCGGACTGGCTGAGGATGCCACCGATCGCCACGCCGGCCCCGCCGTAGCCGCGATTCGGCTTGAGCACCAGGAGCTCGCGCTCGCGGCGGACGAAGCCGAGCAGGTCGTCGACGTCGCCGTCGGGGAGGGTGGTCCGGCGGTCGGCCAGGAGGCGGGTCCAGAGGATGTGCCGGCGGAAGACCTGGCGCTCGGAGGGGTGGAAGTGCCGCTGGGCGAGCCCGGGGTCGGTGAAGACCTCCCAGCAGCTTTTCTGGTCGAATTCGGCCGTGATCGAGGAGACCATCCGATTCTGGAGCATCAGCGCCCGGACCGGCGCGACGTCGACGCCCTGGGCCTTCAGTGCGATCAGGTCGCGGACCTCGTAGTCGCGGTAGGCCAGGTCGATCGGGCTGTCGCCGACCCGGACCTCGCCGCCGTCGAGCCGGAGATCGGCGGGGTCGGCGTGGAGCGTCTTCAGGCCGTAGCGGTCGTGAAAGTAGCGGGCCAGCGCCTCCTGTTCGTTCGGGCCGCTGCTGGCGTGGGTCGGCTCGATGAAGGCGATGTTCCGTGCCGGCCGGCCGATCGCCTCGAGGTGGTCGAGCATCAGCTGTATCAACAGCTCGCGGATGTCGTGGCCCTTCTGGAGGTCCAGCCCCGGGTCGACCGCGCGGAGGGCGGGCACGACGACGTCGGCGACGATCGTCTCGGCGGTCGGGACGAGGTGGATCCCGCCGACGCCGCCGAGGTTGGGCTCGAGGAAGTGGAGCGAGTTCTTCCACATCGGGCTGGTGAAGTCGACCACGGCGTCGAGCCGGCCGAAGACGGGGTCGCTCTCCCTGGGCCCCGCGTCCCAGCAGTCGCGGAACCAAGCCTCTTCGTCCGGCGGGAGCCGGAGCACCTCGCGCACGTCGGGGTCGTCCTCGTAGAGTTGCGGCAGGCGCTTGAGGGCGTTCAGGATCGTGAGCGACGTCGTGTGGACGTACTTGAGCTGGTCGGGCAGGACGGTCAGCGGCCGGGGGAGGATCCGGATCGTCTCGTCGCGGCCGTCGCGGAGGTAGAAGAGGTGCCGCCGCGAGGCCTCGGCGTCGAGGCGGTCGATCAACCGGAGGAGGGCAGGGGCGTCGATGCCCGCGAACGCCTCCCGGACCCGGGCGGCCACGACCAGGCCGCTGAGCCCGAGTTCCTCGGCGGGGGTCAACACGGCGCTGATCCGATGAAGGGAATCAAGTCATGAGACACGGACGCTTATCGCACGTCCCGGGCCCGGACGCAACCGCGTGATCGGCCCTCCGGCCCGAAACGGCGTCACGGTCCCGGGGATGCTTGCGATACAATCGGGGGAGAGCGGGGCGGAACTCTCGGGAGCAACGGAGCGGCGCGGGACGATGAAGGCCGATCATTCGTATGCGGAGTTGATCACGCGGTCGGGCGAGGCCGCGACCCTGGCCTCGTGCTCGGCGCTGCTCGGCTGGGACGAGCAGACCTACATGCCCCACGCCGGCGCCGAGCATCGCGGGCGCCAGATGGCCGCGCTGGCGGGGCTCCACCACGAGAAGGCGACCCATCCCCGGATCGGCGAGCTGCTCGGGGAGCTGGAGGGGTCGGACCTGACGGCCGACCCCGAGTCCGTCTCCGCGGTGAACGTCCGCGAGCTGCGACGGAACTTCGACCGGCTGACCCGCCTGCCCCGGCGGCTGGTCGAGGAGCTGGCACGGGTCACGTCGATCGGCCAGCAGGAGTGGGTCGAGGCCCGCCGGCTCAAGGACTTCGGCGTGCTCCGGCCGACGCTCGAGACGATCTTCGCCCTCAAGCGCGACGAGGCCGCCTGCCTGCGGATCGGCGACGACCCCTACGACTCGCTCCTCGACGAGTACGAGCCAGGGGCGCGGGGCGACGCCCTGGCCCGTTTGTTCGGCGCGCTCCGCGACGGCCTCGTCCCGATCGTCGCCGAGATCCTCGGCGCGGGGCGGCCGTCGTCGTCCACGGTCCTGAACCGGGACTATCCCGTCGATCGCCAGCGGATCTTCGGCGAGGCGATCGCAGTCGCCGTCGGCTTCGACTTCCGCCGGGGGCGGCTCGACACCACGGCGCACCCGTTCTGCACGATGATTGGGCCCGGCGACTGCCGGATCACGACCCGGTTCGACCCGCGCGACCTCGGCGACGGCGTCTTCGGCATCCTCCACGAGGTCGGCCACGGCCTCTACGACCAGGGGCTCGACCCGGCGCACTTCGGCACCCCCATGGGCGAGGCCGTCTCGCTCGGCGTGCACGAGTCGCAGTCGAGGCTCTGGGAGAACCTCGTCGGCCGCGGCCGCGCGTTCTGGTCGTACGCCTTCCCGATGGCCCGGCAGGTCTTCCACGACGTGCTCCACGACGTCGACGCCGACGAGTTCCATCGCGCCGTCAACCTCGTCGAGCCGTCGCTCGTCCGCGTGCGGGCCGACGAAGTGACGTATAATCTTCACGTCATTATCCGATTCGAGCTCGAGCGGGCCCTGCTGGCGGGCGACCTGGACGTCTCGGAGCTCTGCGGCGCCTGGGACGACGCCTACGCCTCGGTCCTCGGCCTCCGCCCGCCCGACGACGCCCTGGGCTGCCTCCAGGACATCCACTGGAGCGCCGGCCTGGTCGGCTATTTCCCGACCTACACGCTGGGCAACCTCTACGCGGCGCAGCTCTTCGATCGGTTCGTCGCCGACGAGGGCGACCCGTCCGGGGCCTTCGCGCGGGGCGATTTCGACCCATTGCTCGCCTGGCTCCGCGACCGGGTCCACCGCCACGGCCGCCGCTATCCCCCCGCGCAGCTCATCGAACGAGCGACCGGCTCGCCGCTCGACCACCGCCCGTTCCTCGCGGCGCTCGCGCGGAAATATGGTCCGCTCTACGGGGTCCGACTCGCACCGGCGCCTTGAGGACGCTCAGGCCGACTTGGTGGCGAGCCGGACGATCCGGACCTTGCCGTCGTGGTGGGCCGTGGCGATCCGGAGGCCGTCGGGGTGGAGGTCCATGTCGCGGACGATGTTCGGGAGTTGGAGGCGGTGGAAGTCCTTCGGGGCGTCGGTCTTCCAGAAGAGGAGGAACCCGCCGTTGCCGCCGCCGCAGGCGCCGACGAGGCCGGCGTCGGCCAGGAAGCGGAGGCGCCAGATCACCCCCTGGGTGATGCCATCGGCGAGGCACATCTTGATATTTTTGCGGCTCGGCCCGTCGAAGAGCAGGGCGATCGGCTCGTGGACGGCGCCCAGGGGGTTGGTCGCCTTGTGCAGGCCGCCCGCGGCGACGAGCTTGCCGTCGGGCGTGACCGCCAGCGTCCGGACCCCGCCGAAGTCGACCTGCTGGCCGCCGTCGTAGTGGTGCAAGGGCTTCGCGTCGAACGACCCCGCGAGGCTGCCCGTCGCGACCTCCCACTGCTTGACCACCCCGAGGAGGTCGCCGCTCAGGAGCGTCTTGCCGTCGGGGTGGAACTCCAGCGAGTAGACGTGCGCCGCGTGCCCCTGGAGCTCACGGACGAGCTTCCCGCTCGCGGGGTCCCAGAGCTTCACGAGCCGGTCGTTGCCGCCCGTCGCCACGAGCGAGCCGTCGGGGCTCACGCAGGCCGCGCGGATCCAGCCGCGGTGGGCGTCGATCCGTCGGATCGGCTTCGGCGCGGCCGCGGCGGTTTCCCAGGCGATCAGGCGGCCGTCGCCCCCGCCGCTGAAGGTCGTCGCGCCGTCGGCCGAGGACGCCAGCGCGAAGACCCACGACTCGTGGCCGCCGGCGAGGACGGCCTTCTTGCCGTCGGCCAGGTCGAACCTGTGGACATCCGGGCCCTCGACGCCGCAGAAGACGTAGCGGCCCTTGGGCTCGAACCGGCAGCAGACGAGCGGGCGCCCGGCGGGCCATTCGGCGGCGACGTGGGCCTGCTTCGGGTCGAACCCGGCGGGCACGGCCGCGGCGGTCACGACAGCACCTGCTTGATCCGCTTCGCGGCCGGGTCGGCGATCGGCACGTCGCGCCCTTCGACGTCGAACGAGTCGGTCGAATCGACATCAACGGCCTGGAGATACGTGTGGAAGAGATTGGCGTGGTCGACCTGGCCGTCGACGACCTCGGTCCCCTTGTCGTTCGTCTTGCCGAAGGCGATACCGCGGTGGACCCTGCCCCCGGCCAGCACGACCGACCAGGCCCGCGACCAGTGGTCGCGGCCGTAGTAGTGGTTGATCCCGGGCGTCCTGCCGAACTCGGAGAGGACGACGATCAAGGTGCCGTCGAGCATCCCCCGGTCGGCCAGGTCGGCCACGAACGCGGCGAACGCCCGGTCGAACTCGCCGAGCTGTTCGATGTGGAAGTTGAAGTTCTCGTTGTGCGTGTCGTAGTTCGAGTGGGACACTTGAACGAACGTAACGCCCTTCTCCAGGAGCCGGCGCGCCAGCAGGCAATGGCGGCCGAAGTCGTATTTGCCGTAGCGCTCGTGGTCCTTCTCGGGCTCCTTGGCGACGTCGAACGCGTCGCGACGGCGCATGAGCTGCTCGGCCTGGTCGTAGGAGTAGACGTAGGCCTCGGTGACCGCCGTCCGGCGGCGGTTGAGGAACCGCTCGTTGACGTGCCTGCGGATGTCGTTGCGGGCGGCGTCCATCGGCTCGGAGACCTGGCCCGGCCGGCTGGTGTGCTGGGGCGGCTGGCCGTTGCCCAGCGCGATGCTCGCGTACCGCGGGCCGAGGTAGGCCGCGTCGTTGCCGCGGCCGCCGCCGCCGCCGGGGGTGATCACGATGTGGCCGGGCAGGCCCCCCTCGTCTGGGGCCATCGCCCTGGCGCAGACGGCGCCGAGCGTCGGGTATTCGGCCGCGGGGGTCTGACGCCGGCCGTGGAGCATCAGGTAGGCCCCCTTGCCGTGGTCGTCCTCGCTCGTGTTCACGCCGCGGACGAGGCAGAGGTGGTGCATCTGCCGGGCGGTGTCCGGGAGCAGTTCCGAGATCCGGATGCCCGGCACCGAGGTCTCGATCGACCGGAAGGGCCCCCCCGTCTCCGTGCCCGGCTTGGGGTCCCAGCTCTCGAGCTGGCTGAGGCCGCCGTGCATGTTGAAGACGACCACCCGCTTCTGCTGCCCGGCGAGCTGCGCGTGCGCCGATCGCGTCGAGAACACGCCCAGGCCGCCGATCAACGGGCCGGCCGCGCCCGCCGCCAGTCCGGCGAGGAACCTGCGCCGCGCCATCGCATGCTCGGGCGAATGGCAGTGGTAGCTTGGCCTCATGACTCGCACTCCGTTTCGTGGTCGACCCGGTGCCTCAGTGATTGAACCGGAATTCGGCGGAGGTCAGCAGCCCCCAGACCAGCTCCTGCACGGCGAGCGGCTTGTCCGCGGCCGGGCCGCCGAGGACGCGCCCGACCTCGGCGGCTTCGTCGGCACTCGGCGGGCGCGAGAGGACCGTCAGGTAGAGGTCCTCCGCGGCCTTCTTCGGGTCCGGCTCGCGGACCATGCGGTCGGCGATGTTGCCGGCGGCGGGGGCGACCCAGCCGTTGACGAGGCCGCCGTTGGACGCGAAGAGCGCCTGGTCGGCGGTCGCGAAGAAGTCCCCTTGCGGCTGCCCGGCCCCGGCCGCGTAGATCTGGACGAAGGGGGCGATCGTCCCCTTCAACTTGTCGAACGTCCGCGACTCCACCTCGAGCGCTCGGGCGCGGACCTGGGCGGGGTCGCTCCGCGCCTGCTCGTTGAGGGGACTGGCCTTGTCGAGCTCGGCCTCCACGGCCTGGCGGGTCCGATCGTAGACCCCCGTGACCCGCAGCATGCTCCAGCCGATCTGCTCGGGGGTCAGGGGCTTGAGCTGCGCCAGGTCGAAATCGTCGGCGAACAGCACGGCCAGCCGCTCGTCGGCGCGGTCGAGCTCCGATCGGGCGGCCCTCAGCCGGGCCTCCTCGTCGGCGAGGGCCTTGCGGGCGGCGGCGAGGCTGGAGTCGCGGCGCGACGCCTCGGCCCTGGCCTCCTCCAGGCCCCGGGAGGCCGCGGCGACCGCGGCGACGGCCGTCTTCAACGTCGACGCCGCGGCGTCGCGCCGAGAACCGAGCGGCCCGGCGGCCGATTCCAACGCGGCGGCCTTCGACTTTAACGTCTCGGCGACCTGGGCCAGGTCGGCGTCGTCGGGCAATTCCGAGCGGGCGGCTTCGGTCGCGCGGACGGCCTCGGCGACGCGCGCCAGCCGTTTCTCCTGCCGGTCGACGGCCCCCTGGGCGTCGTCCCTGGCCTTCTCCGCCGTGAGCCTGACCTGGTCGGCCGCCTTCACGTCCTGATCGCGTTTCGCGAGGAGGGCGGCATGCTCCTCGACGACCGCACGGGCCTTGCCGACCGCCTCGCGACGCGAGTCGACGACGCGGGCGGCCGTCGCGACCTTCCGGTCGAGGGCGTTGCGCCCCGCGACGGCCTCGAGACGCATCATCCGCTTCTTGTGCCTCTCGAGGGCGACCTCGACCTCGGCCAGCCGACGCCGGGAGTCGACGACGGCCTGCTCCTTCTGCCGACAGGCCTCCCGCAGCGGCTGCGTCTTCGAGCGGGCGACCTCGACCGCCTTGGCGGCGGCCGCCAGGTCGGCATCGGCCTTCGCGAGGGCCGCGGCCTTCTCGGCGCTCGCCTTCTGGAGCGCCGCCAGCTCGGCGGGGATGGCCTTCGAGCGGTCGACGAACTTCTGGGCCGCCGCGGCCAGGTCCTTCTCGGCGGGGAGCTTCTTCGAGGCCTCGAGGGCCTTCTCGGCCGCCTCCGCGAGCGCCTTCGCCGCCTCCTGGCGGGCGGCGACCTGGGCGGCGGCGGCCGCCGCCGTCTTGCCGGCCTCGGCCTGCTTCTTGGCGAGATCGGCGTGCTTGGCGAGCGCCTGGTCCTGCTCGGCGGCGACCGGGATCAGGGCGGCTTCGGCCGCCTCCCAGCCGCCCGTTGCCGCCTCGTAGCCCTTCCGCGCCGCCTCCGCCGCGGCCTTGGTCGAAGCGGTCCGTGACTCGAGTTCCGCGAGGGCCGCCGCGACATCCCCGCTCGCCGCGCCCTTGCCGAACGGAAGGTCGATCGTGCGCTGATAGGTCCGGGTCAGGGCCAGCTCGCGGAGGAAGGCGCGGGTATCGAAGTTCGAGGCGACGAGCTCGTCGGCCAGCTGCCGCAGCAACTCCGGATGGCTCGGCGGATTGTCCGGGTGGTGGAGGTCGACGGGATGGACCAGCCCGCGTCCCATCATCAACGCCCAGAGCCGGTTGGCGAGGTTGGCGTTGAACGCCGGGTTGGACCCGTCGGTGGCGTGCGTCGCGAGCTGGGCCCGGCGGCTGAACTTCGGCCTCGGGAGGACGTTCTCGACCGGCTTGACCGCGTATTCCTCACCGGCGGGGAAGACGGGCTCGACGAGCTCTCCCTCGCCCGGCACGCGGGGGCCCGTCCGGTGCTTGCTCCCCTTCACGAAGACCGAGACGAAATTGAGGTCGGCCCCCGCCTTCTCGGCGTAATCGACCCGGTCCTTGCCCCCCTCCTTGTGCTTCAGTTCATACGAAGTCGCGAAGAAGGCGAGCAAGCCCTGGTAGTCCGACTGCTTGTAGTCGTCGATCGACGGGTGATTATGGCACTGGGCGCACTGGAGGTCGCGGCCGAAGACGATCCGGCCGACGTCGCGGGTGATCAGGTTCGGCTCCGAGCCGCGGTCGAGGTAGAACCGGGCCGCGGGCCTGGTCCCCGGATCGGCCCCGTCGGCGGCGAGGATCTCGCGGAACACCTGGTTGAGCGGCCGGTTCGACCGCGTGGCCGCGAGCAGGTACGCCTGCCACTCCTCGGCCGACACGTGCTGCGCCGGCCGACGCTCCATCAAGAGGATGTCGAGGCTCGTCGCGAGGTGCCTCGCGTGGAGCGGGCCCTCCAGGAGTCGGTCGACGGCCTTCTCCCGCTTGTCGGCGCCGGTGTCGGCGAGGAACGCGCGGAGCTCGTCCGATGTGGGGGGCATCCCCGTCAGGTCGAGCGAGATCCGCCTCAGGTACTCCGCGTCGCCGACCAGGTCGATCGCGGGGCCGTTGCCGCTCGATTCGATCCGCTCGTCGATCCGCTCGTGCAGCGACTTCGACGTCGAATCCGCCGCGCGGGCGGCGGTCGCGGTCGCGACCATCCCGCAGAGCACGACGCAGGCGCGCAGGCGACGACCCGGCTGGTGGCGCTTCATGGGCGAGCCTCGCGCAACCCCTGTCCCGAAGACGGCGGTCCCTTCTCGATCGTGCTCGCCGCGGCGAGCTGTCGATCCTTGGCAGACGTTGAATCGGTGTCCAACAATTACGTAACAAGTGGCCGACCGCCCGTCAACCCCCCGGAACCGCGGCGGACCGGGGGTGACTCCGTCGGAGCATCGGGATGGCGTCGTGTTCCCGGGTTCAGCGCTCGACCCGGAGGATGCGATTGTTGCTGCTGTCGGCGATGTAGAGCCGGCCGTCGGGGCCGATCGCGACGCCGTGGGGCTGGTCGAGCTCGGCCCGCGTCGGCGGGCCGCCGAGGCCCGAGGACCCTTTGCGGCCGGTGCCGGCGAGGCGGACGATCGTCCCATCGGCCGGCCGATAGAGGCGGATCGCGTGGTCCTCGGTGTCGGCGATGACGACGTTTCCGGCCGGGTCGATGCAGAGGTGCTTCGGCCCGTTGAGCCGGGCCTTCGCGCCGGGGCCGCCGTCGCCGACGAGCCCGGCCTTGCCGTCGCCGACGACCGTGCGGATCGCCCCGGTCCCGTCCACGACGTGGAGCGCGTTGCCGGAACGCTCGAGGATGTAGACATTCCCCGCCTTGTCGATCGCCACCGCCCGCGGGTCGACGAGCGGCGAGTCCTTCGCCCTCGCCCCGTCCTCGGGGACGCCGCGGCGGCCGTCGCCGGCGATGGTCGTGACGACGCCGGTCTTGAGGTCGACGGCGCGGATGCGGCGGTTGTCGAGGTCGGCCAGGGCGTACCGCGAGCCGTCGGGGTCGAAGGCGATGCAGTAGATGCCGCCGAACCGGGCCCGGGTCGCCGGGCCGCCGTCGCCGGAATAGCCCTTCTCGCCGGTCCCGGCGACGGTCGCGATCGAGCCGGTCCTCTCGTCGACCTTGCGGACGCGGTTGTTCCAGGTGTCGGTGATATAAAGGTCACCTCCAGGGCCGACGGCCAGGCTGTGCGGGCCGTTGAGCCGCGCGCCCGAGGCCGGGCCGCCGTCGCCGCGGTCCCCCTTCTCGCCGTCGCCGGCCAGCGTGGTCAGCGTGCCGTCGCGATCGATCGCGCGGAGCTTGTTCGACGTCATCTCGACGAAGCTGATCCGCCCCGGCCGGTCGAACGCCACGCCGAAGGGCGCCACCAGCCGGGCCCGGTCCGCCTTCGAGCCGTCGCCCCCCTCGCCGCCGCCGGCGACGAGGACGATCGTCTCGCCGGCCCGGCCAGCTTGAGGGCCCATGAGGACACTCACGACGACCCCGAGGATCATCCGGCGGTGCATGGCCACTCGTTCAAGATTCATCGTCGTCCCTCCAGTCGTCCCGGGTGATGCGATAGATGCGGTGCGGGAGGCCGGCGAAGTCGGCGTCGCGGAGGTAGCGGAAGCCGACCTTCTCCATGACGCGCCGCGAGGCATGGTTGAACGGCAGGGTCCAGCAGCCGATATGTTCGAGGCCGAGGCGGCCGAAGCCGACGCGGAGGCAGGCGCGGGCGATCTCGGTGGCATGGCCGCGGCCCCACTCGGGCGAGATGATCGCATAACCCACCCCGACGACGTCCTCGCCCTCGACCTCGTACCACTTCAGGCCCCCCCGGCCGACGAAGCGGCCGTCGTCGCGGGCCCGGAAGGCCCAGAGGCCGAAGCCGTGGCGGTGCCAGTGGTCGTCGGCCTGGTCGAGGCTGGCCCGGATGTCGGGCTCGGGCATGGGTGCGCCATCGGCCGAGAGGGTGCGCATCACGAGGGGGTCGCGGAGCAGGACGCGGACCTCCTCGATGTGCCCCGGCCCGAGCCGCCGGCCGACGAGCCGGGGCGTCTCGATCGTCTCGATCGTCGTCGATCTTTCCATCAGAGCGTGACCTTGCCGCCCGGCTTCAGGACGATCGGCTCGACCGTCGTCTCGGCCCGGACCCGATCGGCCCAGGCGGCGGCGTCCTGGGCGATCACGGGCCAGGTGTTGTAGTGGATCGGCAGCGCCCGACGCGGGGCGATCAGCTTGAGGGCGCGGACGGCGTCGTCGGGGCCCATCGTGTAGTTGTCGCCGATCGGCAGGATGGCGAGGTCGACCCCCTCCTCGCCGATCAGCCGCATGTCGCCGAAGAGGGCGGTGTCGGCGGCGTCGTAGATCCTGGTCCCATCCTTCAAGAACAGGTGGAAGCCGCAGGGGTTGCCGCCGTAGGAGCCGTCGGGCAGGGCCGAGCCGTGGAAGGCGAGCGTCAGCTTGACCCGGCCGAACGGGAAGGTGTGGCTCCCGCCGTGCTGCTGGCCGTGGACCTTGTCGAGCCCCTGCTTCTGGAGCCAGTTGGCGATCTCGTAGTTGGTCACGACCGTCGCCCCGGTCCGCCGGGCGACGGCGACCGTGTCGCCGACGTGGTCGCCGTGGCCGTGCGAGACGAGGATGAAGTCGGCGGCGACGTCCTCGGCCCTGGCCGCGGCGGCCGGGTTGTCGGTCAGGAACGGGTCGATCAGGATGCGACGGCCGTCGCTCTCGATCAACAGGCAGGAGTGGCCGAGCCATTGGACGGTCGTGGACATGATGATGTTGGCTCCCGGTCGGTGCCCGCGGGATTCGTCCCGCCGCCATGATAAGACGCCGCCCCCGCGTTGGGAACAGGCCGGCCGTGCCCGTGGACCGCCGGGGCGGCGTGGGTTAGACTGTTGATGATCCGACCGCGACGACCCGCATCGGCAGGGGGTGTTCGATGTCGAAGGGGACCCTGGACCGGCCGAGCCTGGCCGGGATGAAGATCCTGGTCGAGGACGTCATCCGCGCGGATGACGATGCCAAGATCATGCGGATCAGCGACCGCGAGCGGCCGGGGACCGCCTACGCGCTGAAGGTCGTCAACCGCGAGGGGCCGGCCGACGACGCCAGGCTCGCGCGGTGCCGGGCCGCCGCCGAGGCGTCGGCGAAGCTCGGCCACGCGGCGATCCTGAAGTACCACGACTACCGCGCCCGGCGCGACTGGTTCCGCGTTGCGCGGGGCGAGCTGTTGATGGAATACGTCAAGGGCAAGGACCTCGCCGACCTCGCGGGACGTCCCGACGTCGATCAATGGATCTTGATCTTCAAGCACGTCGCCGGGGCGCTGGCGCACATGCAGCGCCGCGGCGTCCTGCACGGCGACCTCGCCCCCGGCCGCGTCCTCCTGGGCAACGCCGGCGCCGTCAAGGTCATCGGCTACGGCCAGTCGCTCGTCGAGAACACGGACCACCGCACGATCACCAAGCAATTCGCCGCCCCCGAGCTCCAGAAGGAGAAGATGATCACGGAGCGGACCGATATCTATGCCATGGGAACCTTCATGTATTTCCTGCTCACCGGCAAGACCCCCAACGCCCTCCGCGGCCGCGGCGACGACGAGGCGGTCAAGGTGCCGCGGCCGTCGGCCCTGAACCCGAAGGTCCCGCCGGCGCTCGACGAGGTCATCCTGCCGTGCGTCCAGCGGAACCCCCAGCGCCGGCCGGAGGGGATGTACGACGTCTACAAGGGGCTCGACGACCTCGCCGGCACGCTCGACCTCGACGACGGCCGGCTCGCCGGCCTGGCCGCCGGCCGCGTCGAGCAGGAATAGTTCAAAGGGGTTTGATCCGGATGTTGCGGAACTCGACCGGCTCGCTGTGCGACTGGAGGCCGATGTAGCCCTCCTTGCGGAGGATGCCCGGGTGCTCCTTGGCCGCGTCCTTGTGCTCGGTCAGGTCGGCCTCGGTGACGGTGTGGTCGTTGAGCTTGACGGTGATCTTCGGCCCCTTGGCGGTGATCTCCATCGTGTTCCAGTCGCCGGCCGATTTGGTGCTGCCGCGCTTCGCCGGGGCGACGCCGTAGACCGAGCCGCAGTACTGGCCCGGCTTGAGGTCGCGGTACTTCGGGTCGTCGTCGTCGAGGATCTGGATCTCCATGCCGGTGTACGCCGGGTCGCCCGACCGCGGCGCGCGGATGAAGACGCCCGAGTTGCCGCCGGCCCGGGTCCGGTACTCGAGCCGGAGCACGAAGTCGCCGTATTCCTTGTCGGTGCTCAGCCAGCCCCCCCCTTTGCCCTTGGTCACGAGCAGGCCGTCGGTGACGGCCCAGTTCTCGGGGGCGCTGTTGACCGGGGCCCAGCCGGCGACGGTCTTGCCGTCGAACAGGGTCGTGAACCCCTCGTCCTCCGCCGCGGACAGGGCCGTCGCGGCGATCCCGACGAGGAGCAGGCCGCACAGGTTGCGAGGCATGGAGAGGTCTCCGGTCCAGGATGTCGTTCCGAGTCGATGGTGGCGATTCTGACAGGGCCGAAGCGGGCTGAAAAGTCCTGAGTCCCGTAGGGCAGGGCTTGCCCTGCCTCTTCCGCGCGCGTCGATTGGTCGAAGAGGCAGGGCAAGCCCTGCCCTACTACGGGATGACCCCGTTCACGCCGCGGCCTTCTTCCGGGCGACGAGGTCCGAGATCTGGTCGATGGTGTCGAGCTGGTCGACGCCGGCCTCGTGGGGCTCGACGGTGATGCCGAACCGCTCCTCGAGGAAGACGACGAGCTTGAGGGTGCTGATCGAGTCGAGGATGCCGCCGGTGATCAGGGGGGTCCGGTCGGTCAGCTCGTCGGCGTCCTCGCCGGGGAGGAAGGTCTTCAAGAGATAATCGTGCACGGTGGTCTTGATCTCATCCATCGAGGGGTCCTCCCGGGGTCGGGTTTACAGGGTCTCGCCGCCGAGGCCGACGGCGGCGAGGCGGGCCTGGAGTTCGGCGTCGACGCGGATGGCGGGCCGGGCGCCGCGGCGGACGGGCAAGGGGTCTTCGAAGGCGTCCTGGAGGACCCGGCCTTCCATGTCCTCGGGGATGCGGAGGCCGAGCAGGGCCAGGGCGGTCGGGGCGACGTCGTGCAGGTCGGCGCGGAGGTGGTCGCCGGGGCGGAGGTCGGGGGCGTCGATGGCGAGCACGCCGTCGCGGTGGTGGGTCGCCGGCAGGTTCGGGTCGGGCCGGAGCCACGACCGGTCGAACGGGCTCCACTTGGCCTGGGCCTGGTAGCCGTCGGCCGACAGCGCGAGCACGTCGGGCAGGCCCTCGGCCCTCGGGTCGAGGCCGTAGCGGTCGGCGACTCCGAAGACGTCGGCGAACAGCGGGCCGCCGGTCTTCGGGTCCCGGGCCGAGCGGCAGGCGTCGATGACCTCTCCGAGGGCGCGGTCGGCGGCCTCGGCGTGGTCGGCGACGCCGGGCGTGAGGAAGATGCAGCCGCTGAGCTGGCCGTAGGGGGCGAAGGCGCGGGTCCGCTTCCAGTCGCAGCCGACCTGGCCGTCGATCGACCGGGGCAGCCGCAGGCTCGTCGCGCCGACCTGCCGCCGGGTCGACCAGCGCCGCCAGCGGTCGGCGAGGCGATGGGCCCGGTAGCGGAACCGGGTGCCGTAGGGGAGGCCCCGCTGGAGCCCCGCGCGGCGGAGCAGGCCGTTGACGCTGACCAGGGCCCGGCACGGGCCGAAGCCGTGGTCCGAGAGGGCGATCACCGCCGCGTCCCGCCTCGAGGCCAGTTCCAGCAATCGCCCGGCGGCGTCGTCCAGCGACCTGAGGCAACTCACCACCTCGGCCGACCAACCGGCCCGAGGCGGTCGCGGGCCGTCGCCGAGGTCGAGCTCGGGCCAGAGGCGGTGCTGGAGGCTGTCGAGGTCGTGGAAATGGACGAACAACGCCGACCACTCCGGCATCCGGCGGTCGGCCATCTCGGCGGCGCCGGCCAGGGCGTCGAAGGCGTCGCGGTTGCGGGCGGCGTGGGCCTTCAGCTCGTCGGTCGACCGCGGCCGGCGCTTCCAGGCGATCTTGTGCGGGTAGCCCGGCAACGCCGCGCGGACCTCGGCGCCGAACTCGGGGCACTGCGCGAATGCCCAATCCGGCCCCGGCGCGTCGGCCCCGGCCACGACCAGCCCCCGCACGCACGGCGGCGGGTAGCTCATCGGCAGGTTCAGGCTGATCACCTCGAGCCCCGACGCCCCCAGCACCTGCCACAACGTCGGCACCCGCACCCGCCCCGCATGGTTCCCCTGGATCGTGCGTGTCTGAGAATCCACATAGTAAAAATCGTGGATTCCGTGGCGAGGCGGGGTGCAGCCGGTGGCGAAGGAGGTCCAGGCGACGGGGGTGACCATCGGGATGCTGGAGCGGAGGGTGCCGCGGGCCGAGCGTCGCCAGAGGGCGGCGAGGTTGGGGAGCCAGCCGCGGTCGAAGGCCGGGCGCAGCATCGTCGCCGTGCCGCCGTCGAGGCCGAGGAACAGGACGCGAGGGGCCGGGGCCGGCATGGGCGCTCGCTCGGGGCGCGCCCGCGCGGCGGCCGACGCGGCCCCTACGCGCGAGTCGGGGCGGACCGTACCCGACCCCGCCGGGTCGGTCAATGCCGACTTCCCGAGTCCGGGCGTGGCGGCAGACAACCGGCCCTTCTCGACGGATTTGTGTATCGCGCGGGCGGGTCGCTGCATTATGAGAGGGTAGAGGGGGTGGGGCATGGTCGAAGGATCGGACGGGGCGGTGTTGCGGCAGGTGGGGCGATTGCTCCGGGGCGAGGGGGTCGCCGGCCTGTCGGATGGCCAGTTGCTCGAACGGTTTGCGACGCGGGCCGACGACGGCGCCGAGGTCGCCTTCGAGGCGATCCTGAGGCGGCACGGGCCGATGGTCCTGGGCGTCTGCCGCCGCGTCCTCCGCGACCCGCACGCCGCCGAGGACGCCTTCCAGGCCACGTTCCTGGTCCTGGCACGCAAGGCCCGGAGCGTCCGGGTGGAGTCGTCGCTGGGCCACTGGCTCTACGGGGTGACGTACCGGATCGCCGTCCGAGCCCGGGTCCAGGCCGATCGAAGGCGGGCCCGCGAGGGGGGCGACCCGGCCGTCCTGGAGGCGCCGATGGAAGACGACGCGGACCGTCGCGACCTCGACGCGGCGATCCACGAGGAGGTCGCGCGGCTGCCGGAGAAGTACCGCCGACCGATCGTGCTCTGCTACTTCGAGGGGCGGTCGCACGAGGCTGCGGCCGAGGCCCTCCAGTGGCCGGTGGGGACGGTCCGGGGTCGCCTGGCGCGGGCGCGCGACCTCTTGCGGCGACGGCTCTCCCGGCGCGGCCTGGCGCCGTCGGCCGGGGCGATCGGGGCGATCCTCGTGCCGCGCGGGGCGTCGGCGAGCGTGCCGGGCCCTTTGCTGGAGAACACGGTTGCGGCCGCGGCCCGGGTCGCGGCGGGACGGTCGGTCGCCGCCGGGATGGTCTCGGCGACGGCCGCGGCCCTTTCGGAAGGAGCGCTGCGGACGATGACACTCGCCAAGCTGAAATGGGCCCTCGCCGGGGTCGTCGCCCTCGGCATCGCCGGCGGCGCCGGCGCCCGAGCCTATCAAGGGCAGGGTCGGGGGCATGGCCCCGGCCCGATCCCGATCCAGCTCGCCCAGGCCAAGGCCGAGGAACGCAAGGATGGGCCCGCCCCCGCGCCGGCCGAGCCCAAGGCCGTCGAGGAGAAGAAGGCCGCCGAGCCCAGGCCGGCCGAGCCGTCCGAACCCCTCCCGCCGCCGGACGCCTTGCCGGCCGCAGATCCTCCCGCCCTGCCTGAGCCGAAGCCGGCCGAGGCGACGCCCTCGCTCCCGCCGATGCCGGAACAAACCAAGGTCGCGGCCGAGCCTCCGCCGCTGGCCGGGTCGGAGGTCGTGTCGACTCCGGACCCCGAGCCGGCGCCGCCGGACCTGGGCCAGACGAACCAGAACCTGGTCAACGTCAAGAACGGACTGGTCAAGCGGATCCAGGTCCTGGAGGGCCGGACGAAGGACTTGCGGTCGCAGGCCGAGGCGGCCGACGTCGAGCTGAAGTCGGCCCGATCGATGCTCGCCGCGCTCGAGCGGGCGATCCAGCCCACCCGCGCCCAAGAAGAACGCTTGCGGGAACACGGTTTCTTGCCCACGCTCCTCGACGTCACGAACCCGCCGCCATCTCCGGAGACGCGACGTGCTGTTCCTCCTCCCGAGGCACCGCCCTCGCCCCGCTTCGCCAAGCCCGGCGACCAGCTCGACATCGACATCCCCTCGACCAACCCGAAGGGCATGAAGTCGTACCGGGTCAAGGTCGACCGGCTCAGCATGATCGACCTCGACAACGATCGCTTCCACGTCGGGGGCATGTCCGCCGTCGACATCAAGGAGCACATCGTCAACTTCCTCCACTTCAAACGGGGGATGAGCGACGTGGACCTCGGCCTCTTCCTCACCCGCGACGGCGGGATCCATCGGGTCCATCCGCGCGACACCGACCGCGTCCGCGTCCTCTTCGTCCACGTCCCCGAAAAGACGCCGGACGACCGCATCAAGGCCCTCGAGGAGAAGCTCGACCGCGTCCTCAACGAGTTGAAGACGCTCAAGCCGGCGGGCGCGGCGGAACGTGGCGAGGTGTCGCCGCGGGAAGACGCGGGCAAGATGCCCTACTTCGTGCTCGAAGGGGACGTCGACGGACCGGGCCGATATCGCCTGAAAGGTCAGTCGGTCGTCGACGCCCTCCAGGAGGAGCTGGGCTGGAGCCCGTCCCCGAGCGATTGGAAGATCCGCCTCATCCGTCCCGACAACCCGAACGACCCGAACGCCAAGCCGACGTCGGCGGAGCTGCCGGTCAACCTCGCGGCGATCGCCAGGGGCGACACGACGACCAACTACGCCCTCCTCCCCGGCGATCGCCTGGTCGTCGAGCACATCAAATCCTCGCACCAGACCCCATCCCGCACCCACGGCGGCCTCGGGCCCTGATCGAACTCAATCCTCGCGTCTGGCCCCGTGTCCGTGTGGCCGGGGCCCGCTCGCTCGCCCGGGAAGTGGGCAGGCACGCCAGGACCGAGGTGAAGCTGGGCCAGGGCGACATGGAAACCGGAGGCGAAGCCCCTCGACGTGAGCGCGTGGGTCGATCCAACCGCGGACCGAACAGCCCGGCCGTCGATCAGAGGCGATCGATGGTGATCACTTCGCCGCCGTCGCGGGTGCTGATGGTGTACCAGGTCTGGTACTGGATCGTGCTCGTGACGAACCGCACCGAGCCGTCCATGTAGAGCACGTTCACCCCGCCGGGGTGATAGGAGCTGGCCGAGATCATCGTCTCGAAGTTGTCGCTGCCGATGCCGCCGCCCCAGTACGAGCAACTGCGCTTGTTCGGCGGCATCGAGTGCGAGTAGAAGCCGCCGCGGCCGGGGTCCTGCAAGGCCCAGCGCTCGCCCTTCCAGGTGAACTCGCGGGTCCGGAAGTTCTGCTGGCAGTTCTGGGCGTTCATGTATTCGCCCTGGATGCCGGTGCCGAGGTTCGCGTTCGGATCGAAGCCGGGCAGGACGTAGACCATCCCCAGGCCGTCGGCCGAGCGGGCCGGCGGGAGGCCGTCGCCCAGGACGGCCTCGGAGAAGATGGCGGTGTTGTTGGTGCCGTCGGAGATGTTGGCAAGCGTCAGCGTCAGGCCGACCTGCCGATCCCAGCCGGGGAAGTAGGCCGGGCCGTCGGGCACCCAGCCGTTGAACCGCCGGTTGTTCCCCACGTTGTTGGGATAGCTGCTCGGGGCGCCCGAGATGAGGCTCGGAGGGGCCGAGGCGAACGTTTGCGGGTCGGAGGGGCAGAGGAAGACGGCGATCCGGGCGTCGCGGATCGTCGCGTTGGCGGGCTCGGGGCCGCCGCGGTGGTCCCAGGTCGGGTCGAGCTGGAAGTTGATCGAGTCGACCAGCGGCGAGCCCTTCGCCCCGTCGAGGTAGCTCAAGATCCGCGCCTTCATCGACCAGGCGTTCTGCCTGGGGCCGATGCCCTGGCGCTGGAGGCCGCCGGGGTCGTCGTCGCGGGTGCCGGACGGGGGCAAGGCGTCGACGGCGCTGATGTAGTGATTCACCGCCAGGCCGATGGCCCGCAGGTTGTCCATGCAGCGCTGCCGCCGCGCCTCCTCGCCCGAGATGCCTACCAGCGGCAAGATCAACGCGAGCACGACCGCCAGGACGCCGATCGCCACCATCGCATCAACGAGCCGGAATCCCCACCTCCTCCGCGCCTCCATCGTCCCCTCCCGCGCCGCTCGGGCGCCGTCGGACGGAATGGACGGGTTTCGGTCAAGTGTAAGACACCCGCGTGATCGACACAACGGCCGGCCAGGGCGCATGGCCACAGAATCGGTAATCGGTATCAGACGACGCACCCACGAGACGACCGATGACGCGTCGCGCCGGTTGGCCCGGACGCCGATCGGCGTCCGGTCGGCGCCGCCGCAACGAGTCGGCCCACGACGACTGGGATCGGGCCCGGCCGCGGATCGACGGGGGACGGCCCGCCGGCCGTCTTTCCCGGAATCCCTGCCGGTTTTCGGGCGGGATTCCAACTATAAGGGTAGCGGCTCCTCGCGGGAGGGGCATCGTCCGCGCGGCGTTGGCAACGGATCGACGTGAATGGCCCCATGGCGACCCGAAACGATCGACAGACCGACCAGACCCTCGCCCGACCCATCCCCGAGGTCGGCCCGGGACCGGCGCGGAACGAACCGACGGGACAGTTTGGTTCACATCTCAGGAGGGGCCGGGGAAAGCAAGACGAGGTCGTCGCGGCGCGAAACGAAGCCACTTCGGCGAGCGTCGCGGCGCAAAACGAACCCAATTCGGCCCCCGGCCCCACGCGTGCCGAACGGACCCAGCGGCCCGGCGCGGGATGGACCGAAGGGGCCCCGGCCCCTGGCCCCCGACCCCCGGCCCCTCCCGGCGCGGAACGAACCGAACGGGGCACTGGGGGACCTGGGACGTCCGTGCCGGCAAGTGGCCACGGTTCGGAACGAACCGAACGGGGCCTTGGTGGGATTGGGCAAGGTCTGCCGAGGGCTGGAGTCGGCACCGAACGAACCCACGGCGCGGCGTCCGGCGCCGAAAACGAACCCAATCCCGGCCCCGGCGCCGCCAAGACGAACCCAATCCGGGGGGCGTCGGGGGCGCGGGAAGGGACAGGGACGTGGGATCGAGGGGGTCGGCTGCTGGCCCGTGGCGGCGCGGAACAAAGCCACGACGGTTCCCGACCCCCGGCCCCTTGGTCCCACCGAACGAACCCACCGGCCACCTTGGTTCACAATCAGGACGGGCCGGCGGGGGCTGTTGGCGGGGGCCCGGCGCGACCCGGTCGCCCGCCCGAGCGTGCCGGCGTTACAATCGCTCGCCGGGCTCCGGGCGAGCGATGGGCCGAGGACGGACCGCATGGCGACCAAAGAAACGCGAGGCATGCGGCCGGCGGTGGACCCTTGGGTGGTGGCGGTCGCGGTGTCGATCGCGACGTTCATGGAGGTGCTCGACACGAGCATCGCCAACGTCGCCTTGCGCTACATCGCCGGGGGACTCTCGGCGGCCGAGAACGACAGCGAGTGGGTCATCACCAGCTACCTCGCGGCGAACGCGGCGGTGCTCTTGCTGTCGGGGTGGTTGTCGAGGTTCCTGGGGCGGAGGAATTACTACCTGGCGTCGGTGGCCTTGTTCACGGCCAGCTCGGCGGCGTGCGGCCTGGCGGCGAGCCTGCCGCAACTGGTCTTCTTCCGGATCATCCAGGGGATCGGCGGCGGTGGGCTCCAGCCGGTGACGCAGGCGGTGCTGGTCGACACGTTCCCGCCCGAGAAACAGGGGCAGGCGCAGACGCTCTTCGGCATCTCGGCCTTGATCGCGCCGGTGCTCGGCCCGACGCTCGGCGGCTACATCGCCGACAACTATTCGTGGCGCTGGATCTTCCTGATCAACATCCCGGCCGGCCTGCTGGCGTTCGGCCTGAATTACTTCTTGCTCGAGGACCCCGCGTACCTCAAGGCCGAGCGGGCGGAGCTGCGATCGCGGCCGTTGCGGTTCGACTACGTGGGCCTGGGCCTGATCGTGCTGACGATGTCGGCGATGGAGGTGATCCTGAGCAAGGGGCAGGAGTGGGACTGGTACAACGACCCGTTCTGGCGCGTACAAACCCTCTTCCTCCTGTTCGTCGGCGGCCTCGTCGGCGTGGTGTTCTGGGAGCTGCGGCACCCGGCGCCGATCCTGAACCTCGCGCCGTTCCGGGACCGCAACTTCACCGCGAGCGGCACGACATTATTCGTCACCTATGCGATCGTGTACACGAGCCTGACCCTGCTGCCGAACATGATGCAGGCGCTCTTCGGCTACAACGCGGTGTGGTCGGGCCTGATCCTGTCGCCGGCGGGGTTCTTCTCGATCCCGGCGATGCTGTTCGTCGGGTATCTGCTCGGGAAGAAGGTCGACGCGCGGTGGCTGGTGATCGTGGGGGCGCTGTTCATGGCGGCGGGGTCGTTCTGGTACTCGCAGTTGAACCTGTTCGTCAGCCCGGGGCAGCTCGTCTGGCCGCGGGTCGTGCAGCAGTTGGGGACGGCCTTCATGTTCGCGCCGCTGGCCGTGGCCGCGTACAAGTACCTCCCGCAAGAGCTGCGCGGGGCGGCGGCGGGGATCTATTCGGTCCTCCGCAACGAGGGTGGGAGCGTCGGCACGTCGGTCGGCAGGACGCTCCTCCAGCGCCGGACGAGCTTCCACGCCGACCGGCTGGTCGAGACGCTCCACCCGCTGAACCCGACGTTCGGCCAGGCGTTGGAGACGGGCCAATCGTTCTACCAGGGGGTCACGGGGGACCCGGCGGGCTCGTCGCTGATGGCCTTGCAGTCGATCGAGGACCTGCGGCAGCAGCAGGCGGCGTCGATGGCGTACCTCGACACCTTCTTCCTCTGCGCCGTGCTGTCGCTCGCCCTGATCCCGCTGGCGTTGCTCATGCGTCGATCGGTCGCCGAGGCCGGGGAGCACGTCGGCGCGGAATGACGCTCTAACCGCCGGGCGATCGCTGGGCGGCGGCGAAGGGGCCGCGGAGGCGCTGGCCGGCGTTGGGCCCTTCGGGGGGCTGGTTGACGAGGACGTAGGGGATGACCGACAGGCCGACGAACAGCGGGGTATCGCGGGGGTTGCCGTGGACAAGCTCGACGCGGACCGGCAGGCGCTGGACGATCTTGACGAAGTTGCCCGTGGCGTTCTGCGCCGGCAGGAGCGCCAGCGACGCGCCGGTGCCGGGGCTGAAGCCGGTGACGCGGCCCTTGAAGACGCGGCCGGGATAAGCATCCACATAAATGTCGACGGGGTGGCCGATCCGGATCGGGTCGAGCTGGGTCTCCTTGAAGTTGCAGTCGATCCAGACCTCGTCGGCCGACCGGATCGCCATCAGGCGCTGGCCCTGGGTGACGCGGTTGCCCGGGTTGACGTTGCGGTTGGAGACGTAGCCGTCGATGTCGACGCGGATCTCGCAATAGCTGAGGTTCAGCCTGGCGAGGTCGAGGTCCTTCTCGGCCTTCTCGACGTTCGCCCTGGCCGCGGCCACGGCCGGCGCGTTGGCCGCGGTCCGCTCGATGAGGGCGTCGAGGTCGCCGTCGGGCGCCAGGGCGTGGATGCGCTTGATGTAGGCGTCGGGCGTCTCGGAGTAGCTCGGCAAGGGGAGGCCGAGGTCGGCGAGGTTCTGGGCGAACGTCGCCAGGGCGCTGACGACCGTGGAATGGCGCTGGTCGAGGTCGGGCGGCAGGTCGTCGAGCGGCTTGCCCGGGGGGGGCTCCTCGGGGACTTCCAGCGCCGCGCGGAGGCTGTGGATCTGCTCGAGGGCCTGGACGGCGGCGGCCTGGGCCTGGTCGTACTGCGTCTGCCGGATGTCGGCCTCCTCGCGGGTCGCCGAGTTGGTGCCGGCGAGCCGGAGGTACCGCGCCGCCTCGAGCCGGGCCAGCGTCTCGGCCGCCCGCTTCTCGCGCAAGGACGCGATCGCGGCGCGGAGCGAGGCGATCCGGTTGCGGACGTCGGTCATCGCCGAGACGAGCTTGAAGTGGTTCGACTTGGCCGTCGCCGCGGCCGCATGCGCCTTGGCCAGTTGCACGGCCTCGTTCTTCTTCGCGATGTCGAGCGCCGCCCGCGCCTGGGCGACGTTGACCCGCCAGACGTCCTCGTCGAGCACGACCAGCAGGTCCCCTTTCTTGACCGCGTCATTGTCGTCGACCAGGACCCTCGTCACCGTCTCGGTGATCCGCGGCGCCACGAACGTCACGTGGCCGTTGACGAAGGCGTCGTCGGTCGAGACCGTCGTCAAGGCCCGCCGGGCGACCGGATAGGCGAAATAGGCGGCGACGATGATCGCAAGAATGATCGCATGAATACACGCCCAGTACCAGACACGTCGCCGGAGGTCGCCCGGGGCGGGCTTCGGCGGGGGCTTCGGCGGCGCGGGGGACTCGTCCGGCGGTGGGGGAGTGGCCGCGTGGGTGTTGGCGTCGACGCTCATGGCCTCGCTCCTCCTCCCGGTCCTCGGCGCCAGCACGACCGTCGACGGCCCGCACTCCCCGATGCCCGTCGCGTCCCCGCCGGGCCGGGACGCATCGCCGGATTATCGTCTTTCCATGACACCCCGACAACCCTCGCCCCCGGCGGCGTGGGTCTTGTCGCGTCGCCCGTCGAGTCGTAGGCTGGTACGATCCGCCGGAGAGCGGCACAACCTTGGCAAGCTGGGGCGAGCACGATGGCGACGACGGCGAGGGGATGGAGTCGGGTCCTGCCGGGCCTGCTGGTCGCGGGGACGTTGGCGACGGCGGCGACCGCCGCGCGGGCGGACGACCCGCCGCGGCTGGCGGAATACTTCGGGTTCCTGCCGCTGGAGATCTACAAGCTCGACCCGAGGATCAACAACGTCTCGCTCCGCGACCTCGACGGCGACAAGGTCGCCGACGTGGTCGTCGCCAACAACGGCCGGTCGCGGATCGAGCTGCTCCTGAGCGGCAAGGCCGGGGCCGACGAGTCCGAGTCGCCCAAGGGGGAGACCAACCACGTCCCCAGCGACCGCCGGATGCGGCTCAAGAGCCTGCCGGTCAACAAGGAGCTGGTCAGCGTCCAGGTCGGCGACTTCAACGGCGACGGCAAGGTGGACCTGGCCTACTACGGCACCCCCGCCGAGCTGACCGTCCTGTACAACCGGGGCAACGCCCGGTTCGGCGACGCCCGGCGGATCAGCGTCGGCCCGGCGATCGAGGGGACCGGCGCGTTGACCGTCGGCGACCTGAACCACGACGGCCGCGACGACCTGGCGCTGGTCAGCGACGACGAGGTCGTCCTCATCTTCCAGGGCAAGGACGGCAAGCTCGGCGAGCCCGAGCGCCAGCCCCACACCGCCGGCAAGCCCTGGGCGGTCAAGGCGGTCGACCTCGACGGCGACGGCGGCGACGACCTGGTCATCGTCGAGAACGGCGAGGCGCCGATCCGCGTCCGGTTCTCGGCCGAGGGCGGCCGGCTCGGCCCCGAGCAGCGGTTCACGATCGAGACGCCCCGCGCCTACGCCTTCGGCGACCTCGACGGCAAGAAGGGGCAGGAGCTGCTGACCATCGAGATGCAGTCGGGTCGCGTCCGCGCGTTCACCCTCGACGAGGGGGGCAACGACGAGGAAGACCACCGCGGCCGGTTGATCTTCTACCCGCTCCCCCACGGCACCAACCGCGGCCGGAGCCTTGCGCTGGGCGACCTCGACGGCGACGGCAAGGCCGACGTCGTCGTCTCCGACCCGGCCAACGCCCAGACGATCGTCTACGTCCAGGGCCACTCCAAGGGCGCGGGGCTCGTCACCGGCCAGAGCTTCCCCGGCCTCGTCGGCGGCCGGTCGATCAAGGCCGCGGACCTCGACGGCGACGGCAAGGCCGAGGTCCTCGTCCTCTCCGAGCAGGAGAAGCAGGTCGGCCGCAGCACCTTCGCCGACGGCCGCCTGTCGTTCCCCGAGCCCTTGCCGATCAGCGGCGAGCCGGTGGCGCTGGAGGTCGCCGACCTCGACGGCGACAAGACGCCCGAGGTCCTGTACGTCGTCCGCGTCAAGGCGACGAAGGAAGGCGAGTCGGAGGGCTTCGCGCTGAAGGCCCTGCGGCGCGAGAAGGCCGGGACGATGGTCCCGTTCCGCTGGGGCGAGGACGACGACGTCGAGATCCGCAACCTCAACGGCGCCCCGCCGGCGATCATGGCGCTGGACGCCAACCGCGACGGCCTGACCGACGTGCTCGTCTTCAACTCCTACGGCTCGCCCGTGCTGCTGCTGGGCCGGCCCGGCGGCGAGCCCCCCGCGCCGGCCGGCGGCGGCCTCGGCCCGCTCATCGGCGCCACCCCGGCCGGCGTCACCCGCGCCGAGCTCGACGGCCCGGCCCTGCTCGTCGCCCAGAACACCTTCGCCCGCAACATCGCGCTGGAGAAGACCGGCCAGTGGCAGGTGAAGGACCAGTACCTCGCCGGTCGCACCTCGGCGCAGGTCCTCGGCGCCGCGGCCCTGGACGTCGACGGCGACGGCACCAAGGAGGTCGTCCTCCTCGACCGCAACTCGAAGTCGCTGCTGTTCCTCGACCGCAAGAACGGCGTCTATCGCCCCTCGGGCACGCTGGCGATCGGGCCGATCGAGTTCCAGGGCATGCACGTCGCCGACCTCGACGGCGACGGCCGCGACGACCTCCTCATCGCCGGCACCGACCGCTTCGGCGTCGTCCTGACCGGCCGCCGCGGCCAGCGGCTCAAGCCGTTGGCCAGCTACGAGACGACCCGCGAGGACGCCCGCCTCGGCGACCTCGTCGCCGGCGACCTGAACGGCGACGGCCGCATGGACATCGCCCTGAGCGACGTCGCCGAGCACTCGATCGAGCTGGTCAGCTTCGCCCCCGACCGCGCCGAGCTCGACCGCGGCCTGACCTTCAAGATTTACGATTCGAAGTCCTTCCGCGACTTCCGCGACACCATCGAGCCCCGCGACATGGCCGTCGCCGACGTCGACGGCGACGGCCGCTCCGACCTCGTCCTCATCGTCCACGACCGCGTCCTCATCTACCGCCAGGACCCCGGCCCCGACGCCAAGGATAAGGACAAGGACAAAACGAAGGACAAGGACGGCAAGGGGATCGCGAAGTCGCCGTGAGGCCGCGGAGGCCCGTCCCTTGGGCGAGTTGCTGTTCCTCTACGACTTCGAGTTCGTCCCAGACGAGAATCCGCCCGGCACGAAGGAACAGTTCGAGGAGGGCCTGCGTCGGTTCTTCGAGTCTCGCGACCTGGACTACGGGATGAGCGCGCTCGGCGGGATGGTCTCCACCCGCGGGGATGTCCGCGGGAGGAGCTGTCCCGTCACCGAGGAAGACCGCCGGGCGCTGGCCCAATGGGTTCGGTGTCGGCGGGTGCGATGCACCGCCAGGCTCGGCGCGTTGGAGGAAGACCACGCCGACCTCGAGCTGTTCCGCGAGGTGACCGAGTGGGTCTTCGCGATCGACAACCGATCAGAAAGTGGCCGGCCTGACGCGGCGGAAAACGAACGTCGGACTTGAGATCGGGTGCGATCCGCTCGAGGACATGAGACCTGAGCTCGCGCCGTCGGGCGGAGGGTCACACTCCGGCCGCGACGGGTCTGTCGTGCGGACCCGACCCGTCGCAACCACCCCGGGCGTTTCCGTTCCGGAGCCCATCAATCGGCCCGCGCCGGCAGGACTTGGGCGGGAACGGCCAGAGAGCGGAGGAAGGTCTGGATGAGCTGCCGGCCCTTCGGCGGCAGCTTGAAGTAGCGGACGGCTGACGCAGTCGCCTCGCCGCCGTGCTGGGCGACGGCCTCGTCGAGCGTCCTGGCGCGGCCGTCGTGGAGGTACGGGCCGGAGTCGCGGAAGCCCCAGAGCGGCGGCGTCCGCCATTCCTGCGCCAGTGCCAGGCCGGGCGAGTCGGGGCCGGCGATCGAATAGTAACTACCCGCGTCGGAGAGCTCGCGGCCCATGTCGTGCAGGAGCAGGTCGCTGTAGACCCCCTCGACGGGCCCCAACTTCGGCAGGTGGCAGGCCACGCAGCCGGCGGTGGCGAACGCGTCGCGGCCGGCCTCGAGGATGGCGTCCGTGTCCCCCACCGTCGGCGCAGGTTCCGGGCCGCGGAGGCCGCGGACGAAGGCCACCAGTCGCTCGCACTCATCCGCCGTCAGGTCGAACCCCTTGGCCTGCGCTTCGGGGTTGAGCGGGTGGATCGCCTGGTGGTGGTCGGGGACCTCCAGGCCCAGCTCGTTGGCGCAGGCGGTGAAGACGAATTCGCGTAGGTCGGGAATCTGCGCCTTCCAGCCGAAGCGGCCGATCCGCCCGCCCTTCAAGCGGCTGACGCGCCCGTGGACTTCGGGGAAGTCATCCTGCCGCTTCGCCCCCGCCTCGATGGCCGCGTCGGGGATCGCGTCGATTAGGCCCGTGCCGAAAAGCGGCGGCGGGTTGCGCCGCGACAGGAGGAGCCGCGTCCCACCGAAGCGGACGCCCCGGTCGAGCAGCCTCGCCAGTGGGCCCATCCGAACGTTGATCCGTGCGATCTCGTCCTCGGCGCGATCGGTCTCGCGATCGTTGAAGATCGTCGGCAGGAGACGGGCGCGCTCGCGGGGCGGGTGGCCGAGGAGCGTCCACCGCCAGGTGTCGTACTCGCGATCGGTGCCGAATTGGTGGAGGACGACGCTCCGCGATCCTCGGAAACCGCGGTGGACTCTCGCCAGGTTCACCAAGTCGATTGCGTCCGCCTCGGCCGGCGCCGTCAGGAGCTCGACGTTCTTGGTCGCCGGGCCACCGCCGCCGGGCCCGCCGAGGTTGTGGCAGGCGACGCACGAGGTGTCGTTGTAGACCGGGCCCAGGCCGTCGCCGTCGTGGGCGCGCGGGTCGTCGGCGATCCACTCGCGGAGGAAGAGCTCCCGGCCGACGACGTCGCCCCCGTCGGCGCCCTCCCCGGCCGCCGTCCCCGATCCCGACGCCATCGGGACGATCCAGGCCAAGGTTCCCAACGCCAGCAGTCCGCCCGCGACCGCGCCGATGCCCGCCCTGTGTTGAGACATGGCGTCCTTCCCTCGTCGTGATGGGCCGAGAGGATTCGATGGGACTGATTCGACGGTAACAGCGCCATCGCGGCCCGTCCAGGCCTCGCGTCATCGCGAGAGGATGAGAGTTCGCCGATTCCCATCCCGGCCCCCCGAGCAACGGTTGACGACCAGGCGAGGGACCATCGTCACCGCCGTCCCGCTCGTCATCCGGGCGAAGTCGGTTGCCGCGTCGGGATCGTAGCCCACGGCCCGCAAGACGCTGGCGCTCAGCGCGGTAGTGATGGCGCCTGTGTCGAGGACGAGCAATGCACCGGCCGTGCCGGAGGGCCCGGAGATCTCCGCACCGATGAGGATGAATCCAATCTTCGCACTGAATTGATAACTCATAAGAGGAACGCCATATCTCCGGGCAGTTCGCCGAGATAACGGAACGCGAAGCGGCCGGGGCGGAGCTCGATCGCCTTGCGGTAGACGGCCTCGCGATCGGGGCTGTGGAAGAGGACGCGGCCGGCCTGGAGCCGATGGAGGTCGTCCGTCTGCGGGTCGCCGATGAGGACCCAGTCCGGGGCATATCGGGCCTTGATCTCGTCCAGCGTCAGCATGTCGTTCATATCCAAAATCTCATACATCCCGAGGTCCTCTCTCCTCAGGGTCCTGTCTCACCCGCCGGGAGGGGGACCTGGCGGGGAGACATGAGGTAGCCGATGAGGTCGCGGACCTGGTCGGGCTGGAGGGGGTCGAGGAGGCCTTCGGGCATGAGAGACAGATCGGAGGGGCGGAACTCTTCGATATCAGATCGGGGGACGAGGAGGCGCTCGGTGGGGGTCTGGATCGCGATGGTGGGGCCGTTGCGGTCGCCGACGATGCCGTTGAGGACGCGGCCGTCGGCCAGGGCGATCGTGGCCATGCGGTACGACGAGGCGACGGTGGCGGACGGGTCGATGACGTTCTCGAGGATGTAGGCCAGGCTCGAGCGCTGGGCGCCGGTCAGCTCGGGGCCGACCTTGCCGCCCTGGCCGAAGAGGGTGTGGCACGAGGCACAATTGCGGTCGAAGAGGCGGCGGCCGTTGCCGAGGTCGGCGGCGGCGAGGGCCTTCGCGTCGAGCCGCTCGGTCCAGCCGGCGATCTGCCGGCGCTTCTCGGCGGGGACGGCGCGCGAGACGGCCCAGATCGCGGCCACGCGGCGGCGGAGGTCCTCATCCTTGAAATTGAGCATTTGACGGACCTGGAAGGCCGGCACCTGGCCGCGATCGACCTTGCCGGCGACGACCGCGTCGAGCAACGCGCGGGCATACGTCGGGCGGGAGGTCAGGGTCACGATCGCCTCGGCCTTCGCGGCGGCGGGGAGGCGATCGAAGGCGTCGAGCAGGGCGCGGGGGGTCTCGGGGTCGTTGAAGGCGGCCAGGCCGCGGGCGGCGTCGGCGGCGAGGTCGCGGTCATGGAGCAGGCCGCGGAGTAGCCGGATCGTCGCCAAGGCCCGGGCGCCGACGGCGACGCGGAGGGCCTCGCGGCGGGCGTCGACCGGCTCGCCCCCGGCGGCGGCGATGGCGAGGGCCTCGTCGAGCGCCCCGGCGTCGCCGAAGAGGATCGAGAGCTCGCGCGCCAGCCGCCGTGCCGCCTCATTCGATCCCTTCGCCAGCGCGGCCCTCGTCTCCGACCACGAGGCCGGCGCCGGCACCCGACGACGCCCCCGGAGGGCGTCGGCCATGCCGTTGAGGAGCTCATCGGTCCGCGCGGCCGACTTGCTCTCGCGGATCGCGCGGGCCAGGGCGTCGGCACCGGCCGGGGCACGGTCGATGTCGCTGGTGAGGCGGCGGGCGATGAAGCGCGTCAACGAGGGGATGCGGCTCGTTCCGGCCAGGGACAGGGCACGCGCCGGGTCGGCCGGCACGGCGGGCTCGATGCCGTACCAGAGCATCAAGGGGAAGGCCGGGTCGTCGGCATACTCGCCCCGCGCGGCGAGGCGCTCCGCCAGGGGCCAGCGGTCGGCCGGCGCGAGCCGCTGGAGGGCTGAGGCGAGGTAGAGAAGGACGAGGCCCGAGGGGTCGTCGGGGGCCTTCGCCGTGAAGGCGCGGACGCTCGCGGCCGAGGTGGTCGGGCCGTCGACGAGGAGCCGGATCGCCCAGACGCGCACGTGCTCGTCGGGCTCGTCGAGCAGCTTGAGCAGGCGGGCCTCGTCGGTGCCGCCGGTGACGTAGAGACCCCAGAGGACCCGAAGCTTGCGGACGGGGTCGGACTCCGAGTCGAGCGCCGACTTCAACGCATCGTGGACCGCCCCCATCCCCTTGCCGTCCGTCGCACGGCCTTGCAAGGCCACCCGCGCCTTGCGGGACTGCCACTCGGGGCCGTGGATGGTCAAGTCAACGAGCTTCGCATCGTCCAGGGCCGCGACGTCGGCGACGGCCGGGCGAGGGGGTTGGCCATACGTGATCTTGTAGATCCGTCCCGACGAGCGGTGGACGCCGTCGGCCTCGTGGCACTCGCCGATGTCGCTCCAGTCGGCGATATAGACGCCGCCGTCGGCGCCGTAGAGCAACTCGACGGCGCGGAACCAGGGGTCGGAGGTCTTCAACAGGTCGGGCGCGTGCCGGGCGACGTAGCCGGCCCCTTTGCGTTCGAGGACGTCGCGATTGAGGCGGCGGCCGTGGAGGTTGATGGTGTAGGCCGAGCCGCGGTACTCGGCGGGCCAGTTGTCGCCGAGGTAGATCATGAAGCCCGAGTGGGCGTGGCCGCCGCCGGCCTTGTCGGTCGTCGGTGTGACGCCGAGGTGGCGGATGTCGGACCACGTCTCGGCGGTGTCCCAGTGGACGTGGTCGGCCGTCTGGGGCATCAGGGCATAGAGGTGCGGGTTGAAGTCCTCGCCGAACATCCGTTGATAATGGGCGCCGGGGAGGGCCTGCCAGAGGTGGCCGATGACGGTGTTGATGAAGAACGGCTCACCGCGCTCGGTCCAGTCCATGCCCCAGGGGTTCGTGGTGCCGCGGCAGACGACCTCGAAGACCTTCCGCGTGGGGTGGTATCGCCAGATCGAGCAGTTGAGCCGCTCGCGCTTCTCGGGCGGCGTCCCGGGCGGGCCGACGAGCGACGACGACGTGATGCCGTGCCGGCCGTAGAGCCAGCCGTCGGGCCCCCAGCGCAGGCCGTTGGCGATGTTGTGGCGGATGCGGTCGGCGTCGAAGCCGTCGAGGACGACCTCGGGCGGGCCGTCCATGCGGTCGTCGCCGTCGCGGTCGGGCAGGAACAGGAGCTGCGGCGGGCAGAGGGCCCAGACGCCGCCGGGGCCGGGCTCGGCGCTCGTCAATCGCCTGGCGTCGTCCCAGAAGACCTTGCGGCGGTCGGCGCGGCCGTCGTGGTCGTCGTCCTCGAGGATGACGATCCGGTCGCGCTGGGTGAGGTCGAAGTTGACGGCCTGCTCGGCGTACGTGTCGTTCTCGGCGACCCAGAGCCGCCCCTTCGCGTCGGTCGCGATGCCGATCGGTTGTCGCACGACCGGCTCGCCGGCGAAGAGCGTCGCGCGGAACCCTTCGGGCAGCTCGAAGCTCGCCGCGGCCTTCTCGGCCGCCGTCAAGGGCACGGTCTCCTTCTGCGTGTCCTTCGCCGCCGGCGGCCCATCGGCCCGCAACGATCCATTCCCAGCGAGATACATCACGATCGACAGCCAGAACGCGTTGCGGGGCATCGCACGGACCTCGAACGGCGGGACGAACACCGCCCCGGCACGTTCGGGGGCGGCGGGTCGATTGTAACCGACCGCCCCGGGGCCTTCGAGGGCCGAGCCGTAGGGCGTGGGAAACACGCCCTACGGCTCGGCCCTCGTTCACTTCGGGTCGGCCATCTCGATCCGGGCTTCGGCCTGGCCGTCGGCCAGCTCGACGCGGTGGATGTCGCGGATCGGCTGGCCGGGCTCGGAGTGGCGATAGGCCATCAGGGTGATGGGCCCTCGGGGGAGGCCGTCGAGGTGGAAGCGGCCGTCGGCGTCGGTCTCCATGAACCAGGTGCCGCTCGGGTAGATCGTGGTGTTGCTCCGGTCGACCGAGACGGAGATACCCGCCAGGGGCTTGCCGCGCGGGTCGACGACGACCCCTTTGACCTCGCGGTCGGTGATCGGCAGGCGGAAGTCGGGGAGCTTGAGGCGCTCGCCCGGCTTCAGGCGGATGTCCGGCGACTGCCCCTTGGCGTGCCCCTCGGCCTTCGCGTAGAGCAGGTAATCGACGTCGGGGATGAGCCCGTCGATCGTGAACGACCCGTCCTTTGCGACCTCCGTCCCGGCGACGGGTACGTAATTGCCGAACCGCGGCTCGACGTCGCCAATGGCGACCAGCTCGAAGATGGCGTTCGGCAACGGCTGGCCGACCTCGTCGAGGACGCGGGCCGCGAGGCTCGCCGTCGCCTTCAACCGGATGTCGACCTTCGCCGGGTTGATCCGGTCGGCGTCGGGGACGCGGACGCGGGCGGCGAGGTGGCGGGCCGGGTGGACGACGTCGATCTCGTGGTCGATGGCCGGGTCGAGGCCGATCAGCTCGAAGCGGCCGTCGGCGTCGGTCGTCGGCGCCGGGCGGGGGAGGCCCCGCTGGAGCAGGTTCACCGACGCCCCGGCGACGGGCTTGCCGTCGGGGTCGAGGGCGCGGCCCTTCACGATCAGGCCGCGGCTCAGGGTGAAGGTCAGGTCGGTGATCGGCCGGTCGACCTCCGGTTCGAGGTCGCGCTCGTGCGGCGAGGGCATCACGACGGCCGGCCCGGCGCCGCCGACGGGGGGTGTCGTCCGGGGCGTGTCGGGGACGTAGCCGTCGGGCACCTGGAAGATCCGGAGCCGGCCCGAGCCCGGGGGCGCGACGAGCTTGAAGCGGCCGTCGGCGTCGGTCTCGCCCATGAAGCCGAAGCTCGAGGGCATCTCGCCGGGGCGGAGGTGGTGCTCGAAGGAGAGCTGGACCTTGGCGACCCCCTTGCCCGTGTCCTCCTCAACGACTCGGCCCGAGATCACCGCCCCCTTCGGCAGTCGGAAGGTGTGCTCGACGACCTTCCGATCGCGGGGGACCTCGACGTCCGCGCCGGCCGCGGTCGCGTCGGACTTCCAGGACATGACGTGGATGTCGTGCGTACCGGCGGGGAGGTTGTCGATCGTGAAGCGTCCGTCGGCGTCCGTCTTCCCCACGGGCCAATTGCCTCGGAGCACGTCGGCGCCCGCCGCCGGCTTGCCGGTCTCGTCGAAGACGACGCGGCCGACGATCCGGTGATTCGCCCGCTCGATGATGTAGGTGAAGTCCCCGGTGGAGACATGGTAGCGCTCCGGCCCGGCCTTGCCCCCGCGCGAGTAAGGGTTGTCCTTGTCGGGCTGGGGCGTGGCGGTCGTCGCGGCGTAGAGGAGGCTCCGCTCGATGCCGTCCCCCTGGGCGACGAGCGAAATGCGGCGGTCGCGAGGGAGGCCGGCGACGCGGAAGCGGCCGTCGGCGTCGGTCGTCGTCGCGACGGGAACCTTGCCGTTGGCCAGATCCAGGCGGCCCGTCGGGTCCCACGGGTCGAACTGGAGTTGCTTCGACTCGACCAGGGACGCAACCTCTCCCACGGCCACCCGGACCCCGGCGACGGGCTTGCCGTCGGGGTCGACCAGTCGGCCCGAGACGGCCGACTCACGGCCGAGCGTCAAGGCGATCGGCTCGCGGCGGTTGCGGGGGGTCAATTGGGCCCAGTCGAGGGCGCGGCCGGGGGCGATCGCGACGACGTCCCACGGGAAGACCTTCGTGTCGACCGGCTCGTCATCCTCCTTCACGAACGGAGGGGCGGCGACGTCCTTGAAGGCGAACCGGCCGTCCCTGTCGGTCGTCGCCTCGGCGAGGACGTCGGGCATCGCCTCGCCCCGATGGAAGATGCGGTCGATCTCCCGCGCGTTCATCCGGCGGACTCGCCAGCTCGTCCATTCGCGGAGGTAGACCTTCGCGCCGGCGATCGGCCGGCCGGCCTCGTCGCGGACCTGTCCCGAGGCCGAGAGCTTCCGGGCGCCGGGCTCTTGTTGCGCGGTGGCGGCGGGCGGGGTCGCCGTGGATTTGGGGGCGGCCTGGGGTCCCGGCTCGGCCACCCTGAGAGGATCGGCCGGCCGGCGAGGTGCGGCGAAGGTCCAGGCGGCGAGGCCGGCCATGCCGCCGAGCGTGACCGCCACCGCCGCGATCGTCTTGAGCTGGGTCATTGCCATGGTCTTGAGCACCTCCTCGGTGAGGGCCGAGGCCGCCGCCGAGGCGGCCCCGGCGGTCGTGGCCGCGCGGACGGCGGCCTCGGCCCAGGCCGCGGGGACGGCGGCCCGGGCGTGTTGCTGGACGAGCAGGGTGCCGAGCACCGCCGGGGCGAGCGTCACCCCGCGACGCGACAGGCGGGCCCGGAGCCGTCCCCGGGCGCGGGCCAGGCGGCCCCGGATCGTGCTCTCCGAGGTGCCCAGCTCCTGGGCCGCCTGCTCGTAGGACAGGGCCGAGAAGTAGCAGAGGACGACCGGGGCCCGGAGCGAATCCGGGAGCCGCTCGACCTCCTCGAGCAGGGTGGGCCGGAGGTCGTCGCCGTCGCGATCGGCCCCGGCCACGGCGGGCACGGTCGGGGGTGACATGGCCAGGGCCTCCCGTTCGAGCGCGCGGCGGCGGGCGGCGGCGACGTTGGCCCGGCGCGCGACCCGGTACGCGACCCGGTAGAGCCAGGCCCCGACCGACCTTCCCCGGATCGACCCCGCCTTGCGGGCCAGGGCGAGGAAGACCGCCTGGAACGCGTCCTCGGCGTCGTGGCCGTCGCGGAGGATCCCCCGGCAGACGCCCAGGACCATCGGCCCGTGCCGCCCGACCAGCGCCGCGAACGCGGCCTCGTCGCGACGGGCGACGAACCGATCGAGGAGCTGGCCGTCGGCCAGGCCCGCGACGGCCCCCCCGTTGTAGAGCCGGTCCAGTTGCGACCACGCGGCGGCCTTCGGAGCGTTGACCATCACCGACGTCTCCTCGCCCTCGTCCCTCGACGCCTATAGAGTGGCCCGGCGCCGGCCTCCCCTCACGCGCTTTTTCGCGATTCGGGGAAAAACAAGCGGGCGGGGCCGGCCGCCCGGGGGAGTCCCTGGCGACCGGCCCCGCCCGTCGAGGAGGGGCCATCGTGACGCGGCTTCGGGTCACTGCGTCCGCTGGAGGACGACTCGGGACCAGCCGGAGGGGTCGAGGGGGGAGACGTTGGTGATGGCGAAGTGGGGGATGTTGAGGTTGCCCATCGGGATGTCGATCGGCTGGCCGCGGAGCTTCGTGGCGAAGCCGAGCAACAGCGCACCGCGGCCGAAGCCCTGGACCTCGGCGGCCTTGCTCTCGTCGTCGTTGATGGCCTCGACGGTGGCGCGCGGACCGAGGTCGACGTCCTCGATCCGGCCCGAGAGCTTGATCGGCACGTTGCCGGCGGCGGGGGTGAACTTGTAGGAGATGGCGATCTCGGCGTCCGGCGACGAGAACCGATAGATCGTCGCCGGGGGCGCCCCGAGGAAGCCGCGGGCGGCCTGCGCCGGCGCGGGGACCTCGACAACGAAGTCGTGGACGATCGCCACGAGGAAGCCCCTCGCGTCGGCGCCGAACTCGGGATCGCGGCCCGGCCACTTGACCCGGACGGCCAGCTCCTTCGGGTCATTCGCGGCGCGGGCCGTCGCGACGGCCTTCGAGAACGTCGCGAAGTCGACGTTCCGCGCGACCTCGATCCCCTCGCGCGGCGGCGCGCCCGGCGGCACCTTGTGGGTGACGATCATCAGGTTCTCGACGTCCTTGGCGGCGGGCGACTGGAGATACCCGCGGCCGAGGTTGGTGAACAGCGACGGCAGGTGCACGTCGGCGACCACCCCCGGCTGGACCGTCGACAACTTGCCCGGCTGCGGCAGGTCGGCCCCGACCTGCTCCGAGGCGGCGGCCCACTTCAGGCGGCCGCCGACGATCGCGAACTCGGGCCGCGACCGCAGGGAAAGCTGGTCGATCTCGAAGTTCTTGAACCGCGCCGTGTCGTTGCCGACCAGGACGTTGCGCAGCCGCGCGTTCTGCTGGGCGGCGGCCTCGGTCGTCTTGATGTTGGCCAGCTCCATGGCGCTCTCGGGCACCTGGAGCCGCAGCTGCTTGATCGCCCCCTCGCGGACCTGCTCGGCGATCCGCTCGCGGTTGAAACCGACCATCGCGGCGATGGCGCGGCCGAGGCCGTGCCCCTCGGTCGGCGCCGCGGCGACGCTGGCGTTGACGCTGTGCGACTGCTGCGGCAGGAGCGACAGGCCGCTGGGGCGGATGACCCCGATGATCGTGATCTCCGAGTCGTCCCGCGAGGTCGCCGCGAAGCTGTAGAGCTTCGTCGCGCGCTGGCCTTTCGGGTCGCTGGCGACCTGCTGGTTGAACCCCTGGATCGGCGTGATGTTCGTCGAGAGCTGCTTGTTGTAGAAGGTGATGCCGTCGTCGCTGGCCATCAGGCCGAAGCCGGTCATCGGGCCGGGAGTCACGTAGGTCCACTGGTTCTTCCAGTAGATCCAGCCGGGCACGACCACCGCGTGCTCGAGGAACGGCGTCAGCGAGTTGACGTCGGCGGTGGCCTCGAAGTTGGGGTGGTTGTACAGGTCGTGCAGGGCCGCCTCGAGCTCGCCGGAGGGCCCCCAGGGGTGGGACTTGTTGCCGGAGTCGAGCCGGTCGAGGGCCGAGTAGACCCGCTTCAGGGCGGCCTGCCGCGCCTGGACGGTCGGGGCCCCCTCGTAGTCCTTGAGGGCCTCGCCGAGGTCGTCGGCCACGAAGTCGACCCAGCGGTCGCGGTTGCCCCGGACGCCGGCGTCGGTCGTCGCCGGCAGGCCGTGGACGGTCTCCACCAGCCGACGCTCGGCCCAGGCGAGCCGGACGCGCGGCCGGAGCCAGTTCCGCAGCCCTTCGCGGACTTCGTTGGACGGGGGCCAGTTGATCCCCTGGAGCGAGACCGACATCTGGTAGAGCCGCCCCAGGGCCCGGAGCCGGCCGTCCTCGTCGGTCGCCGCGCCGTAGGCGCGGAGCTGGCCCTCGATCGCTTCGAAGAAGGCGTTCCAGCCCGGCGCGTTGGGGTCGGGTCGCGCACCGGGCTTCTCCCACGCGGCGCGGACGCGCGCGATCGACTGCTGGACCTCATAGTAGCTCGGCGACGCCGGCGCGGCCCCGAGCGAGGCCGCCGCCGCCAGGACGACGCCGGCGATCGTCATGCGAGACTTCCGTTCCATGCCACCATTCTCCCGGGTGTCGCTTCCTGTTCCCCACGATCTCGTTCCGGAACGAGGCAAGACCCTCCCTCGTATCGCCCGGCCGTCGGGCCCGTCGTGACCGCAAATCTTCCCCAGGGCGCCTGGACGCACCGAGGTTGCCGATTCTGCGGAAACGGAATGCCCGCGCACGCGCCGCCACCGGGGCGGAGGGTGCGTTCAAGCCCGGGCCGGGTCGGCCCCGACGGTCATCGCGGCTGCGCGGGGGATGCCCCATCGGGACGGGCCGGGAGCCGCTCCAAGGCGGTGCGGGCCTCGTCGTTGTCGGGGTCGTGGCGCATCGCCTCGCGATACCAGGCGCGGGCCTCCCTGTTCCAACCCAGCCCCTCGCACGCACGCCCCATGCCGACCAGCATCGCCGGCTCGACCCGGTCGGGGTCCGATTCGTACACGTCGGCGAACGTCCCCCACGCCTCGCGCAGCGCGGCGCGGGCCTTCTGGATGCGGTCGCGGTCGGCCAGCCGGGCCTGGGCCTCGACGAGCCTGCCCTGGAGTGCCAGGACTCGTGAGAATTTGTAGGGATATTCATACTGCCCCGGGTCGAGCCTCGCGGCGCGGGCGAAGGCCGCGGCGGCGGCGTCGAGGTCGCCGCGCGCCTCGGCCACGACGCCGAGGAACGCCTGCGTCTTGGCCCGATCGCCGGCCCCCTCCGGCCGGGCCGCCAGGACGTCGGCCAGCTCGTCGAGCCGGCCGAGCTTCTGGAGGACGTCCATGAGCTTCTCGCGCAGCTCCGCGTCGCCGGGATCGAGCGTCACGGCCCTGGACAACAGCTCGCGCGCCTCCTCCATGCGGCCCTCGCGGGCCCGCGCGGCGGCCAGGCCGCCGAGGGCGTGGGGGTCGTCCGGGTCCTTGGCGACCATCGTCGCCAGCGTCCTGGCGTTGACCTCCGGCGGCGCCTGCTCGAGTTCCAGCCGGGTCCGCATGACGAGGAAGCTCAGCTTCAGCCGCGCCGGCATCCGCTCGTATGAGTCCCAGGCCAGGGCGACGAAGTCGTCGTGCCGCTCCTCCAGGCCGTAGATCTGGAGCAGTTGCACCCGCGCGTCGAACGGGTGGCCGCGCCAGCCGTCGGGCGACCGCGCCACGCAGCCGCGGAACGCCTCCTCGGCCTCGCGAGCCCGGCCCAGGAGCCGCAGGGCCTGGCCGCTGACGTACAACGCCTCGGGCTTCTTGACCGACTCGTCCGAGATCCGCCGCAACGCGTCGACGATCCCCTCGTAGTCGCCCAACGCGGCCCGCGACCGGCTCAGGATCATCAAGGCGCGGGTGTTCCTGGGGTCGTTCGTCAGGTACGACTCGGCCATCTTCGCCGCGGCGGCGTACCGGCCCGCGGCGATGTAGTCTTCCGCCTTGACCAGGTCCGGGCGGCCGTCGCGGACCAGCAGGACCCAGCAGGTCCCCGCCAGGATCAACGCCGCCGCGATCGGGCCGGCGACCCCCGAGACCACCCCCCACGCCCTCCCCGCGCGCCTCGCCCTCGGGCCCGCGACCTTCGCGCGAGCGACCGCCTCGGCCTCCGCCTGCTCCTTCATCACGCCGGCCCGGGGTTGGATGTTGCGATCGACCTTCTCCAGTCTACCCCGCCCCGACACCCCCCTCAAGCCGCACCGGGACTCGACAACGCCCCCGGCGCCTCGGCCTCGCGAGCGGCCCCGCGCCCACCCCCGAACCCGCCGGCCCGATGAACCAAAGTGGTCGGTGGGTTCGTTCGGTCGGCGGCGCGAGCCGGGGCCGAGGGCCGGGGTGGTCCTTCGGTTCGTTCCGCGCCGACGCGGGGCGAAGTGGCTTTGTTTCGATCGACGTCCCGGCCCTTCCCCCCTCGGCCCCGGCCCCTCGCGGCCGGCATTGGGTTCGTTTTCGCCGCCGATCCTGCCGCGGTGGGTTCGTTCGGCGCCGGCTTCGCCTCGCGGTAAAGCTTGCCCGGACGTCCCATTGCCCCGTTCGGTTCGTTCCGAATCGCGGCCGATTGCCGGCACGGCCGCCCCAGCCTTCCCAATGCCCCGTTCGGTTCGTTCCGAAAAGCCGGGGGCCGGGGCTCGGGGGCGTCTTCGGTTCGTTCCGCGCCGGCGCATCGCCTCGCCGCCGACCTCGTCCCCGGCCCCCGGCCCCCGGCCCCCGACCCCCATCCCGAAGTGGGTTCGTTTCGCGCCGAGGCGCCGCTCGAAGTGGGTTTGTTTCGCGCCGAGGTGGCCTCGCCCCGCGCCCCCTCGGCCCTCCGGGACGTGAACGAAACCGGACGGCCGTCGCCGGTTGCCGGGGCGCGCCGAGCCCGTCGGGCGCCGGCGGCCGGGGGCGGTTCGAGTCGGGGCGGTGGTCCTTCGCATCGAGAGGGGGACCAACACAAGGGCTCCGGGGTCGTCGTCGCGCGCAGTCCACCCCTCCCGCGAGGGGCGCTACCTCCTCAGTTGGAAATCGGGGCGAAAACCGGCGGGAATTCCGGAAAAAGGGGCCGGCCGGTCGGGGCGCGCCTCCCGGATGCCTCGGGGCTCGGCGGGGCTCAGCGCCCCGAGATGCGGTAGGTATAGCGGGGGTGACGGCTGGGCTCGGCGCCGGCGTCTTCCCAGCCAAAGGGGTAGCGGCCGAAGTGCCAGAGGCGGATGGTCGTGTCGGCCAGGGGGACGATGCCGAGCAGGCCGAGCCGATGGCTGAAGGCCCAATCCTCGGTGAGGTAACGATGCCCGCCGTCCTCCGAGGGCACGGCGAGCGGCTGGAAGAACGGCCAGAGCCCGCGCCCGCGGTCGGCGTTGCAGAGCGGCAAGGCGAGCTCGGCGATCATCCGGCGGAGGACCGACGCCCGGATGCGGAGGAAGCCGGCCGCCGCGTACTTCAAAGGGTAGAGGCCGCCGACGCCGCCGAAGTGGACCTCGTCGATGCCGTCGGCGAACCGGCTGGTCAGCTCGCGCGGGCCCTTCTTGGCGTAGACGCCGCAGACGACCGGCTCGGGACGGGCCAGCAGGCGGAGGGCATCGAGCGGGTCGAAGCCGATGTCGGCGTCGACGAACACGATCGCCTCGGCCCCGTCGTGCAGCGCCTCGGAGGCCAGGACGTTGCGGGCCAGGTCCACCGCCGATTGCCCGCCGGCGCGGACGACCCGGACCCCCTCGACCTCCAGCCCTCGCAGGCCGGCCTCGCAGTCCCGATCGATCGCCTCCAGGAACGGGACCAGGACGACGGCCTTCGCGCGCCCCGGCGGCCTCGCAACGTTCGGCGCGCCGCCGGGCCGGATCGTTTGCTCTGAAAAAACCCCCGGTTCACCGTCGCTCGGCGGGGTGGCACGCCCTGCCAGGGCGTGGTCCCCGGACCGGCCACGCCCTGGCAGGGCGTGCCACCCGGTTGTCATGGGGTCGGGTGAGACCAAGGATGGTCTCATGAGTTGTTCGAAGAATCGAACATATTCGTGTTCCAGGATTTCTGGCGCCCAGCGCTCGGCCTCGACGAGCGCCCGGCGTCGGTGCTCGGCGTGGAACCCGGCATCGTCCCAGAGGCGGATGACGGACTCGACCCACGGCCCGACCTCCTCGGCCGTCGGCAGGGTGCGGGTCGCGGGCGTGAGCCGGTCGGGCAGGGGGAGGACGATCCCCGCCCGGCCCAGGGTCTCGGGCAGGGCGCCGCGGTCGGAGGCGACGACCGGGACGCCGTTCATCATCGCCTCGACGGCCACCAGGCCCTGGCTCTCCCACCAGAGCGACGGCACGAGGCAAATCCGCGTCACGCCCCAGAAGCGTCGGGGGTCGGACGTCTGCGCCATCAGGTGGACGTTGCCGTGGGCCCGCAGGTCGAGCCCGCACGCCGCGAGGGTCGCCTCGGTGCCGCGGCTCTCTATGACCAGCAGCGGGATATCGGGCCGCCGCCGGCCCAGCTCGTCGGCGATCCGCGCGAAGGCATACAGACCCTTCTCGGGGATCGGGTTGACGAAGGTCACGTACCTCGGGTCCCTCGCCTCGGCACGCACCCTCCCGGGATCGATCAGATAGGGCAGTGCCGTGCATTCGAGGCCGAGGGCCTCGCGATAGTAGTCGGCGGCGAACCGCGACGGGACGAGCACCGCGTCGACGTCGGCGAAGGGCCAGGTCACCCTGTAATCGAAGTTGTGCAGCGTGAAGACCGTCGCCACGCCCCGCGCCCGCGCCCGTGCGAAGACCTCGGCGACGAGCCGGCTGCCGCCGTAGCCGACGAGCACATCGGGCCGGAACCTGTCGAGCGTCGCCTCGACGAGCCGGAGGAATTCCTCCCGCTCGTCGTCCTCTGGCTCGTGCGGCCTCGTCGTCGGCCCCCGGTGCATCGCGATCGGCACCCCGCCGACGGTCAGTCTCAGTTGCCTCGGCTCGTCCGCCCTCACCCCCCGCGCGCCGACCTCCCACGCCCCCCCGCCCGATTCCTCGACCGCCCATCCCCTCGCCGCCAGCCACGCGGCCGGATCGACCTCGCCCTCGATGTCCATCCTCGTGCCGCAGAGCACCTCGACCGCGGACCCCCTCCGCGCCAACGCCTCCATCGTGGCCCGGCTGGCGACGGCGGCGCCGTTGGAGTCGTCGAGGTAGCAGGCGTGGGAGGCAAATAGAACGCGGCGAATGGGCATTTGAGTCCGTCGGTACACAAAATATAATTTTATAAATTTATTTAATTATGGTTTATATATCATACCAATATTCCAAACATTAATCGATCCGTCCTGTGCTTGTTCGCCAGCAGGACGGCGCCTTGGGGGGCCGCTCGACGCGACACGCAGAGAACCGCCCCGGAAGGACATGGCGAGGACGCGACCCCTGCCACTCGGCAGGGCCTGGCCTGGGCGACCATCGCCGCTCCACACATGGAGGGCCCCGTCCTCGTCGGCCGCGACAAGCAGTCGAGCCTCCGGAGAGTAGGCGAGTAGTATTAGCCGGGACGCCACTTTCGCCTCGAACGTCCGGACTATCTTTCCCGTCTCGAAGTCCCAGATTGTCAGGATCTGCTCATGGTTCACGGAAGCGACGAGCTTCCCGTCGGGGCTCATAGCGACGCAGCGAGGCGTCCCCCGCTGACCGGAGAGGCCCCGGACCAGCGACCTCGTGACGTCCCAAGTCGTCACCACGCCGGGCGAAGTCCCGGCACTCCGTATCGCTACGACCCGCCGCGACTCGGCGCCAAAGACGACGCTCGAAGGACCGACACCGAATGACGGGGACTTGCTCGATCGGACGACGTGGGACACTCGGCCGTCGTCCAGACGACGTACTTTAACAGTGTTGCCCGCGTCTAAGGAGGTCACGGAGTCCGCGTCAGGGCCAAAGGCGACCCCAACCACAGGATGGTCGCGCTCTGTAAGTGTGACAACCTCGCGTCCCGCGGCCACGTCCCAAAGCTTTATCTCGTCGACCACCCACCGTTGGGTGATGCTGAACGGCCCCTCTGCGATGGCCATTCGACCCCGCGCGGAGGAAACCAGGCGCGTCCCGTCCGAACTAAAGGACACCGACTGCACCGGACCCTCATGCCCTGACAGAGTCGCGAGGATTTGACCCGACTCTACATCCCAAACCCTCACGACACCGCGCCCGATACCGCGCCACCCCCCGTCGCCTGCGGCGAGCCTCTTACCGGACGGATCGAAGGCCACAGATGTAGGGGAGGAGTCGCCGCCCACGAGATCACGAACTTGCAGCGGGGGCTGGCCGGCCTGCCCACGCGCCATTGACGCGACGCCGGCCGCAGCCCAAGTTATGCCGAGCCGCCCCAGCGATCGCCTCGTCACTCTCCGTTCCATTGCGGCCCCCTCCGTCGCTTCTCCGGGCGGCTCCGCACCCGGCGAATTCACTGCTGAACCCAACCGTTCCTCGAATTCGGGGTCGCGTAGACTGCGGTCGCCGTGCCCGTCCAGCTCGGCCAGTATGGGTATTGCTCCATGTTACCGATGGGGTTTACCGCCGGGGTCTCATTGACGGCGCCGAGTGCATCCTGCGTCATCCCCTTGGCCCACTCCCAATGAATCTTGGCGAGTGGGACCCAGGCACCATTGTCGGGTTTATACATTAGATAAGTATCATACAGCTCATTGCCATTCTGGTTGCCGACGCTTAGTTGGCGAACCGAGCTTTTCGGCCAATTGATGAAAGGGCTGTCGACCATGTCTGCCAGCTGGATCTGGGAGTTTGCCGGCAACATCCAGCCGTTCGCACTCGAGCCGTCGGGGTCGGGCCCGATAGCGGGATTCGACGAGAAGAGTGGGTAACCCACCGCCCCGCTCTCCCCCTTGCCGCTGTTGTCGATCTCAGAGGGGCGGTGCGTCGTCGCGGACTCGACGCACCCAGCCCTGTAAAGGTGGCTACTGATCTTGATAAGCTGTCGCCCCGTAGGGACATACTGCACACCCACGGAGGCCGCGGCCATGATCCTGAGTGAAGTCTTCGAGCGGTTCGCCGAGGAATCCCCGGTCACCGTCATGG
>DASZMJ010000651.1:0-2526 GCA_035551935.1 Isosphaeraceae bacterium
CTGGCGACTCGAAGACTCGGAGCCAGTCCCCGCCGCGAAACGACCGATTACGGGTCCTGCCGCTTCAGGATCAGGAGGACGCGGCGGTCGCCGGGCTTCGTGGCGAAGTCCGCGGGGCGTTCGTCGCCGTCCTTCACCCAGCAGACCTTCAGCTTGGAGCCGTCCCAGGCGTAGATCGCCAGGTCGGTCTTGCCCGCGCGTCGCCCTTCCTGGAATTGAAAGTCGATCTGCCGCGGGTCCTTGGACGGGTCGAGCTTGATCGTCCCCTTCTCCTCGACGTGGCCGTTGTGCCAGATGCCGAAGGACTCGCCCTCGATCCGGATCTCCTCTTCGTCCCCTTTGGCCTCCTGTTTGTCGCCGTCCCGTTCGAGGGCGGCGATGGTCCAGGTGCCTTCGAGCTTCTTCCGCTCCGCCCCGGCCTTGGCCGCATCGTCGTCGGCCGCGAGGGACCTCGGCACCAGCGACGCCGCCCCCGCGACGGCCGCGAGGGCCGCGAGCGCGAGCAGGGTCGCCCACTTCAGTCCGGTCAGTCGCATGGCGTTCCTCACTCTCCTCTCGAGTTCGATCACCCGGGCGGGGACGTCCCCCCGGGGCACCCTTTCCCCCGCCGCGACCCGCGCCGCGGCACGCACCGTCGCTTCGACCAGCCGCGGGGGGACTGCGGCCGCCGTCTTCGGCAGCAGGGCCAGCGCGAGGAGCACGGCGGCCGGCGTCAGGCCGCGGCGCGTGAGCCGGGCCCCCAGCAGGTCACGCCCCCGCGCGATCCGCACGCGGACCGTGCCGAGCGGCCACCCGAGCCGTTGCGACGCGGCCTCGTGCGTCAGCCCCTCGATGTAGCAGAGCACCAGGGGGGCGCGGTATTTCTCCGGGAGCCGGCCGAGCTCCTCGTGGAGGGCCGCGTGCCGCTCGTCGCGCTCCGGGCCGTCGCGGTCGTCCACCGAGGGTGCCTCCGGGGCCGGGCACACCGGCACCCGTCGCGCGGCGACGCCGCGTGCCTCGAGCGCGACGCGCCGGGCGACGCCGTAGAGCCAGGGGCCGACCGACTCCCGCTTCCGGACCGCGCCGGCCCTCCGGACCAGGAGGAGGAAGGTCGCCTGGAACGCGTCCTCCGCGGCGTGTGGGTCGCGGAGGACGCGGCGGCAGACGCCCAGCACCATCGGCCCGTGCCGCCGCACGAGGTCGCGGAACGCCTCCTGGTCCCACTGGTCGACGAAGCGGCCCAGCAGCACGGCGTCGGACGCCGCCTCCCCGCCCCACGCCGGGGCCGGCGGCCCCGACGACCGGGACGGAGATGCCATCGGCTCGTCGGTCGGCATCGGCTCGCGTCTCCCCTCGACGATCGACCACCGCCCTCATAGTGGGCGGGACGACGCCGAGCTATTCAACTTTTCCGGGAGACTATTCCCGACCCTCCCGGGACCAGGGGGGCACGCCGCCGCGGGTCGCGGCCGGGTCGCCGAGGCTGGCGTGGCGAGCGGGGGGGCGGCTATGCTCGTGGGAGAGGAGGGGCCATGTCGAGCCGCGGGCCGACGCCGGAGCTGGTGCAGTGCCCCCACTGCGGGACGCGCAACGCGGTGGTCGAGGACCGCTGCCAGTCGTGCGAGAAGCCGCTGGCCATCTACATCGGCCCGCCCGAGCCCTTGCGGCGGTTCAGCATCGGGTCGTTGATGGCCTTGGTGGCCTTCGTGGCCGTCGGCCTGGCGTTGATGAAGACGTCGGTGCCGCTGGGGGCCTTCTTCCTCGCCTGGTTCGTGCCGGCGTTGGTGCGGACCTTCCACGCCTGGGCCCGCCGCAAGGCCGACGGCCGGCCGCTGGTCGGGCCGGAGGTCGTCGGCGAGTTCATCGTCTCGGCGGTCATCGTCCTCATGGTCGGCCTGGCGTCGGCGAGCGTCTTCGCCGTCGTCAGCCTCGTCGGCTTCTGGGTCGGCGCGCTGGCGCACTCGATCGTCGTCGGCGAATCGGGCCCGGGCCCCGGCGTCGAGGTCTGGGGCATGGCCGTCGGCACGCCGCTGGGCCTCGTCGCCGGCGGCGTCGTCGCCATCTTCCTGCTCCGCCGCCTCTGGTCGACCGACCCGTGAACTCCTCGGAAAAGTGCGGAGTGCGGAGTGCGGAGTGCGGAGTGCTGGGTCGGGCGACTCGGGTGCCGCGGGTTCGGATGGTGTGGCGGACGGCACGCGGGGCGGGCCTGCTACGAGGGAGGCGTCGGGTGGCACGCCCTGGCAGGGCGTGGTCCGAAATCGCCTGGGAGGCTCGTCGTTCGTAGGGCCCGCTCTTGCGGACCGATCCCCTTGTACCGGAAGGAGATCGGTCCGCAAGAGCGGGCCCTACGAAGAGCGATTCCTTCACGCGATACGGTGTCTGGGCGTGCCACCCGACGAAGGACGCCCCGAGGCCGGTCTCGAGGATTCCGCGAAAAAAAGCCGGAATTCGGGAATAATTTTCGGCGCCGGAAACGAGATTAAGAAGGCAACGAGGATCGCGGCCGGGGCGACGACCGCCCGTTTCCGACCGAGTGCCTGGCTCCTA
>DASZMJ010000652.1:0-11773 GCA_035551935.1 Isosphaeraceae bacterium
CACCGCCAGCCCCAGCTGCTTGAGGTTGTTGGTGCACTGGGCCTTGCGGGCGGCCTCGCGGGCCATCTGCACCGCCGGCAACAGCAGGGCGATCAGGACGCCGATGATGGCGATGACCACCAAAAGCTCGATCAGCGTGAATCCCCGACGCGAACGGGACATACGGACTCCTCTCCGGAGGGCGGCGGCGCCGAGCGGTCGAACCGAACAACCCATTCGAATTTCATGAGTCCAGTGTGTCGAATTTTTCCGCTCCCGCCGGCCGCATCCTTGACGCTGTAGAGACAATGGGACATGGCAACCGTCTGGAGACGGCGCGAGGCATGCGACACATTGAGGGCGCGGGCACGTCCACGGCCCGGGAGACCGGGGCCCCGGGCCGTGCCTTCACCCCTGAGGACACGACCCGGGGCCCGTGGCCCCGACGTGGCGACCACGGCGACCGAGTCGGCCGCCGTCCCGCGACGCCCATCCGCCCGGCCTCGTCTCGTCGACCCCCGCGTTGCCGGGGGGTCGTGGGCCGGCGGACCCTCTCATAGCAACCCACGTGCCGCGGCCCCGGGTTCGCCCAGGATCGGCCGACGGATTCCGACGGAAATCTTTGAGGGCCCGTGATTTGGGATATTCCGGAACGCGGCGATTTCGCCCCCCATTCGCCGCGTGAGGCCGCCGGAAGTCATGAGAAGATCGGGCCAAAATGATTTCTGAAATGATCTTTTTGATGGGACAGGAGCGGTCATGAGCCTTCCGGAGCTGGGGCTGTCGGATCTCTTGGAGATGGAGCCGGGGGCGGGGGTCCTCCGGTTCGCCGGGCGTCGGGCGGTGATCTGCGACGCGACGGCGGTCGGCCTGCTGCGGGCCGACCTGATCGCCAACCTCGGGCCGATCGGGGCGCGGGGGGTGATGGAGCGGTTCGGCTACGCGCAGGGGTGGCGGACGGCCGAGGCGATGCGCGAGAGCTTCGCGGCCGAGTCGTCGCGGCACCTCGAGGCGGTCGGGCCGCTGGTCCACACGCTCCAGGGGCAGCTCGGCGGGGCGACGGTGTCGCGGTCGGAGGTGGACCGGACGATCGAGGGGGTCTGGCGGCACTCCTTCGAGGCCGAGCAGCACCTGGCGCGGCACGGCCGGGCCCACACGACGGTCTGCTGGACGCTCTGCGGCTTCGCGGCCGGCTACGTCGCGTGCCTGACCAACGAGGAATACCGCTTCGAGGAGGAGACCTGCGTCGCCCGCGGCGACGCCGAGTGCCGGGTCGTCGGCCGACGGACCGGCCGCCGCGCCGAGCCGCCGCGGGTCCGGCCCGAGCCGCAGCCGTCGGCCGAGGTCGCCGGCCTGGTCGTCCGCGGCGCCGCGCTGCGGCGGGTCGTCGAGCAGGCGCGGCGGGTGGCGCGGGTGCCGGCCACGGTCCTCATCGGCGGCGAGAGCGGCACGGGCAAGGAGCGGCTGGCGCGGCTGATCCACGACGCCAGCGGCCGGGCCGCCGGGCCGTTCGTCGCCGTCAACTGCGGCGCCGTGGCCGAGGGGGTCCTCGAGAGCGAGCTGTTCGGCCACGCCCGCGGCGCCTTCACCGGCGCCGTCGCCGACCGCCCCGGCCTCTTCGAGTCGGCGCACGGCGGCACGCTCCTGCTCGACGAGGTCGGCGAGGTCCCGTCGGCGATGCAGGTCAAGCTGCTCCGCGCCCTCCAGGAGCGCGAGGTCCGCCGCGTCGGCGAGAACCGGCCCCGGCCGATCGACGTCCGCGTCGTCGCCGCCACCAACCGCGACCTCGCCGCCGACGTCGCCTCCGGCCGGTTCCGCCAGGACCTGTACTATCGCCTCAAGGTCGTCGAGCTGATCGTCCCCCCCCTGCGGCAACGCCGCGAGGACATCCTCCCCCTGGCCGAGGAGTTCCTCATGCTCGCCGCCCGACGGCTCCGACGCCCGTCGCCGACGCTCTCGCCCGAGGCGGCCGACTGCCTGCTCCGCTACCCCTGGCCGGGCAACGTCCGCGAGCTCGAGAACGCCGTCGAGCGCGCCGTCGCCATGACCGTCGGCGACACGGTCGAGCCCGACGACCTCCCCGAGGACCTCTGTCGGCCCACGCGCGTCGTCGTCGAGCCCGCGCCGCTGCGCCCGCTCGAGGACGTCGAGCGCGACCACATCCTCGCCACCCTCGAGGCCCTCGGCGGCAACCAGACCCGCGCCGCCGCCCAGCTCGGCATCGGCACCGCGACCCTCTACCGCAAGCTCAAGAAGTACCGCGCCTTCCCGATCTGATATCGAATCGCGTGAATGGATCGCTCTTTGTAGGGACCGCTATTGCGGACCGATCCCCTTGTTCCGGAAGAAGATCGGTCCGCAATAGCGGACCCAACAAAAGGCGAGCGGTCCGGGCGATTCGGTAGGAGTCCCCCCCCGCTTCAGGGCTCCCGGACCTTCAGGTCGTCGAACCACGTCCGCGCGTCGGCCTTCGACCAGAGGCCGACCTTGCCGGCGTCGGTGAAGGTCGAGTCGCGGACCTCGAGCGCATGCCAGGGCGAACGCACGTGTTTCGCAAATCCTTGTCCTGCAAGGATTTGCAATCTAGTGCACGGAATTCAACTAGTCGCAAGTTCTTTGCAGACAAGGATTTGTGAATTAGATGCGTTTGCCCTGGAGCGCATGCCCGCCGTCGAGCGTGCAGCGGATGCGGTCGCCGCGCATGACGACGCGGAGGGTGTGCCAGTCGGTGTCGCCGGGGACCTTCACGCTCGCGAACTGCGTGCGCTTGCCCCCCTCGACCTTGTAGACGCGGAAGTTGTCCTCGAGCGGGTTGTACCGCGCGATGTAGTAGTTCTTCGCGTCCTTCGCGCGCCAGACGAGCCCGCCGCCACGGTCGACCTCGCCGGCCACGGCCTTGAGCCGGACCGAGAGGTCGAGGTCTTGAAAACTCGTGTCGGCCGCGAGGGCGACGTTGAAGACCGCGTCCTCGTTCCTGGCGAGCTGCGCGAGGACGTGGCCCTTGCCGTCGGCGACGACCTTCCAGTCGCCGACCTCGTTCGTGAACCCCTTGGCGATTGCGCCCGGGGGGTCGGCGTCGAAGTCCCAGGTCTTCTCCGCCGCCGCGACCAGCAGCGCGATCAGAACCATTCGTGTGATCATGAAACGATACTCCTCGATCAGTCGGCGCCGAAGAGGTTCGCGAGGAAGCCTTCGGCGGTGTCCCAGCGGTCGGCGGCGGCCTCGAAGTCGGCGGCCATCGGGTGGACGGTCCTCGGGGTCTCGACGCGAGGCCTGGCCGTCGCGCGACGGCCGAGCGGGATCTGGACCCCCTCGCCCACCGCCAGGGCGTCCTCGACCTCGGGGCTCAGGAGGTGGTTGACGAGCGCCTCGGCCGCCCCGGGGTGCGGGGCCCCCTTGATGACGGCGACGGTGTTCGGAAGGAACAGGGTGCCGAGCTGACCCTCCTCGCGGTCGGGATAGACGATGACGACGGGGCTGCCGGCCGTGACCTCGCCCGTCGCGTCGTCGGTGTCGGTCAGGCCGACGGCCACCTCGCCGCGGCCGACGGCCTGCGCGACGTACTTGTTGCCCTGGAAGACCTTCACGTCATTCGACTTCAAATCCTTGAAGAACGCCTTCGCCTTCTCGTCGCCCCAGGCGGCGAAGAGGCAGGCGGCGTGCGTGGCGGTCGTGCCGGCGAGGGGCTTGGCCAGGCCGACCCGGCCCTTCCATTTCGGGTCGAGCAGGTCGCGGATGCCCCTGGGGCGGTCGGCCTCCTTGACCTTCTCGGTGTTGACCAGCAACACCCGCGCCCGCGCGGCGAAGCCGTACCAGGTGCCGTCCTTCGCCTTGAAGAGGTCGGGGTAGTCCGCCGCGTTGGCGGGCTTCGAGGGGGCGAGCAGCCCTTTGCGATGCAGCCGGATCATCTGAAGGATCTCGTTGTCCCAGTAGACGTCGCAGCGCGGGCCCTGCGCCTCGGCCATGATCTTCATCGCCAGGCCGACGGACTTGGTGCTCTCGACGTCGAAGACCGGCAGGACCGCCACCCCGGTCCTCGCCTGGTAGGCGTCGAGCACCGGCTTGGAGAACTCGCGGTCCAGCGACACATACGTCGTCACGGTCTTCGGGGCGGCGACTCGGGGGCCGCAGCCGGCCAGCAGCCCGAGCAGCAAGAGGGCCGGCCAGGTTCGTATCGTGATTCGCATCGAGGTCGTTCCCTGCGGTGGTCGCAATCGGATTCGTCAACCCTTATCTTCGGAGTCGGCCCCCGCGGCCGCAACCTCAATCGTCGGCCGAGCCGATGACCTCGCCACCGGCGACCGTCCCGAGGGCCCGCCAGGTCGCACCGGCGATGCTGCTCTTGACGAACCGCACGGTGCCGTCGCCCATCAGCGCGTCGACCCCGCCGGGGTGGTAGCTGCGGGAGGTGATCGCCGCGAACGTCGGCCCGCCGTTCTCCTCGTTCCTGCCGTTGAGGTCGAGGTCCATGCCCGGGTACGTCACCTTGCCGAGGATGACCTTGTTCGGCGGCCACGCGGTCGTGAAGCCGGAGGCGTGCGTGTGGCCGTCGGACCACTCGGTGTGGAACTCGTACTGGTTCTCGGTGAGGCAGGCCCCGTCGTCGTACTCGGGGGCGACGGTGAACGGGTCGGCGTCGGAGCCCGGGAAGACGTTCGGATCGTTGACCGAGGGGAGAGTGCGGAACCGGCAGTTAGCCGCCGGCTGGTATGTCTTGACCTCGGAGGCGAGGAGGGTCTGGCTCAGGCCGTCGCGGAACTCGGCCAGGCGGCGGCTCCGGTTCGGGCCGAACGCCTGCCGGTTCTGCGGGCCGTTGAAGCCGCCCCAGGCGAACCAGTCCCCTTGGCAGAACCCGTAGCTGATGACGCCGGAGAGGCCGTAGTCGTGCGTCGAGACCTCGGGCCGGACCTCGCTCGGGCAGAGGAAGCCGGCGACGTTCAGGGCGATGACCGTGGCGTTGGCCGGGTCCTCCTTGAAGACCGAGAGGTTCGCCGCGTTGTACAGCGGGTTGCCCTCCAGGTAGGGCAGGATGCGGGCCTGGGCGCTCCAGCCGGTGTCGTAGGCCACCGCGTTGCCGGCCCCGGAGAGGGCCATCGACATCGGCAACGCCCCGAGGGCGGTCTCGTAATGGTGCAGCGCCAGGCCGATCTGCTTCAGGTTGTTGCCGCACTGGATGCGTCGCGACGCCTCGCGCGCCTGCTGCACCGCCGGCAAGAGCAGCGCCAGCAGGACGCCGATGATTGCGACTACCACCATCAGCTCGATCAGCGTGAAGCCCCGATCCCGCCCCGCACCCCAATCCGCCCGTCTCCCGACCATGTCCGCCCCCCTTCGTCCTCCGAACGAATTCAAAGTTAAGCGGCCGGGCTGGGGCGTGTCAACCAATTCCTTCGGTGAGAAATCCGGAAAAAAAACGGAAGGGAACCGGCCGGCGGGGGAAGTACTGGGGGGATGGGGCGATCGCGTTGGACGTTGGAGGAGCCGGTCGCATGGCGGTGGGAGGATCGGGGGCGGTGTTGCAGGGGTTCCGCACGCTCTTCGGCGCGGGGGCCGTGGGGGCCTTGACCGACGCGCAGCTCGTCGAGCGGTTCGCGCACGGTCGCGACCCGGCTGCGGCCTTCGAGGCGATCGTGGCGCGGCACGGGCCGATGGTCCTGGGGGTCTGCCGGCGCGTCCTGCGCGACGAGCACGATGCCGACGACGCATTCCAGGCCACGTTCCTGGTCCTGGCGCGGAAGGCCGGCGGCCTCGGCCGTCCCGAGCGGCTGGCGTGCTGGCTCTACGGGGTCGCCTCCCGGGTCGCCTTGAAGGCGCGGGCCGGCGCGTCGCGGCGACGGGCCCGCGAGGGGCCGCTCGCCGGCATCGACGCCGCCGCGCCCGAGGCCGACCGCGACGACGCCCGCGACCTCCGCCCGATCCTCGACGCCGAGCTGGCCCGATTGCCGGCGCGGCATCGCGCGGCGATCGTGCTGCACGACCTGGAGGGCCGCTCCGTCGCCGAGACGGCCGCGGCGCTCGGCGTGGCGCCGGGGACGGTCTGGTCGCGGCTGAATCGCGGCCGCGAGCGGCTCCGTTCCCGACTGGCCCGCCGCGGCCTGGCCTTCGCCGCGGCCCCGGCCGCGATCCTGTCGACCCGCGACGCCTCGGCCGCGTTGCCGACGGCGCGCCTGATCGAGCCGACGGTCCTGGCCGCGACGGGTCGCGCGGCCGCGGGGGCGTCCCCCGCGCGGGCCGCGGCACTTTGCCGAGGAGTCCTGAGGACCATGCTCCTGACCAAGCTCTCGACCGCCGCCTCGGCCGTCGCCCTGCTCGGCGCCGGCCTCGCCCTCTATCGCGCCGAGGCCGCGTCGCCGCGCCCGGCCGCCGCCCCGAACCCGGTCGCGCCCCGCGACGACAAGGCCAAGGAGGGCGACAAGGAAAAGGCCGCCAAGGCCGACGCCAAGAAGCTCCAGGGGACCTGGCGGCCGACCTCGTCGAGGGAGAACGGCCGCGACCAGGCGGACTTCGACAAGTATCGACTCATCTTCAAGGACGAGTCCTTCACCATCACCAAGGAGGGGGAGACGATCCTCAAGGGCAAGTTCAAGCTCGACCCGTCGAAGGACCCCAAGACGATCGACATGGAGCCGACCGAGTCGAAGCAGAAGGACGACGACGTGGGCAAGACCGCGAAGGGTATCTACTCCTTCGACGGCGACATGCTGAAGTGGTGCTCGAGCCCGCCGGGCGAGGACGGCGACCGGCCGACCGACTTCACCTCCGAAGAGGGCACCAAGCGCCTCCTCGTCGTCCTCGAGCGCGAGGCGAAGTGACGCGCATCCGCTCGCCGGACGGCGCGGGGCCACGGGCCCGGGGGCACGGGTCCAATGGGGGGCCGGGCCCGCGGCCCGCGCGTCGGCGGTCGGTGAGCGCTCAGGCCGGCCGCCGGCGCCGCCAGCGGGCGCCGAGGCCGGTCAGGCCGCCGACGGCGGCGAGGATCAAGGTCGAGGGCTCGGGGGCCGGGTTGCCGAACCCGCCGCCGGTTGGCGGCGAGAGCCGCAGGATGCTGTCGGACTGCGTCAGCAAGAGCGTGCCGTTGTGCGGGTCGACCTTCACCAGGTCGCCGCGCGAGCCGCCGCTGGCGATCACCGTCTGATTGAGCGTGTTCAGGCTGACCTCGACGACCGAGCCGCCGTTCGTGTTGGCGAAGATGTTGCCCGCCAGCGTGCCCGTCCCCAGCGCCGTGCCGTCCAGGCCCGAGATGAAGCCGAGGTACTGGGTCTGCAACCCGGTCGCGGTGCTGACGGCCAGGAGGTTCCCCCCGTTGGCCACGTAGAGCGTCTTGCCGTCGGCGCTCAGCGACATCCCGTCGGTGCTGATCGTGCTGAGCCGGGAGACCTGATTCTTGTTGGTCGTATCGATCACGTAGATGCCGCTGCCGAGCGCGGAGACGTACAACTTGCCGGTCGCCGGGTCGGCGACGATGTCGGTCGCCGTGGGGATGCCGGTTGCGATCACCTGCCTGAACGTGCCGTCGTTGTTGATCTGGTAGACCGCCCCACTCCCCTGGAGGGCCATGTACAGGTTGCCGTCCAGGGTCGCGATGCCCGTGGGATTATTGGCGCCGTAGGTGGCCGTCGCGAGACCGGGGCCGGCGTGCTGGCCGTCGGTGTCGGTCGCGAAGTTGTACATCGTGCCGGCCGCCGAGCCGTAGTCCGTCACCAGCACGTTGCCGCCGGGCGCGAAGCCGATGCCGACGGGGCCGATGTTGCTGGTCGAGGGGAAGTTGTCGGCGAAGGTCGAGAGGCTGAAGCCCTGCACGATGCCGTCCGCCGTCAGCGTCATGCCGGCGTCGGCCCGGCCCGAGCCCGCGAACGCCGCTCCCAGCGCCGCCATGGCCAGCAGACACCGTCTTGTCTTGAAGCGCATTGGATGAGTTCCCTGAGAGAGATAGGAATCATTCTCCCGTGCCGATTAGACATGATGCTGGCAGGCCTAATTGCTGTCAAGGATGTTATCGCCTGAGCCGAGGAATGAAGCGACGCCCCGTCCTTTTTTCTCCACACCGCGCGCCGCGGGGCCGCGCCCCGGCGGCCTTTACCCGCCGACCCCCGGGCCTTCCGCCGCGGAATCGCTCGGCCGTCGGCTGTCGATTCCCTCGGCGGCAACGCCCGCGAAACGGGCACGACGGCAAACCGAAGACCCCGAAGGAATTCGACTCCATCGAATGAAAGACACACTCTGAAAAGGATTAGCGTCGACACCTTCCCATCGGCTTCGTGAGTGCGGCATCGGGCTTGCAAGTCGGGCGGGCGTTGAGTGGGGTCGTGCCCGGCTCATCGATTGACAACGAAACATGCGACGTGGCGCAGCGCCGCTCCGCTCTCCCCGGAGGGGTGGGACGCCCGACGGCCCTCGATCGGGCCGTTTCCGCGGCATCGCCGAGGATGCCGGGGCAACGGCACGGGGCGCCGTAGGGCCCCGCATCCAGAACCCGAGGACGCGCGCGAAGGCGGGCGTTGCCTCGGAGGTCCTTCGGATGCGAACGGCTTGGAGAGCGGCGGCGGGACTGGCGGTCGTGGCGTTGCTGGCATTGCCGGCCGGCGCCCGGGCGGAGGAGACGGCCGCGGCCGCGACGACGCCGGCGATCAACGGCGCCGACACGGCGTTCGTGATGGTCAGCGCCGCGTTGGTCATGCTGATGACGCCGGGCCTGGGGCTCTTCTACGGCGGCATGGTCCGTCGCAAGAACGTCCTGGCGACGTTCCAGCAGAGCTTCATCCTGCTCGGCGTCATCGCGTTGCAATGGGTGCTGATCGGCTACAGCCTCGCCTTCGGCAAGGACAGCTTCCACGGCCTCATCGGCGGCATCGAGTGGGCCGGCCTGCGCGGGGTGGGGTTGGAGCCCAACGCCGACTACGCGGCGACGATCCCCCATCAGCTCTTCATGGTGTATCAGCTCATGTTCGCCGTGATCACCCCGGCGCTCATCTCCGGGGCGTTCGCCGAGCGGATGAAGTTCTCGGCCTACCTCCTCTTCACCCTCCTCTGGGCGACGTTCATCTATGACCCCGTCGCGCACTGGGTCTGGGGCACCGGCGGCTGGATCAAGGCCCTCCCCGCGCTCGACTTCGCGGGCGGGCTGGTCGTGCACGTCATCTCGGGCGTCGCGGCGCTCTGCTGCGTGCTCGTGATGGGCAAGCGCAAGGGGCACGGCACCGAGGAGATGCACCCCCACAACCTGACGATGACCGCGCTGGGGACCGCCTTGCTCTGGTTCGGCTGGTTCGGCTTCAACGCCGGCAGCGCACTGGCGGCGGGCACGTCGGCCGTCGCGGCCTTCGTCAACACGAACACCGCCGCCGCGGCCGCCGTGGTGAGCTGGTCGGCGATCGAGTGGCTGCACAAGGGGAAGGCCACCGTCCTGGGCGCCTGCTCGGGGGCGGTCGCCGGCCTGGTCGCGGTGACGCCCGCCGCGGGCTTCGTGGCGCCGATGGGGGCGTTGGCGATCGGCCTGCTGGTGAGCCTCTTCTGCTACGGCGCGATCCTGTTGAAGGGCCGGCTCGGCTACGACGACTCGCTCGACGTCTTCGGCGTCCACGGGGTCGGCGGCGCCTTCGGGGCCTTGGCCGTCGGCGTCTTCGCCGTCGCCGGGATCAGCGGCAACCCCGACGGCCTGCTGATGGGCAACGCGACCTTGCTCGGCCACCAGGCGATCTCGCTCGTCGCCGCGGCGGGCTACAGCTTCCTCGGCACGTTCGTCGTGCTGAAGGTCGTCGACATGCTGGTCGGGCTCCGCGCCACGACCGAGGACGAGGAGGTCGGCCTCGACCTCTCGCAGCACGGCGAGCGCGGTTACATCATGGGCGTCGGCGAGCTGATGGGCGGCCACCCCTTCGAGCCCGCCCCGATGGCCTCCTACGACCACGACCCGGCCCCCGAGCCGGCCGAGGCCCGCGTCCTCGCCTGAGCGAGCGCGGTCGGGTGGCGGGATCGGCCGGCCGACGCCACCCGACCGTCAAGGCTTGATGAAGGAAACCGTGCCCTGCTTGACCGCCGCGATCTCCGACAGGAAGACGACGTCGGGCGTGAACGCCAGGCCGTCCAGCGTGAACGTCCCGGTGAACGTCGCGTCGCGGTACGAGCCGTTGAAGTGCGTGCCGAACTTGGTGGTCGGCGTGCTGACCTGATCGTTGGTGTCGTCCCGGAGCACCGCGCCGGTCCCGTCGAACGTCGCGTCGAAGGCGAGGGTGACGGTCGTCCCGTCGAAGAAGTCCGACACCGACACCGTGTCGGCGACCATGGCCGCGGTCAGGTTCGGCGCGACCGCGACGGAGTCCGCGTCGGCGGCGACGAAGGCGGAGCCGAAGAAGTACACGTGGAACGACGCGTCGTACACGACGACGATCGCCTCGATGGAGGTGGTGGTGACCGGCGGCCCGCCCGGTGAGTGGGACGTCTCGATGATGCCGGCGAACAGGATCTCGGTCGTGAGGCCGGTGACCGGGTCGGTCGACGCGCAGTCGGCCTGGGCGAACCACTGCTCGACGTCGTACGGGGCGGACGACTGGGCGCGGGCGTCGGGCGCGACGGCCAGGCCGCCCAGGACCAGGACCAGGGCCAGGCCGCGGGACGCCAGGGGACGGGCTCTCATCGGTCAACCTCCTCCGTCGTGCGATCGCCTCGAAATCCGCCCTCGAAGGGTCGCTGAATCGAAGTAGAGAACACGAACGGCGGGTCCTCACCGAACCGCGTCCATTTTGCGTCGGCGTGCTCGCGTGAATGGGTCGATTCTTGTCGGGCGTGTGGAACACGCCGTCCCGGCTCGATCCGGCTCGATCCGGCTCGATCCGGCTCAGGGCGACTCGCGGACGAAGCGGGCGCCTTCGAGGGTCAGGTGCTTCTCGTCGATGGCGCGGCGGATGGCGGGGTCGTCGGGGCCGCGGGTGAAGTCGAGCAGGAGCATGGTGTGCGCGTCGGCCGGGGGGACGTCGTTGGTCGGGGGCCCGCCCCGGTGAATGCGGACGACGTCGGAGAAGCGGACCCAGGCGATCCGGCCTCGGAAGTGGGGCGAGGTTCCCGGCCCCTCGGCCTCATAGGCGGCCCCGAGCAGGAACGGCGGGGTCCGCCCCCGGCGCGATCGGCGTCACCCTGTCCGACGCGACCGTCTCCACGGCCACCTCGAACCTCGTCCCGCACTTCGGGCACTTCGCCTTCTTGCCGAACTGCCCCTCCCCGACCGCGAACGTCGCCGGGCAGTCCGGGTTCGGGCACTGGATCGTGGCCGTCATCGGCCCTCTTCTCCGTGGGGGGTCGCGGAGGTCGCGTGGACACGATACGATCCTACAACCCCCCCTCCCCCGCAACAACTGCCCCGCACCGGGACGCATGAAGAGTCGCGCATCGGCCGACTCCCCCGGCGTTGAGCCGGAATCGTCCGCCGCTGCGCCGATTCTTCTTGAGCAGGCTTCGAGCGGGCTGCTAATCTCAGTGTTCTCCATCGACTCAACGATTCAAGCCGCCGCGGTCGGCGTCGACCCGGGGCGGGAGAGGATGGGCCGGCCGTGGCGGACCAGGAAGAGGTTCGGGGTGCGACGTCGCTGGCCTCAGCGACCGAGCACCTCTGGCGCATCTATCAGGTGATCAACGAATGGATCCGGTTCGCCGACGCCAAGTCGGGGGCCCTCCTGGCGGCGTGCGGGGCGATCATCACCATCGAGGTCACGGTGATGAGCGACCACCAGGATTACCTCAAGGCCCACCACCTCATCTTCGTGCTGGCGGTCGCCGCCGTCGTCGGGCTCATCGTCTCGTC
>DASZMJ010000653.1:0-8106 GCA_035551935.1 Isosphaeraceae bacterium
CCGGTCCAGTCCCCCGCCCGCGCCTCCCCCGCCGCCCCCCGCGGTCTCGAGCGCCAGCACGTCCGGGCCCATGTTCCCCACGAACTGTTCGAGCAGCGCGTAGTAGTCCCGCGGCAGCAGCCCGTCATTGAGCGCGGTGCAGAGTTCGTTGATCCACAGGTTGTGGAAATGATGGAAGATCCCCGCCCCGACCTTCGACCAGTCATGGATCGGCATGTGCTCCTCCCTCGGACGACGACCCGAGGCGTCCTCCGCCCCGCGATGGACCGACCCCTATTGTACGGCCGCGGCCGGACCGCCGGGAAGGCGTGCCGGCCGCGGGTCGTGGCCCGGTGGCCCGGCCTCCTCGGCCTTCCGCTCGTGGACGGTCCGGCTTAGGATGGAAGTTCAGGGAGAGCGTCGCGACCACATCAACGGCGACACAAGAGGTGGGCGATGGCCGAAGTCTCCGCAACGTCGAAGGCCCCGGCCGCCGCGGACATGGACCGGATGCACGACTTCTATCGGCAGGGAGGCCGCGAGCGAGCGATGGCGCCCCACGTCGTCTACCCCGAGGCGAATTGCCCGCATCCCGGCTGCACCCAGGCGTTGCAGGCCATCGACTTCCGCCTCGGAGATCACGGCCGCGACGTGCACGATCCCTTGGTGCGCGCCTGGTGGGACGACACCGGCTTCGCCGGCCGCTGCCCCCGCTGCGGCGGCTGGATCCACTTCACCATCCGCTCCAAGCGCGCGATCACCCCCGACGCCGCCGCCAGGCTCCCCCAACCCCCCGACGACTGGCACGCCGGGGCTACCATCTTGTGACAGCTCCGGGCCCGGCGAACCGACGAGGCGGCACCATGACGCTCGCACGATGCCTTGGCGCGCTCGCCTGGCTCGGGCTTGGGATATACGCATGCGATTGCGTCGTAATCGAGGGGTCCCCGAAGTGGAGCGATGACACGCCCCCCGCCGCGGGCTTCGGCGGCACCCGGGCCGGGGACGAGCGCGAGGTCGTCGGCGTCCGGTTCTGCTGGTGCCCGCCGGGCAGGTTCACCATGGGCAGCCCGCCCGGCGAGCCCGAGCGACGGCCGGACGAGGATGCGGTCGAGGTGACGCTGACCAAGGGGTTCTGGATCGGCAAGTTCGAGGTGACGCAGGGCCAGTGGAAGCGGGTCGTGGGCAAATTCACCGGCGCGCTCACGGCGGGCGAGGGCGACGGTTTCCCGATCTACGCCGTCAACTTCGCCGAGGTGGAGGACTTCTGCCGTCGCCTGACCGCGCGGGCCCGCGCGGCCGGCGACCTGCCGGACGATTGGGAGTTCCGCCTGCCGACCGAGGCGCAGTGGGAGTACGCCTGCCGGGCCGGCACGACGACGGCGACCTCGTTCGGCGACTCCCTGAGCCGCTCGCAGGCGAACTTCCAGGGGACGCCCTATCGCGGCGCCGAAGGCGGGCCGTCCCTCAAGCGGGCCGCCAAGGTGGGCAGCTTCCCGGCGAACCCCTGGGGCCTTCACGACATGCACGGCAACGTCTTCGAGTGGTGCCGCGACTGGTATCACGCGAAGCTGCCCGGCGGTGTCGATCCCGATCTCTACTCGGCCAGGGCCACCGCGTCGGCCAATTCGGACCGCAGCCACTCGCGCGTCCGCCGGGGCGGCTGCTGGGCCGACGACGGCTGGCCCTGCCGGTCGGCCTGTCGACTGCGATTCGAGCCCGAGCGCAGGGCCGACCACATCGGCTTCCGCGTCGTGGCGGTCCGGCCGTGATCGACTCATGAGATTCTCGAGTGAGGCCCGGGAGGGGTCGTCCGATGAGCACGGCCATCGACGAGCGCGGGGCGCGGCGACGGCGGACGCGGGGGCGATTCTACTTCTCCCTGGCCGTCCTGCTCTCCGCAGTCGCCGCCCGGCTTGAGTGGTGCCGGGCGGTCGGCGTGCCGGTGATCCGGCCGCGGGCGACCTTGAGGCACGCACGGGCCGAGCTGTCGTGGTTCACCAGCCCCTACTACGGACAGACCGGCCTCGCGCTGGCCTTCGCTCCCGACGGCCGGCGGCTGGCCGCGGCGGGCGAGGACGGTTTGATCCGGGTCTGGGACAGTTCGAGCGGGCGCGAGCTGCAATCGATACCCTTCCGCACTCCGCTCGCACCCTGCCGGTCGATATCGGCCGGCTGGAAGGGGAAGCGCGAGTGGCTCGCCTTCGCGGACGACGGCAAGACGCTCATCGTCGAGGAGCACGGCTCGACCCCCCTGCTCTGGCACACGAATCCCGACGGTACCCCCCGGCCGATCGACCCCGAGATGCAGCTCCCGCCGGACCATGCCGATCGATCGCGCCCCCTCCGATCGGTCGCCACCTTCTACGACCTGGCGACCGGCCAGGCCATCGGCGCCCCGATCGTGCTGCCGGGTCGGGTCGCCCATCGGGACGGATGGACGCTCGCCATCGCCCGGGTCAGGGCCGGCGCCGACCCCCGCCTCCGCCTCTGGGATGCCGAGATCCGCCGCGACCCGTACGGCCACTGGGCCCGGCTCCCCTCGGTCGGTCCGGTCTTCATCGCCCCAGGCGGCGCGACCTACGCGACAGACGACGCCTGGACCGTCGTCGTGAACGACGCTGCCACCGGGGCCACGCTCCATCGCCTCGACAACCGCACTCCCGAGGGGACCTCCAAGTTCCAGGCCCCCACCTTCGCCTTCGCGCCGGATGGCCGCACCTTCGCCGCGGTGGGCTGGAACGGCGTGCTCAAGATCCTGGACCTGCCGACGGGCAGGGTCCGGTCGATCGCCACGCCGACGCACAACCACACCCCCCTGGCCATCTCCCCCGACGGCCGCCTCCTGGCGACGGTCTTGAGCCAGAGTCCGAACTCGGCCCCGAAGTGGCTCGACTCCCTCCCCAGCGGCCTCAGGCGCCGGGCCTGGCCGCTCGTCATGGGCGACCTCGTCTCGTCCGAACACACCCAGACCATCACCCTCATGGACCTGGCTTCCGGCCACGTCCGCGCGCGACTGGTCGGCCATACGTCCGATGTGACAACGGTCCTCTTCGCCCCCAACGGTCGCACCCTCGCCTCCGCCGACTGGAGCGGCCGCGTCCTGCTCTGGGACCTCTCCCCCGCCCGTCCTTCGGCGGCCCCGGCGATCTTCTGCGCCGCGCTTGCGGTCGCCTCGCTGTTCGTCGCATGTCGCCCCGGGCGGCCCGGCGCGCCCGAGCACCGGCGGGCCAGCCAGGCGACCGAGCCGAAGTAATAATCCTCCTTTATTTCCATTTATTATAATCCAAAAGTTTGCGCTCTTCCAGCCACTTGAGGCACAGCCCCGTCCAGCTCGACGGCAGCCTCTCGTTCTGACGGACGCCGAAGTCGTGGTCGCCGGTGGCGAAGATGTGGAGTTCGGCGGGGACGCCGGCGCGCTTGAGGGCGATGTACATGAATGCGCTATTCTCGGCGAGGGAGCCGCCGTAGCTCTCGCGGTCGTCGGAGGCGTGGGCGAGGAAGACGGGGGGAGTGTCGGCGGGGATGGTCATCGTCGGGTTGATGGCGTCCTTGTCGCGGGCCTTGAGGTAGCCGGAGTAACAGAGGACGGCGAAGTCGGGGCGAGGGCTGAGGTCGTCGACGGCGTCGATGCGGTCGTAGAGGCGCTTCGAGAAGTTGGTGGCGGTCGCGAGCGCCAGGTGGCCGCCGGCGGAGAAGCCGACCATGCCGATGCGTTTCGGGTCGATCCCCCAATCGGCGGCCCGGCTCCGGACGATCCGGACGGCGCGCTGCGCGTCGAGCTGGGGGCCGATCGGGGGCTCGCGCTCGACCTCGCCGGGACGGCGGGGGCAGCGGTACTTGAGGATGATGCCGGCCATCCCGTGCGCGTTCAGCCACGAGGCCACTTCTTCCCCTTCAAGCTCCCAGTACAGGTCCCAGTAGCCGCCCCCCGGGCAGATGATCATCGCCGTCCCGGTGTTATGCCCCTTCGGGGGCAGGTAGACCGTGAGCGTCGGCTTCGAGACCTTCGTGATCAGCTTCGTCGGCCCCACCAGGGGCGACCGGTGGATCCGGCTGGTCTCTTCCCCCTTGATGCCGACGTCCCCCGGCACCTTGCCCGGCCAGACGTCCACGACGATCGGCTCCGCCGCGCGGGCCGGGACGCCGGCGATCGCGGCGACGACGAGCGCGACGGGGATGATGTTCCTCGACATGGCGGGACCTCCCTTGCGAACTCGCGAATCGCGAATCGTTCTCCCACTCAATCCCCGGCCTCATTCCCCGACAGGGCCCGCCGCGCGGCCAGGGCTCGGGCCAAGGCGGCGTCGGGGTCGGGGTCGAGGACGGTCAGATGCCCCATCTTGCGGCCGGGGGCGGGGGTGATCTTGCCGTAAAGGTGGAGCATGACGCCCGGGTCGGCGGCCAGCGCGGCCTCCCAGTCGGGCTCGCCGGCGGCCCAGAGGTCGCCGAGGAGGTTGACCATCGCGGCGGGGCAGATCAGGTCGCTCGAGCCCAGGGGCAGGCCGCAGAGGGCGCGGACCTGCTGCTCGAACTGGCTGCAAACGGCCGCCTCGATCGTCAGGTGCCCCGAGTTGTGCGGCCGAGGGGCCAGCTCGTTGACGAGGAGATCCCCCACGGCGGTCACGAAGAACTCGACGGTCAACACCCCCACCGTCCCCAGGGCTTCGGCGATCGCCAACGCCGTGGCGCGGGCCTCCTGCGACACCGCCGGGCCGACCGGCGCCGGCATCCGGGTCGAGTCGAGGATGTGCCGCTCGTGCCGGTTCAAGCCGACCGGATACGACACCGCCCGGCCGTCCTGGCCGCGGGCGACGACGACGGAGACCTCCGCCTCGAAGTCGACGACCCCCTCGGCCACGCATCGCACCCGCCCCAGGCTCGCCCACGCCGATTCGGCCTCGTCGTCGCGATCGAGTCGGACCTGCCCCTTGCCGTCATAGCCCGAGGCCGCCGTCTTGAGGATCAAGGGCGTCCCGAGCGTAGCGACGGCCGCGCGCAGCTCGTCCTCGGAACGCACCGGCCGCCACGGGGCCAGCGGGATGGCGAGGCGATCAAGGAACGTCTTCTCGCGGAGCCGATCCTGGCTGACCCACAAAGTCCGCCACCCCGGCCGCACGACCCGACGCTTCGCCAGCCATCGCAAGGCCGGGGCCGAGACGTTCTCGAACTCGACGGTGATCGCCTCGGCCCGGTCGGCGAACGCCCGGAGCGCCGGGAGGTGGTCGGGCGGCCCGACGACCGACCAGTGCGCCACCTGCGCCGCCGGGGCGTCGGCGGTCGCGGCCAGGACCCCCGCGCGGTAGCCGAGCCGCTGCGCGGCCTGGACGAACATCCGGCCGAGCTGGCCGCCGCCGATGACCCCCAGGCTCGCCGGGGGCCGCAACGTCGCGGCCGCGCCGGTCATTCCGGCGCCTCGGCCACGGCGTCCGTCTGCGCCTGCCGGAACGCCGCCAACGCCGACCGGATCTCCGGGTACTTCCGCGCCAGCATCGCCGCGGCCAAAAGCGCCGCGTTGGCCGCCCCCGACGGCCCGATGGCCAGCGTGCCGACCGGCACCCCCTTGGGCATCTGGACGATCGACAGCAAGGAATCGAGCCCCCGCAGCGCCTTGCTCTCGACCGGCACGCCCAGCACCGGCAGGATCGTGACCGCAGCGAGCATCCCCGGCAGGTGCGCCGCCCCGCCGGCGCCGGCGATGAGGACCTCCAGGCCGCGCGACTCGGCCATCCGGCCATACTGGAAGAGCCGGTCGGGCGTCCGGTGCGCCGAGACGACCTTCGCCTCGTGCGGAATACCCAGGTCCGCCAGCACCTCCGTCGCCGGGCGCAAGGTCTCCCAGTCCGACCGGCTCCCCATCACCACGCCGACCATCGGCCCCTTCGCATCGGCCCCGCGCATGATTCCCTCGGCCTCCGAACCCACCTCCCCGGCCCCATCCCCGGTCCGCCATCTTACGCCCCGCCCCCCCTGGACGCCATCGCCCGCCGGCCCTCCTCCCGGGCCGAGGGAGGGATTGCAACCTCGCTCCCCTTTCCCTTATAGTGGGGTCGTCCGTCCGAAAAAGCCCGCCTCCTTAGCTCAATTGGCAGAGCAGCTGACTCTTAATCAGCGGGTTGTAGGTTCGAGTCCTACAGGGGGCATTTTCGCCAGACGCCGCCAGGCCCCGCCCGGTGGCGTCTAACTCTTTCACGACCTCGGGTTTACGATCGCCGTCGGCCGAAGCATGATCGGCGGCCATCTCGCCAGGTCGTGCCTCATCCTGCCCCGCCCCGCCGCACGCCCGCTGCGCCGGCGCTGCGCGCTCGGGGCCCTTGGTAGGCGGGTCGTGCGCGATGCCCTCCACGGGCTCGGGGGCCGGGGTCGCGCCGGGGAGCGCGGGGAGGGCCGATAGGGCGGCGGTCTGATCCTCAAGGCCGACGTGGGCGTATCGGCCGATGGTCAGGGTCGGCGTCGAGTGGCGGGCCAGTTCCTGGGCGACTTTGACCGAGGCCCCGGTCTGGACGACCATCGAGACGAAGGTGTGCCGGAAGGCGTGGAAGTCGGCGATCCGGCCGGCAGCGTCGCGGTAGGGGATTTCGGCGGCCTTCAGATCGTCGCGGAGCATCGCGGCCGTCTTCTCCGGCAGGTTGAAGACAGGAAGGCGGGCGGCCTTGCCGTTGAGCCACGGTCGCAAGGTGTCGGCCAAGTCGGGCCGGATCGGCTGGGCGTCGTCGCGACGGCGCTTCGAGTAGGCGGCGGCCACGGTCACGGTTGGCGGGTTGCCGTCGAGGCGGAAGGACTCGGGCGTCAGGCTCCGAATCTCGCCCGCCCGGAAGCCCGTCCCGACGGCGAGCCGGTAGAGCATGGCCCGCTCGGGGCCGGGCATGCCGAGTACGATCGGCCCCTTCTCGGCGGCCTCGATCAGCCGGGCCAACTCCTTCCCCGAGAATGCCCGACGTTCGCGGCGACGGTCGGTGGTGGCGTTGAACCCCTGGACGTAGGCCAATGCATCCTCGCGGGCCCGGCCGTCGCGGCAGAGCCATCGGGTGAAACCCTTGATGGCCCGGAGGTAGGCGTTGCAGGTGCGGAGCGAGGCGTCCTCCGCCCGGAGGGTGCCGATCGCGCTCTGGACCCCGGAAGAGGTCAGGTCCGAGATGCGCTCGGCCTTCGTCAGGGCGATGATCTTGCGGGCGAACGTCCGGGTCAGGTTCGCGTGTTTGGTGGTGTTCCCCTTGGCCAGGAGCGCGGCGTGGTACTCGGCGACATGCTCTTCCAAGGGGCGGTGTTCGGCCTGGACGTAGCGATCGGCCCTGGGGTCGATCATGCCCATCCGGCGGAGCCGGGCGTTCCGTTCGATCTTCTCCGCGAGGGCCTCGGTCGCGGCCTTGTCGGAGAAGCCCTTCTTCGTCCGCCGCGTCCCGTTCTCGTCGGTATAGCTGAAGTAGTACGGGGTGCCCCGACGGTTTTTGTCGGCTTTTCGCTTGAAGGTGGAGGACATCGGTCGATCTCGCTGTGAGTTCCTGGTGTATGGATGCCCACGATAGCCGACAGCGGTGTCATGGGCAACATGGCCATGTCATAGCGTTGATTGCCGGAGACATCGCGCCGGCGTCGAGGTCATGAGCGGCGGGCTTCCGCCGGGGTCTGCCGATGGGGATGTGTCGTCGCACGCGACTTGGCGGCCTTCTCATCGAGGGCGTCGAGTCCGGGCAAGCGCCGGATGTTCGCCTGATTCGAGCGGCCGGATTCGACCGAAGGGGGATCGAGGGCGTCCCCTTCATCGACGGCCAGGCCGGGGAATGCCGGCGGGCGGCAGTTCCGGCAGTTGACGACCCCTTGGGCTGACATCCACCAGCGGTCCTTGTGGAGGCAGTGCGGGTTTCGGCATCGCCAACGGGCCGGCGCCTCGCCGGGGTCGGGCGGGCGGTCGCGTTCGGCCGAGCCGGGGAGCCTCACGGCGAGGACGATGGTCCGCATCGCGTCCCTGTCCAGGGGCTCCCCAGCCACTAAGCAGGTCCGCAGTAGTTTTTTCACGGCCCATCCGTTGCGTGCCCGATCTTTCGGAGGCACGCCATGGAACGACTCAAGCTCAACGGCTGGCAGCGGCGCCGCTTGTGGCGCCAGTCGGGGTCGACCCGTGACGTC
>DASZMJ010000654.1:0-4269 GCA_035551935.1 Isosphaeraceae bacterium
AACTATCCGCGGAAGAAGCGGGAGAAGCCACCCGGACCGCCCAAGATCCAATCGGCCACCGAGGCGGAAATCCAGAAAGCGCGGAAGTTTCCGCAGCCGGAGATCCCGTTAAGGTGGACGGCGTAGCGTGCCACCCGACCGGGATGATCACTGGAAGCTCTTGCCGCCGATGCCGCCGCCGCCGGACTTTACGGCCCTCTCTTCCTCTTGGCGCTCCTGCTTCTTCCTGCGTTCGTAGTCCTCGTACTCGAACTGCGGCCCCTGGCGGGAGCGCAGCTCGGCGAGTTGGTCGGGGCTGGAGACGATGAGCACACCGTCCTCGACGGCGTATTCGAGGTTGAGCTGGCTGAGCATGAGCCGGAGGGTCGTGCGGAGGGGGACGCCCTGGAGGTTCAGCGTGACCGTAGACTCCATGGTCTTTTCCGCCTCCTGGAGGCCGAGCGGATCGACGTAGATGGGGATCGCGGCCTCGCCGGGGCCCTTGGCGGTGGCCGACTTGATGTACTTGATGACCTCGCTCAACGGTGTCTCGCTCTCGAAGGGCATGTCGATCGGGTCGTCGAGCTTGTCGAGGATCGCCATCGAGCGCGGGTCCCTGCCGCCGGTCAGGTAGCCCTTGGCGCCGGGGGTGCCCTTCTTCGTGTCGACGCTTCCCAGGCCGGTCGCGCTGTCCCTCGGCTTCTCGGTGGGGGCCGCGGGCCTGGGCGCGGCCGCCTTCGGGGCGGGCGCGGATGCGTCGCCGGGGCCGGGCCGGCCCTCTTCCAGCAGCAATTCGGCCTCGGCGCGGTAGTAGACGGCGGCGGTCAGCGCGAGCCCGGCGTCCTCGTTGTGCTTGGCGGCCCAGCTCCGCACGGCGTGCTCGACGTCCTTCATGCGGCCGAAATGCTGGCGGAGCGCCTCGCGCCTTGCGAGATCGCCCTGGCCGTGGCGGGCCGCCTCGCCGTCGAGGATGCGGCGCGACCAGGCGTTGAGCCGGTCGACGTCGGGCAGCTCATCGGTGTCGAGGGCCTGCTTGAACGCGCGGAGGGCCAGCCGATCGCGCTCGGCCCGGAGGTCGCGCGGGGCGTCGGCCGGCTCGACGCTCGTCAGGCCGCCGCCGTCGGGCCCGGTCTTCTCGTCCGCGGCCGCCGGCTCGGTGTCCGAGGCCTTGGCCCCGGCCACGGGGTTGTTCCGCCGCTCGGGTCGCCCGCTGGCTTGATAGGCGTGGGCGACGACGCCGGTCGCGACGACGCCCGCGGCGACGAGGGCGACCGGCAGGATGCCTTTCCATTGTGCGAGGATCATGGCCTTGATTACCCCTTCCGCCAAGGTCGCGACGCGCGCCGAGAACGCCCCGATCGCCGCCGCCTTGCCCGCCGCGACGAGCGTCGCGGCCCGGATCGTCTCCTCCGCGAGTTCGTGGGGCACGACCGCCGAGGTCGCCCCCCGCGCCGAGATCGCCGCCACGAGCGCGCCGCCCGCGGCCGCGATCCCGCGCCGTTCGAGGCGACCGCGCAGGCGCTCGCGCGCCCGGGCCAGCCGCCCCTTGACCGTGCCGATCGGCCAGCCGAGCGCCCGCGCTGCCTCGTCGTGCGAGAGTCCTTCGAGGTAGCAGAGCACCACCGGCGCCCGGTACTTCTCCGGCAACGCCGCGAGTTCTTCGTGGATCGCCGGGGCGAGGTCGTCCGGCACGGCCGCGGCGACGGATTGGCTCGGGTCCATGGCGCCTCGCACCTCGATCCGACGCCGCCGGGCCGCGTCGAGCCGCGCCCGCGCGGCCACTCGGTGCGCGACCCCGTGCAGCCAGCTCGCCAGCGACTCCCGGTTCCGGATCGCCCGGCCGCGCCGCACCAGCACGAGGAACGTCGCCTGGAAGGCGTCCTCCGCGTCGGCCGCGTCGTTCAACACCCTCCGGCAGACGGCCAGGACCATCGGCCCGTGCCGCGCCACGATCGCCGCGAACGCCGCCTCGTCGCCGCGGGCGAGGAATCGCTCGAGCAACTGTCCCTCGCTCAGGCCCGCGACGGTCCCGTCGCCGAAGAGGCGCTCGACCTGCCGCAAGACCCCGCCTCGCTGGATGCTCGCCATGTTCGGCCCCGCCACCGAGCCTCGCCTCGACCGCGTTTCCCCTTAGTGTGCGGGAGCGGGCCGATCGGATACAACCATCCGCGAAAAAAGCGCCCCGGGTCGCCCCCCGCCGCTTGTGGGCGACGGCGAATCCGCTACGCTATCGGGAACTGCCAGCCCCCCCCGGGAGAAACGCCCGCGCGATCGCGGCCGGTCGCCGCCGAGCCGACGCTCTTCGAAGAGTCGGGAACGATCGATTTCGAGCGATCCCCGCACCCACCGGGAGGCCCCAATGTTGCCGCGCCGCCTCGTCGCCGCCGTGTTCAGCCTGATCTTCGTCCTCGCCGTGTCGTCACGCCTGCCGGCCCAGGTGCCGGCGCAACTGCCGAATCAAGAAACCGCCAAGGACGTGGCCAAGGACGTCGGCCGCCCCCCGGCCAGGGCCGTCGAGTCGGCCATCGCCAAGATCCGCGAGGAGGGATTGGAGCGGTCGGAGGTCATGAAGACGCTGAGCTACCTGACCGACGTCATCGGCCCGCGCCTGACCGCCTCGCCCGGCATGAAGCGCGCCAACGAGTGGACGCGCGACCGGCTGTCCTCGTGGGGGCTCTCGAATGCCCACCTGGAAGCCTGGGGGCCGTTCGGCCGCGGCTGGAGCCTCAAGCGGTTCAGCATCCAGGTCGTCGAGCCGCAGTGCATCCCGCTGATCGCCTTCCCCAAGGCCTGGTCGCAAGGCACCGACGGCCCCATCACCGCCGAGGTCGTGTATCTGGACACCCAGGACGAGAAGGCGCTCGAGCAATACAAGGGCAAGCTCAAGGGCAAGATCGTCCTCGTCCGCCGCCCGCGCGACCTCTCGACCCGGTTCGAGCCGATGGCCAGCCGGTTGACCGACTCGGAGCTGCTCCGGCTCGCCGACGCCGCCCCCAACGAGCCCCGCGCCCGCTTCCGGGCCCTCGCCGCCGCCGGCCAGCCCGGCCCGAACGGCCGGCCGAACGCCAATGGCCCCGCGGGCCAGCCCGGCCCGAACGGCCAGCCGTTCGACCCGGCCCAGCGGATGGCCCGCCTCCGGCAAGCGACCCGTGCACTGCGGCTCGCCATGGAAGGAGGGGCCGCGGCGATCATCGACCCGAGCGGCCAGGGCGACGGCGGCACCCTCTTCGTCGCCCAGGCCGTGATCCCCCTGCCCGCGAGCGAGGACACCTCGGAGAACCGCGCCCAGCCCGGGCTCGCCGCCCTCGGCTACAGCCCTCGCGCGTGGGACGTAACCGCGACCAAGACCCCGCCGCAGATCACGATGGCCGCCGAGCACTACAACCGGCTCGTCCGCATGCTCCAGCAGGGCGAGTCGCTGAAGATCACACTCGACCTGGCCGTCGCGTTCCACGACGAGGACCCGATGGGCTACAACACCGTCGCCGAGGTCCCCGGTTCGGACCTCAAGGACGAGCTGGTGATGGTCGGCGGCCACCTCGACTCGTGGCACTCGGGCACCGGCGCGACGGATAACGCGGCCGGCGTCGCGTCGGCGATGGAGGCCGTCCGCATCCTCCGGGCGCTGAAGCTCCAGCCGAGGCGGACGATCCGGATCGCGCTCTGGACCGGCGAGGAGCAGGGCCTGCTCGGCTCGCGCGCCTACGTCGCCGAGCACTTCGGCGGCGTCACCCGCCGACAGGGGCCCGGCCAAGGGCCCCGGAACCTCGCCGCGGGCTCCGACATCCCGCCGCCGCAGGAATCCGCGCGGTCCGACACGAAGCCCGAGCACGAGAAGCTCTCCGTCTACTTCAACCTCGACAACGGCACCGGCAAGATCCGCGGCGTCTACATGGAGGGCAACGAGGCCGTCCGGCCGATCTTCCGCCGCTGGCTGGCGCCATTCCGCGACCTCGGCGCCACCACCCTGACCGCCTCCCCCACCGGCGGCACCGACCACCAGTCCTTCGACGCCGCCGGCCTGCCCGCCTTCCAGTTCATCCAGGACCCGGTCGACTACAACGCCCGCACCCACCACTCGAACATGGACGTCTACGACCGCCTCCAGGCCGACGACCTCAAGCAGGCCGCCGTCGTCCTCGCCGCGTTCCTGTACGACGCGGCCAACGCCGACGAGAAGCTCCCGCGCAAGCAGGGAAGATGAAGAAAGCAGAATTGATCCGCAGACGATGCAGATAAGAAAATAAATTCATGAATTTATTTTCTTATCTGCATCGTCTGCGGATCAAT
>DASZMJ010000655.1:0-11918 GCA_035551935.1 Isosphaeraceae bacterium
CCCTCTCCCGGGGGGAGAGGGAGGACGTTTTACCCCCTCTCCCCCCGGGAGAGGGCCGGGGTGAGGGTTTCTTGCCCGGCCTCAACATGCCAACGTAAGATGAGGCCGACGGCCTGTAGGACGACGAAGGGACGACGACCGAACTCAATGCGAAGGGAGTGACGACCCATGGCGACCGCCACCGAACCGAGGCGCAAGACGCGCAAGTCGTTCCAGACGAAGATGCTCATCGACGGGCAGTGGCGCGACGGCGTCGAGGGCAAGACATTCGCCACGATCAACCCGGCGACCGAGGACGTCATCGCCGAGGTGGCCGAGGGGACCGCGGCCGACATCGACCTGGCCGTCAAGGCCGCCCGCAAGGCGTTCGACTCCGGTCCCTGGCGCAAGGTCGACGCCCGCGACCGCGGCCGGATGCTCGGCAAGCTCGCCGACCTCATCGAGTCGCGGATCGACGAGCTGGCCGAGCTCGAGACGCTCGACAACGGCAAGCCGATCCGCGAGAGCCGCAACGCCGACCTGCCGCTGGTCATCGACTGCCTGCGGTATTACGCCGGCTGGGCCGACAAGATCCACGGCCAGACGGTGCCGATCCGCGGCAACTACTTCTGCTACACCAAGCGCGAGCCGGTCGGGGTCGTCGGGCAGATCATCCCGTGGAACTTCCCGATGCTGATGGTCGCCTGGAAGTGGGGCCCGGCCCTCGCCGCGGGCTGCACGGTCGTGATGAAGCCGGCCGAACAGACCCCGCTGTCCTGCCTCCGCCTCGGCGAGCTGGCGCTCGAGGCCGGCATCCCGCCGGGCGTCATCAACATCGTCCCCGGCTTCGGCGAGACGGCCGGCGACGCGCTGGTCAAGCACCCCGGCGTCGACAAGGTCGCCTTCACCGGCTCGACCGAGGTCGGCCAGGTCATCATGCGTAACGCCGCCAACACCCTCAAGCGCGTGACCCTGGAGCTCGGCGGCAAGAGCCCCAACATCGTCTTCGCCGACGCGAACCTGGACGCGGCCGTCGACGGCTCGCTCGTCGGCCTCTACCTCAACCAGGGCCAGTGCTGCTGCGCCGGCAGCCGGCTGTTCGTGCAGGAGTCGGTCCACGACGAGTTCGTCTCCAGGATCGCCGGCAAGGTCAAGGCCCGACGCCTCGGCGACCCCTTCGACCCCCAGACCGAGCAGGGGCCGCAAGTCGACAAGGCGCAGTTCGATAAGATCATGTCGTACATCGACAAGGGGAAGAAGCAGGGGGCCGCGTGCGTGACCGGCGGCAAGCGGCACGGCGCGAAGGGCTTCTTCATCGAGCCGACGATCTTCGACGGCGTGAAGGACGACATGGACATCGCCCGCGACGAGATCTTCGGCCCGGTGCTGTCGGTCATCAAGTTCAAGAACATCGACGAGGTCATCGAGCGGGCCAACGCGACGAACTACGGCCTGGCCGCGGCCGTCTGGACCCGCGACATCGGCAAGGCCCACGCCATTGCCGACCGCGTCCGCGCCGGCACGGTCTGGGTCAACTGCTATGACGTCTTCGACGCCGCCGCGCCGTTCGGCGGCTTCAAACAGAGCGGCATCGGCCGCGAGCTGGGCGAGCGGGCCCTCGACAACTACACCGAGCACAAGACCGTCACCGTCGCCCTCGACTGAATCCTTCCTCGCGCGGCCGGCCCCGGTGCCGGCCGCGCGGGGGATGGGTGGCCACTTTTTGACTCGATAAGGTCCCCCCATGTCGATGGAATCCGGGCCCCGCGACAACCCCTTCGCCCCGCCCCGCGCCCGAGCCGAGTCGTGGCGGCCGGCGGCGACGAACGTGCGGCCGACGTCGGGAACCGTCTTCGGCGTCCTCAATATCATCTTCGGCGCCCTGACCCTGGTCTTCGTGCCGATCGGCCTGGCGGTTCTCCTCGCCGGCAACACCCCCAAGGGCGCCAACCCCGTCACCGACGTCATGGCCGAGAACCCGACCTACTTCGCGATCAACGTCACCAGCTCGGCCGTCGCCATCGTCGCCCACGTGGTGCTCCTGGCCTCGGGCATCGGCCTGCTCCAGGGCCGGCCGTACGGCCGGACCCTGGCGATCGGCTTCGCCTGGTACGCCCTCGTGATGGTGGTCGTCAACTTCGTCGTCTTCCTGACGTTCCTCTACCGGCCGCTCTCGGACCTGTACGCGAAGGCCGTCACCCCGGCCGACATCGGGGCGGCGTTGGGGGGCCTGATCGGCGGCTTCGCCGGTCCGTTGATCTACCCGATCTTCCCGGGCCTCATGCTCTACTTCATGACCCGTCCCCATGTCGTCGCCTACTACTCGGGGCGCAAGCCATACGGCCATGACACCCTCGACGCCTTCTGACCGGCCCGGCCCGGCCGCGCGCGGGGCGCGGCTGGCGGAGATCCGTTCCATCAACGACGACGCGATCGTCGTCGCGCGGGCCGAGGACCACCGCCGCCGGGCTCGTCGCCTCTGGTGGTGGCTCGGCGGCGCGGCACTCGCCCTGGGCTCCCTCGTGGGCCTGGCCCAGATCCAGCGAGTGATCCTGCGGGCCCGCCGGGCGACGTCCGAGGGACCCATCGCCAACCCGACCCTTCCGGGGACATCCAAGGTCCCCGTCGCGGCGGGCTACGTCGGCCGTGGCCGGCGGCTCGGCCCGGACGCCGACCCGGGCAAGGACATCGCGGCGCTGGCCGACCCCGACCCCGAGGTCCGGCGGGCGGCCGCGGGCCGGCTCGGCTCCAATTACCCGGCGGCGAGGCTCGACCCCACCGCCATCGGCAACGCGCTGCTGAAGGCCCTCAAGGACCCGGACGAGGGCGTCCGGATCGAGGCCGCCGGCTCTCTGGCGGCGGCCTCCGGCCAGTTCTCCTTGCTCCGCTACCACGACCCCAAGGCCGTGATGGTGGCCACAAACGCGCTCCTGGAACTGCTCCTGGACGAGAGCCCGAAGGTCCGCGAGGCCGCCCTCCTGGCCCTCGACACGCTGATGCCCGACCCCGAGAACGTCGCCCGGCTGAAGCCGCTACTCGAGGACGCGGACCCCGCCGTCCGGATGGCCGCCGCCGCCCTGATCGTCCGCCTCGGCGATGGCGAGGTCGCGGCCGACGCCCTGGCCGACGCCTATGACCTGGAGCATCAACGCTTCCCGTCCCCAACATCCTTGGAACACCTGAAGACCCTCGGCCGGAGGTTCTGGGGCCCCGGCCCGCATCAGCAGGGGCCGATCCTCGCGGCCCTCGTCGACGGCCTGACCGAACCCGATTGCCCGACCCGTCGAGCCGCCGCGCTCGGCCTGGCGGACCTCGGCCGGATGGACTTCGACTCGGACAAGGTGGCCGACGCCCTCGCGGCCATCCTCCGCACCAGCCCCGACCTCGCCCGCCGCAGCCGCGCCCTCAATCTCCTCCGCTCCATCGCCGCCGATACCCCCTCCGTCCGCGACGCCCTCCGCTTCGTTGCTAAGTCCGACCCCGACCCGCGGCTGCGGGCCGACGCGGCCGGCGACCCTCGCCTCAACAAAGGGAAGGCGAATGGGGCACCCTGATCTCCAACCGACGCCCCCCGACCCGCCCGATTCCGTCCCGTTCGCGGCCCGGATGGCGGCGATCCGTTCCATCAACGACGAGGCGACCGTCCTCGCGCAGGCGGAGGATCGCCGCCGTCGGGCCCACCGGCGTTGGTGGCGGTTCGGCGGCCTTCTCGCCCTCGCCGTCATCGCCTGGGGACTGGCACAGATCCCACGCGCCTGGGTCCGGACCTGGTGGGTCGCCCTCGTCGGGCCGGACCGGCCGGAGCCGCCCCCGCCGGTTGTCGTGGAGACCAGGCCCGTCGTTCGGCCGCGCGGAGTCCAACGACGAAGGAGCGTGAGCTTCACACCGGACGACCTGAAGTCCACCGACCCGGCCGTCCGTCGGAAGGCACTCGACTGGTTTCTCCGCACGGCAATGCCACCGGAGTCGAAGTGCGAGGCCCTTGTCGCCGCCCTCAAGGACCCGGACGAGAAGGTCCGCGAGCTGGCCGCAACCTTGCTCGCGAAGGAGGTAGTCTACTGGGCCACGGATGTCAGGCAGAACGCCGGGCTCCTGGATGCTGCCGCCCCGGCCCTGCTCGGCGTGCTCTCGGACGATAGCCCTCGGGTGCGCGAGGACGTTCTGATCGGACTCGGCGAGATCCTGCCCGTCAGGATGGCACTGACCTCGCTCGGCGGGGACGTGCCCGCCACAGAGGCACCGGCCGCGGTCAAGGCCTTGCTCAAGGACCCGGACCCCGCCGTCCGCCTGGCCGCCGCCGCGTTGCTGGTCAAAGTCGGCGACGGACACGTCGCCGTCGACGTGCTGAGCGAAGCCTACGACCGGGAGAAACTCGTTTTTATCAATAACTATGTGATCGGCGATTTGAGGGGGGTCGGCTATACCGCCTGGGCCCAACGACATGGGGAGCAAATGCCGTTGCTGGGGGTCCTGATCGACGCCCTCAAGGAGCCTGACCGGGCTGTCCGTCGCGCCGCGGCCCGGGCCTTGGCCGACGTCGGCCGGATGGACCCCGCCAATAGCCTTGCCCACGACACGGACGACGTCGCGGACGTCCTCATCTCGATCCTGGCCAGGAGCCGCGACGTCAACCTCCGCTGCCGGGCGATCGAGTCCCTCAGACCGATCGTGTCCGCACCCGACCGGATCGCCAAGGCTCTCCGCGCCGCGGCCGGGGACCCCGACCCGAGCGTCGCCGCGACCGCGGTCAACTACTTCCGCATCCGCGAGCAGGAGGCCCAACAACGGGCCGCCGGCAAGCCTTGATCCCGTAAGGTCCGCTATTGCGGACCATCTTTTCGAAATAGGAAAAGATGGTCCGCAATAGCGGATCCTACGGATGTTCACGGCCCGAGCCACGGAGGGGTGGCGCCGGCCTCGGGGAGGCGGATGAGGCTGACGGAGAGGATGTCGGGGTGGTCGCGGACGGCGTCGAGGGCGTCGGCGGGGGGGACGCTGTCGAGGTTGACGACGCCGATGGCCTCGCCGCCGGGCTGCTTGCGGCCGACGTTCATCTGCGCGATGTTGACGCCGTGGGCGCCGAAGGTCGTGCCGATGAAGCCGATCAGGCCGGGCCGGTCGTGGTGCGTGAAGACGAGCAAATTGCCGTCGAGGTGGGCGTCGAGGTGGTAGGGCCCCAGCCTCACGAGCCGGACGTACTGCTTGCCGAAGAGGGTGCCGGCGGCAAGGTAGCTCTTGCGGTCGGTCTCGACCTCGGCCTGGATCATCGTGCCGAAGTCGCCGGTCTCGTGCGAGACCTCCTCGACCAGCGCGATCCCGCGCTCTCGGGCCATGTATTCGGCGTTGACGAGGTTGACCTGCTGGTCGAGTGCCGCCTCCATCCAGCCGGCGGCGAAGCTGGCGGTGATCAGCCTCGTGTTCTTGCCGGCGACCTCGCCGCGGTAGCGGAGCGTGGCCCCCTTGACCGTGCCGCGGTCCATCTGGGCGTGGAGCATGCCGAGCCGTCGGCCGAGGTCGAGGTAGAGCCGCAGGTCGTCGAGCTCGGCACGGTCGAGCGTTGGCATGTTGACGGAGAAGCGGACCTGCCCCTTGGCGAAGAAGTCGGAGAGCAGCCGCGCGGCCTCGACGGCCACCGAGACCTGGGCCTCCTCGGTCGAAGCGCCGAGGTGGGGGGTTACGAGCACGTTGGGATGCTTGATCAGCGGGTGGTCGGCCGGCGGCGGCTCGGGATCGAAGACGTCGATGGCCGCGCCGGCGACCTTGCCGCTGTCGAGGGCCTTCACGAGCGCCGCCTCGTCGATCAGGCCGCCGCGGGCGCAGTTGATGATGCGGACGCCGGCCTTCATCCGATCGAGCGCCGCGGCGTCGACGACGTTGCGGGTCTCGGCCGAGAGCGGCGTGTGCAACGTGATGTAGTCGCAGCGGCCCCAGAGGTCGTCGAGCCGCGGCACGCTCTCGATGCCCAGCTCCAGCGCCCGCTCGGCCGAGAGGAACGGGTCAAAGCCCAGGACGGTCATCCCGAACCCCTGCGCCCGCTTCGCCACGGCCAGGCCGACGCGGCCGGTGCCGACGATGCCGAGGATCTTGCCCTCGAGCTGGGTGCCGGTGAACTTGTTGCGGTCCCAGCGGCCGCTTTTCAGGCTGTCGTTGGCCTTGGCGACGTTGCGGGAGAGGGCGAGCATCAGGGCCATGGTGTGCTCGGCCGTGGAGACGGTGTTGCCCCCCGGCGTGTTCATCACGACGATCCCGCCCCGGGTGGCGGCGGGCACGTCGATGTTGTCGACGCCGACGCCGGCGCGGACGATCGCCTTGAGGCGGCCTTGGTCCGCCAGGACGTCGGCGGTGAGCTGGGTGCCCGAGCGGATGACGATCCCGTCGGCCTCGGCCAATGCGGCCTTCAAGGCGGGGGGATCGCCGGCGAGCTTGGTGGCCACGACGACCTCCAGGCCCGGCTCGGCGCGGAGCAGTTGCAGACCTTCCTCGGCGAGCTTGTCAGTGACGAGGACGCGATGCGACACGCGGCGACTCCGGGGATGCGGTGGCGATGGTGGTGCACGGCGGGGACGGCGGCGGACGTCCGGGATCAATGCTCCCGCGCGACCGCGGCCTCCGCCGGGGGCAACAGGCCCTTGTCGAGATGATATCGCATCCCGGCCCGCAGGATAAACCGCCGGGGCTCGAGGGCCCCGTCGGCGACCTTGGGCTTCTCGGCGGCATGCTCTGCGACCTTCTGGTCGGCCGCCTTGGCGTCGGCGCCGTCCCTGGGGGCGTCTTTGTCGCTGGGCCCCTTGACGACCTCCGCGTCCTTGTCCGTCGCGGCCGGCTTCGGGGCCCCGGCCTTGGCGGCCTCGGCGAGCTTGCGGGCGTCGAGGACCACCACGCTGCTCGGGCCGATGACCTCGAACTCGCGACCCGAGACGACCACCGCCGTCAACTCGTCGATGCCGACGCCGAGGAGCGTCGGGTGCTCGAGCACCGTGGCCTTGAGCCGCCACTCGCGATTCCGCTTGAGGAAGTGCTGGTCCACGATCGCGTCGGGCCAGAGGCCGAGCCCCTGCGCCATGATGGGCTGCATGGGGGCGGCGCGGCGATTGACGCCGGCGATCATCATCTGGGACATGACCGCGGCGCCGGCGCTGGTGCCGGCGACGATGCCGCCGCCCTGGAACCGACGGCGGATCGCCTCGGGGACGCCGGTCCCCTTCAGCGCGGTCATCAGGCGGGTCTGGCTGCCGCCGCGGATCCAGATCAGGTCGGCCTTGGCGACGGTCTCGACGGCCTTCGTCGGGTCGGCGAGGTCCAGGGCCGTGATGTCCTCGGCGCCGGCGGCTTGCCAGCGGTCGACGAGCAAGGTTCCGGCCTTCGGGTCGTTCGACGCCTGCGGCAACGCGACGACGTGGATCTTCGGCCCGCCGGCCAAGTCGAGGACCTGGCGGCGCATCTCGACGTTCATCGCGCCGCCGCCGATGATGACCAGCCGACCCTTCGGCGGCATCGTCGGCATCGGCGAGCCCTCGTCCGCGGCGTGCAGCCGCGTCGGGGAGAGGATCGCTGCGAGGGTGAGGGCCAGCAGCCCGGCGCCGACGGCCCCCTTGCGGGCATGGATGCTCATCGGGGCATTCCGGATTCGGTGGGAGGGTGAGGATCGCGCCGATCTCCTATCGAAGATCATCGGCAATCCGCCCCGTCCCGTCGATAGGGTTTGTCTCATGCTTGTTCAATCGGTCTCGTTCAACCCACCGCCGCCGTGGCGGGCGTGCCCTTCAACAAGAGCAATTGCTGTGCCGCGGTCACGGCGCGACCGGGTTCGACGTCGAGGCCGAGGTCGTTGAGGACCATCTCCAGGGCCGCCAGGCCGGCGACGACGTCGAGCTCGTCGGTGTAGCCCATGTGGCCGACCCGGAGGATCTTCCCCTTGAGTTTGTCCTGGCCGCCGACGACGGTGATGCCGAACCGGTCGTAGAGCCGGCCGCGGATGTCGGCGTCCTTCAGGCCCTCGGGCACGTAGAACGCGGTCAGGCCCTCGGCAGGCCGGCTGCTGAAGAGCTCCAGGCCCAGGGCCTGGATGCCCGCCTGGCACGCCGCGCTCATCCGCCGGTGCCGCTCCCAGACCGCCTCGATCCCCTCGGCCTGGATCCGCCGCAACGACTCGCGGAGGGCCAGGATCAGCGTGTGCGCCGGGGTGAACGGGGTGTCGAACTCCTTCATCTTCTTGCGGGCCAACTTCAGGTTGAAGTAGAAGCTCGTCGCGTCGAAGGCGTCGATCCGGGCCCAGGCCTTGGGGCTGACGGCCACGAACGCCAGGCCCGGCGGTAGCATCAGCGCCTTCTGCGAGCCGACGCAGAGCAGGTCGATGCCCCAGGCATCCGTGCGGCATTCCATGGCACCCACGCCCGAGATGCCATCGACGGCGAAGACCGCGTCGGTCTCGGCCACGACCTTGCCGATCTCCTCGATCGGGTGGCCGGTGCCGGTGGAGGTCTCGCTCAACGTCCCCATCACGCAGACGGTGTCCGGGTGCTGCTTGAGCGCGTTGGCGACCGATTCGGGATCGACGGGACGGCCCCATTCGGTCTCCAGCGAGACGGCCTGGATGCCATACGCCTTGCAGATGTTGGCCCAGCGGGCCGCGAAGTAGCCGGCGCTCAGGACCAGGGCCTTCTTGCCGGGCGGGACCGTGTTGACCGCCGCCGCTTCCATCGCGCCGGTACCCGAGGCCGTCAGGATCAGCACATCGTTCTGGGTCTGGAAGACCTCTTTGAGCCCGGCGGCGACCTCGACGATCACCTGCTTGGCCTCGGCCGAGCGGTGGTGAATCACCGGGCGCGCGAGCTCCAGGAGCACGTCCTCGGGGACCGACGCCGGTCCCGGCGTCATCAGTCGCGGCTTCTGCATGCGATCATCCTCTCTGCTGTCCGCTCCTCGATGCGATCCTTCCGTCCAGGATCGTCCCGCCGGGCCCGGCCCGGCCGACGACCCCAGTTTAATCATACGACGGCCGCTCGGGGAGTGATCTTCCCGGCCCCAGCCCCTGGCCTCGGCCCCCGGCGTTGCAATCGATCTTCACCTGGCCGTCCCCGAGCCACCGCGCGCCGGCCGCGCCGGCCCGACGTCCCGAGTCCGGGAACCTGTCACCGGGGCCGACGACCCGACTTCGCCCGGCGCGGGATCGACCGTGGGGTCCGGGACGCGGTGGGCATCGACCGCCGCGTCCGACGCGCCCGGGATTCGCTCCAGAAACTGACCCACCAAGGAGTTCCGGCGATTCCCTCCCGACCTGAGAGACCCCACGAGCAGGCCCGTCAGCAGGCAGACGATCACCATCGCCGGGAACTTCCAGCGGTCGAGGCGGGGTTGTTTCCGGCTGATTCGAGGCACCGGCATGGTGACGATCCGCAGGTCGGATCTCTGGGTGGAATTGGGTTCGTACTGGGCCGTGACCGGGGCAGAATTGGGTTCGTATTCGACGGGCACGGGGACGATTTCGGGCTCGAAGTGGGGCTCGGAAAGACGGCCTGTCCTCGGGCGGCGGTCGAGGGCCTTGAGGGAGCGGTGGAGGGTCGACTCATGCGTCGCCTCGTACTTCGCCAGCCGCAACGCCTCGTCGCTGGGATCGATCAGGGCGAGGATCCGGGCATGCTGTCGCGCCGGGGCCTCGTCCTCGACCTCCAGCCGGTCGCGCTCCGCGGCCTGCGATTCCTGCTTCGAGGCGATGGCCTCGACGAGCGACCGCCGGGCCTCGGGATCGTCGATGACGTCGCGGAGCCACTCCGTCGAGTCGCCGAGCACGCGATCGCACTCGTCCCAGAAGGTCCCGTCGAGCGGCCCCGACCGTTCAAGCCGCCCAATCAGCGCGCTCAACTGCCCGATCAGCCAGCGGCAGCCGGCGGCAGCCGGCGGCGGTGCCCCGCAGGCGGGCGCCGAACAAAACCGGGTCGCTGGCCAGCCGCGGCCCCAGGGCGCGGGCCCCGCGCCGCTGTCGGCGGTCGAAGAGGCGCTCGGCCTCGGTGGTGCGGTCGGCCAAGCGGGCCGACTCGATCGTCACAGCGATCGATGCGCACCGAGGCCATCACGGCGCGGTCGAGGTGATACTGCCGCGGGTCGCTGTCGACGCCGAGGGACTCGGCCCACTCGGCGCGGCGTTCGTGCGTCTCCCGGTCTTCGGGCAGCATCACGACGCCGTCGCCGGTCAGGCCGTGCTTCAGGGCGTTGCCCCGGGCGATCTGCTTGCCTTCGATCGTCTCGGGGTCTGGGGGTCTCGGGCGAGGAGGGCGTTCCTCCGGTTGGCTGCGATCTGGGCGGCGGTGCAGGGACAGCGCACACTTAAGTGTTAGCATCAAAGGACTTCTGTAGAGTGGCCGCCACGAACAAGGCGGATTCGGGGTTTTGCGATGAAGTGGGGGCTGCTCTGGAAGTACCGTGTTTGCCGCTCCTCCCGGCCGTCGCCTCGTACCGACGCCGGGGATCAAGGCCTTTCTCGGGGTCTCTGCCTGATTCCGTAAGGTCTTTTCCATCAACGAGAAAGTGTGCGCAGGCCCTGAGCGGCGGTGGCCATGGCGAAGCGTCCCAATCTAAGTGACGATCTTCGTAGAACAGAACTTCATCCATAAGATTCGCAAAGAATCGCGCGGATTCAAAGTGGAAAAAGACGGAATCCGAGATCAATCCTGGAATGTCATCACTTGCCTCCATTCGTCACGTTAATCAGCCCGGATCCAGTCCCGGAACGAGCGAATCCAGGGGGTCTCGTCGTGGGCGGACTCGCCCTCGTGGAGGAAGAGGACACCTCGGCCATCGGCAGGAACGGGAAGGAGAGGCTGGCCGCCTGTGGGGCATACGTGCCGTGGGCCTGGAGGGCGAGGATGGTCAAAGTCGAGCCGTCGTACCGCCAGAGCTCGGGCAACGCCGAGCGCGGTGTAGATGCCCTGCCGATCGAGCGAGCTGCTCGTGATGTCGACCTTGATCGCCAGGTCCGGGGGCGGCTCGATCGCCAGGTCGATCTCCCGCTCGCCGGCGATCCTCGGCTGATTCGCGATCCAGTAGCACTCGTCCGGCTCGAGGCCGCGGTCGAGATCCTCACGCCGGAACGTCGTCGATCCGCCTCCCTTGATCGGGATGTCCAACTCCAAGGAGAGGATCTCGATCATGCGGCCCAGGAGGTAACCACCCGACTCGTGGGCGTGGGACGGCGACATGAGTTCCAGGTTCCCCCGGTCATATGTGAGGCGGATCGGTCGATCCCCGAGAGCACCGAGGATCGCGTTGTAGACCTTCCAGTTGACCCCACGGAGGACGAATCGTTGCCCATCGTCGGTCGTCCTGGCCCTCGGCGGCGCGGCGGTCGCAATGGCGAGATCTCCCTCGGTCCTCGGGACATCCGATCGCGATCCCGGCTTGATTGTACTCGCGAGGCGGCGCGCCATCAGCACGACTCGTCCTGGACCGGCCGGACCGGACCCGGTAGGCTCGGCCGGTGTGCCGAAGCCCGGGGCGGGCAAGGTCGGCGTCCGAGGGTCGGGGAGAGGAGGGCGCGGCGATGGGACGATCGATCCGGAGACGCGTTCGGCGTTGGCTCTGCGCGGGCGGCGCCGGGGTCGTGGCGGTGGCCGCGCTCTACCTCCTCCTGCTCGCCTTCCCGGGGGCCCTGTTCGCGCACCACGCGAGCCGGGGCGCGTTCCGGGTCCGCTCGGACGAGCCGAGCGACGCGCGCATAGCCGCGACGCTCGACGAGGCCGCGGCCCGGCTGGCGCGGTCGCCGCTGGACGACCCGAATATGGTCCATCATGTCTATATTTGTAATGGCTCATGAGGGATTCCGGGGTGGTGGTTCGGAGAAGCCTTTGAGTCGTTACAATCGGCCCTGTCCGTCGGGCTCCTCCTCGGCTCGACCCACTCCTCTGTCCGGCACCCGGGGCGGCGACCGATGGTGAACATCCGGG
>DASZMJ010000656.1:0-2414 GCA_035551935.1 Isosphaeraceae bacterium
CCTGCGACGACGGACCACCGCCCCATTCCCCCTCCGCCCCGCCCCTGCTACACTGCCGTTCTCCGACACTTGTCCCGGAGTACGGCCCCATGTCCCTCGCCCCGACCCTCCAGCGCAAACGTCGACAGACTCGCCTCACCGACCTGATCGCGATGGTGGTCGTGGCCGGCGTCGCCCTGGCCGTCGCCAGGGGCCTCCGCGAGGCGAGCCGCGGGCCGAGGGGCATGGAGACCATCCTCACCCCGACCCTGCTGGCGCTCGGCTTCTGGGCCGGCGTCGTCCTCGCCGAGGGCATCGCCGCGCGACTCCGGCGTCACTTCCCGACCGACTCTCCCCGCCGGCGCGGCCTCGCCTGGCGGTTTGTCTTCCTCGCGGCCCTCGCCACCACCCTGCTCGCGCAAGGCAGGCTGCTCAGCCGGTATCAGGTCGCGTTGAAGGAGGGGATCGACCGCTTCGCGGTGGACCTCGCCCGGCGCTATGACAGGTCCGGTCCCATTTACAAACAAGTTTTCGATGATTTTAAAAAGTATCAAGCCTCGGGTGGATTCTTCAACAATCTCTCGGTCAGTCACGGGATGCTGACGCTTCTCTTACTCGGGCTGTTGTTGGCTGAGGCCCCGCGGCCGGCGACGGCCCCGGCCCGGCCGGCCAGCTCGGGGAGGCGCCCGTCGGCGGGCTGGCTCTACCTGGGCCTCCTCGTCGCGGCACCCGTCCTGGTCGTCGTGATGATCGAGTCCTTCGGCCACGAATCGTGGATCGAGGGGGTGGGGGCCGACAGGCGTTGGACCTGGAGGGCGAGGCCGGCGCCGATCGTGGCCTTCGGCGCGGTGGCCTGGCTCGGCGCCGCGGAGTGGCTCGCCCGCGACCTGCGATCGGCGAGCCGACCGCCCTCGCGGCGGTCGATCGCCTATCGATTCCTGACCCTCGGCGCCGCGGCCGCCGCGGCGATCGCCCTGGTCTTCCGGCTACCGCTGGTTTTCCCGTGGTCCGCCGAGACATCCTGGGATCCGCCGATCGACGGGCCTCGAGCCTTCTGGATCGGGATGACGCTCGCCTCCCTGGCCGCCGGGATCGCCGCCCGCCGCGCCGCCCCGGCGCGAGCCCGACCCCTCCCGATGGCCCTCCGCCTCGCAAAGGGGGCGGCCGTCGTGGCCCTCGCCGTCGCCGCGCTGATGCTGGTCGTCGCCGCCTGGGAAGAGGAGATGGAGACGATCAAGGTCTTTTGGCCGTCGTTCTGGCACGGGAGGACGTTCGACCGGATCGTTCACGTCCTCTACCTCTTTGTCCACGGTGCATTTCGGACCTTCCTCTGGGGCGCGGCTCTGGTGTACCTGGCGGCCGGGGTGGTCGCGATGATCGGCCCCCGACGACTGGATCGCCAGGCTGGCGACACGCCGAGGCTCATCGACCTCGCCCCCTCGGCCTGGAAGGCCCTCGGGGTCGTCGTGGTCACCGCGGTCGTCGGGCCGTACCTCTCCGAGGCCTTCCAGTTCGACGATCAGCTCCAACGCGGCATGTCGCTCGCCCACGACCTGCTCGAACGGCTCAACGCCTCCGTCGGCGTCGTGGTCGAGTCGATCGACGTCGAGCTCGTCGTCCTCGCGCCCGGCGCCTACTGGCTCGTGTCGCGCCTCCTCGACGGCTTCGCCCCTCCCGCCGACGCCCCCCTCGACCATGCCCTCGCCGACGGCCCCTCCGCCCGGCGGTTCGCGGCCGACTGGCTCTCCCTGCTCGTCCTCCTCGCCTCGGCCCCCCCGATCGCCTTCGCGGGGATGTTGATCCTCCTCGACTGACGCGGCGCGCGGCGATCCCGTCGTTTCTTTCGAGAAAAGTGCGCGATTCCGCCGGAATCCGGGAATAATCCGGGCCGACTTTTGCGATCTTATAGGGTTGAGCCTATCGCGCTCGCCGTCTTTGGCAATTCGCCACGGGTTGCATCCGGGAGTCGCCCGCCCCGCGACGCGCCTCATCTCCATCCTCCTCAACGTCCTTCGCGCGCGAGCGTCCGCCTCACGGATCGACCCACGGACGGAACTCGATTGAGCCTCGACGTGGAGCTTGTTGGACTGTCTCCGAAGGAATTCATTGTGCGACGGCCCGAAAGCCGAACCGACGACGTGCCCGGCGCCGCCAAAACGGACCCAATTACGGCGCCGGAGACCGGGTCGGGACGAGCCGAGGGGGCCGCGGAGTGCGCAAGGGCAGTCGGGCAGCCCCTGGCCCGGCGCGGAACGAAGCGAACGGGCTTTGCACGCCAATACGAACAAAAAACCATGGCTCATGAGGGATTCCGGGGTGGTGGTTCGGAGAAGCCTTTGAGTCGTTACAATCGGCCCTGTCCGTCGGGCTCCTCCTCGGCTCGACCCACTCCTCTGTCCGGCACCCGGGGCGGCGACCGATGGTGAACATCCGGG
>DASZMJ010000657.1:0-7199 GCA_035551935.1 Isosphaeraceae bacterium
ATTCTCTTTCCTCTGCGAAATCTGCGTCATCTGCGGATCAATTCCTCTTCGTGAATACCCATAAGTGCGCGATAGATCTCTTCGATTGTCTCATCCAGGGTCGACGTACCCGCCGTGAGGCCGACGGTCTCGAAGCGGGAGAGCCAGGCGAGGTCGAGGTCGGCGGCGTCCTGGACGTGCAGGGCGGGCACGCCGCGTTCGTGGCAGAGGGCGACGAGCTCGCGGGTGTTGTTCGAGTTCTTGCCGCCGATGACCACCACGGCCTCGACCTGCTCCAGCAGCCGTTCCAGGGATTTCTGGTGGTCCTTGGTCGGCTGGCAGACGGTGTCGACGAACCGGATCTCGGCCGCCGGATTCGCGGCGACGATCGCCGAGCGGACGGCGGCGACGACGCGGGCCGAGGCGGTCGTCTGGCAGATGACGCCGAGCCTGGGATGGTCGTAACATCGGACTTCTTGAGGGGTTTCGATGACGTCGAAGCTCTCCAGGTCGTCCACGACGCCTCGGACCTCGACGTGCCCGCGGCGGCCGATGACGAGGACGTGATAGCCCTCGTCGCGGAGCTCGCGGGCGGCCTTGTGGACGCGGCGGACGAGCGGGCAGGTGGTGTCGATCAGGTGCTTGCCGGCGGCTTCGAGCCGGCCGCGTTCGGCGTCGCTGACGCCGTGGGCGGTGATGAGCACCGCCGGGGTCGGCGGCGGGCCGTTGCGGCGGTCTTCCGGGGTGCGCCGGAAGCCGCGGGCGTCCAGGTCGGCCAGGACCGCCTCGTTGTGGACCAGTTCGCCGTGGATCGTCACGTCCCGAGGGGTCCCGACGGCCCCGATGATCTCCAGGGCGTCGCGGACCCCGAAGCACATCCCCAAGACCTCCGCCCGAACCACCCGCATGGTCGTTGCCTCCTCGGCGCCCCGAGCCGGCCGTCGCCGTCCTCTCCCCGGAACCGCAGCCGGGCCGCGGCCATCACCGCGAGGCTTCCCTGCAAAGCAAAGTCGTCGTCCCGCCCGAACCCACCGATCGGTTGGGCATCGGTTCGGCTCAACTTTACATCGCAAAGAATAATCGGCGACGCGGGGGGCGTCAAGGGATCGTCGGCCCGGCGTCAGATGAGGTCGAGGCGGCGCCGGGGGGCTCGGGCGCGGCTACAGGAGGGGCAACGGCCGGTGATCACGAAGCGGTGGCCTTCGGGGCGGAAGCCGTGCTCCAGGGCGATCGACTCCTGGAGGCGGCGGATCTCGTCGTTGTTGAACTCGACGATCGCCCCGCACTCGGAGCAGTGGAGGTGGTCGTGCGACGGGTAGCCGTAATCGTGCTCGAAGACGGCCCGGTTGGTCAGCTTCAGCTCGCGGAGCAGGCCGGCCTCGACCAGCAGCCGGAGGGTCCGGTAGACGGTCGACCGGCTCACGCGACGGCCGGTGTCGTGCAGCTCGCGGACGAGGTCCTCGGCTTCGAAGTGCTTGTGGGAGTCGAAGATATGGCGGATCAGGATCCGCCTCGGCTCGGTCAGCTTCTCGCCCCGGATCTCGAGGAACTCGCGGAACTTCTGCTCCGGGGGCGCGATCGCTTCGGTCGGCGTCAAGGGGGCGGGCTCGGCCACGGGAGTCGTCCTTCGAAGGGCAACCGAGAATCATTCTCGATTGTAGCAGGTCACGCCCCCGGGGACAGCGGGATCGGCGGCGCGGCATGGACCGGCGGCGTCAGGTCCGGGCCGCCCGTGGGCGTCGAGACGGCCGGGGCCGGGCCCGAAGTCGGGGCGGGCATGGGGCTTCGGAGCTTGTCGTGGAAGGCGTTGACGGCCGCGTGGATCTTGCGGACCTCGGCGCTGCACCCTTGGGGATTGCCGGAGTAAGAGAAGTGGTTCGCCCGGAGCCGGCCGAAGCTGCGGTCGAAGACGGTCAGGTGGACCTGCTCGACGAAGTCCGTCGGCGGCCCGCCGCAATGGCCCCGGAGCCGGGAGGCGTCGGCGTCCTGGAGGGCGTCGATCAGGGCCCTCAGCTCGGCCCTCCCCGCGCGATGGACCCCCTCCGCGTCGATCGCGGTGCCGTCGGCGAAGACCTGGAGGAACTCGCCGAAGCTCTTGCCGTCGTCCGACCTCAGGATCGCCGCCTTGACCAGGATCGGGTCGGCCTCGGTCACGGGCCGGCTGACCCGAGGCTGCGGGCGAATCCTCTGGGTCGGGCCATTCTCGGCCGGCAGGACCACCTCGTTCCCCTGGCTCGGCGCCGGCTCGGCCCTCGGGCCCGGAGCCGGCCGGAACAGCCGTCCCAGGCCGAACCGGCCCCCCGACGGCTCATCGCCACGGCTCGGCCGCGACCACCACGCCGCCATCCCCACGGCCGCGGCCGCCGCCACGACCACCGCCCCATTCTTCCAGCCCCGGGGCCGCATCGCCGACCTCCTTGCCGGTCCGTTCGATCCCTCAACCCATGCAACCGACCCCCTTCTTATCGACCAGTCTCACCCCCCGACTTCCGCCCGGGTCGCGCCCTCAAGGCTTGTCCCCCTTCGCCTTGACCGCCCTCTTTTTCTTCGGCGGCTCCGGGAAGTGACGAAGGAGCCGGCCCTTCTCGTCGATGACGCCTCTCCGGACGAGGCGATCGAAGCGTTCCTCCGGCGTTAGCCGGGAATCACGCTCCATAGCTTCTTTCATTTGTTTAATGATGAAGTCGTCTCTCATTCGATGACCTCCGCCGCGCTGTCGACTGGCAGTCGTCCGTCGCGAATCACCCCGCGGGCGACGCAGGTCTTGCCCTCGTAGAGCTCGAATTCGTTCCCCGGCCGGAGCAGCTCGTGCGGGGCGTCGTCGAAGAGGAAGTAGACCTCGGCGAACCAACGGCTTGGATCGCCCACGGCGGCAAGCTCCTCGACGACGAGGGACCAGCAAGCGGCCTCGGGTCCAGGCCCGCAAGGGCCCTCGAATCGCACGGGTGTAGTATAGGGCCTCGGGCTCTTGCCCGACGGCGGCAGGGTCCGACCACCCTGATCGTGCGGAATCCAATCGATAATCGCCCTGGCCCGGAGCATGGTGTTTCTCTGGAGGATGCGGCTGGATTGGTGATCCTACACCCCTTCATAACCCGAAGCGCAAACGAGGATCCCCATCCCCCCAACATCGGCCGGGACCCGTAACTCGGATGGGGACCCTCGCTTGCGCTTCGGGTTATGAAGAACCACGGTCAGCGATCCGGGCACACGGCCCGACTCCTCCCTGCGAGCAGGAGTGAGCGGGGCTCGATTGTCGCAGGTCGGACATCTTCGGGGCGAGTCGGGTACCCGTCAAGTCGCCACGGGCCGCCGCGTCCGGGGGGGACGCGGCGGCCCATGGCGTCGGGACGTTGATCGGTGGGGTGGGGGCCGGGCTTACCAACCGTGGAGCTCGTCGAGCAGGCGGTCGAGGGCCAGCTCGAGCTTCTCGGGGGTCTCGTAGACGCCGGCGGCGAGCTGGCGGCGGACCTCCTCGACCCGCTCGTGGCGGACCTCGGGGAGCCGGCTGATGCCGTCGAGCATCTGGCCCAGCGGGGAGATCTCGACGTGGTCGCGGGGCGAGCCCGCCTGGACGGTCGTGCCCGGGTCGACGCTGAAGGCCGCCAGCCTCGGGTAGACGGGTTGGGGGCCTTGCATCCCCCCAGCGCCTTGAATTTCCATGGGAAGCCTCCACGTGTGGTGCGCGGCCGGACCCCGCTCCGGAGGCCGACCTTCGAGGATCGCCGTTCGCCCAATCGACCCGCCGGGGGCCGTCGCGGGGCTCGTCCCCGCCCGTCCCCCGACCGATCTCCAACCTCTTCATGACTAGTTATCGGCGAGAGGCTGGGCCGGATTTAACCAAAGCGCCGGAAATCACGGACCCGCTCGACGGTCGTCCACCTCAGGGGCCGTTCCGGCGGGCCCGGCGCGGTGGGGCGGGCTCGGCGCGGAGGTCGTCGGCCAGGAGTCGCGAGGTCGCCTCGATCTGGTTGGTGAAGCCCGCGGCGCGCTGGATCAGGGCGTCCATCTTCTGCCGCTCGGCGGCGGTGAGCGTCGGCTTGTTCCGCAGGGCCTGGAGGTTCTTGACCGAGTCGTTGAGCTCCTGGGCTGCCTTGAGGAAGGTGTGGGCGGTGTCATAGGTGGTCTGGGCGTGGATGTCCTCGGGCGTGGGCTTGTAGAACGGGCTGAGGACGAACGGGTTTGCGAACAGCTTCTGCACGAGCTTGTCGCCGTAGTCGGTCGCGTCGCGGACGTTGAGGAACGTCCGGTCGATGACGGCGCGGTTGCGGGCGAGCAGGTCGTTGCCCTGGCCGCCGAGGACCTCGGCCTGATAGAGCACCCGGTCGATCCGGGCGCTGTTGGCCTTGAGGGCGTCCAGGAGGTCCTCGACCCGCTTGCGGTCCTTCTCGGCGATGTCGCGGACGCTGGCCGAGAGCCGACGGACCTCCTCCAACGTGGCGCGGACCCCCGGCCGGTTTTCGGCGACGAGGCCGTCGGCGTCGGCCAGCAGGCGGTCGAGCTTCTTGAGGGTCGCCTCGACCTTGGGGGCGGCCTCGTCGATCCGGCGGGCGGTCGAGACGATGGCCGGCCGGGCGGCGTCGGCGGCCTCGCGGAAGTCGCCCGCGGTGGACTGCAAGGCGGCGAGGATCTGCCTCAACCGCGGCCCGGCCGAGTCGACCGTCTGCCGGACCTCGGCGATCGAGTGGCTGATGTGGTTCCGCTCGACGGGGCCGAGCCCGACCTGGTCGAGGATCGGGTCGAACATCGAGGTCTCGATCCCCCGGACGAGCTGCCCCGGCATCAGCGCCACCTTCGACCGCCCCGCGGCGACGATGTTGACGCACGCCTGGCCCGTCAGGCTCGCCTGCACGGTGACCTTGGCGTCCTGCCGGAGCTTCGAGGCCAGGTCCTCGGGGACCGCCAGCCGCAAGCGGGCCTGCAACGCCCCCTCGACCTCGATCAGCTCGACGGCCGAGACCCGGCCCGCGTCGAGGCCCGCGACCCGCACCGGCGAGCCGACGCGGATGCCCTGGGCGTCCTTGAAGACGACGTCGATATGACGCCGCGAGGTCAGGTAGCCCGGCCCGCCGCCGGCCAGCACGAGCAGGCCCGCGAACCCCGCCAGGGCCAGCACCAGGACCAGGCCGACCCAGACCTCTCGGCCGAATGCTCGACTCATCGCGGGGACCTCGCCCACCAGGGGAATGATCGCGGGCCCGTCGCCGCCGGCCGCGGGGCCGGTCTCAGAGCGACGGCGGCCTCAGGACGGTCGGGCCCCAGGGGGGGCCGGCGTGGTAGGCCAGGAGGAACCAGGCCATGTTCATGGCCAGGATCGCCGCCACCGACAGGCAGGCGACGCGGAACGACAACGCCCACGAATCCCCCTCGCCCCGGTCGCGGAGGCCCTGCGAGCAGGCCAGCAACGCCGACCCGCCGCCGAAGGCGACCCCCTTGGCCGCGAGGCCGAAGACGTCGCGGGCCCAGAACATCTCCAGGAACTTGTCGAGGAAGATCGGCGCCGGCAGGCCGAGCATGGCCCCCGAGACGCCGATGCCCACGCCGAGGCCGACGAGCGCCCCGAGCAGCCCCAGGACCGGCCCGGCCAGCATCGCCGCCAGGACCCGGGCCGCCGCCAGCCGCGCCGGGTCGGCCGGGGGCCTCGGGTCGGCCACGAGGCCGCGGGCCACGTCGCGATCGGGGGCCCAGCCGGGCTCCTCGTCGAGCCCCGGCCGCGTCGGGTCGCGCAGCTCGGGGGCCGTCCGGACCGCCAGCAGGGCCGCGAGCACCCAGCCGGCCACCAGCGGCGAGAGGTTCCGGAGCAGGCCCAGGCCGACGACCGGCCCGGTCGCGATCACGAAGGTCGCGCCGTAGTACGCCTGCATCGCCAGGAACGACCCGAGCGCCACGTGGACGAGGCCCACCAGCGGCAGGCCCGCGGCGAGCATCCACGACGCCTGCCGGACGACCGACCGGGTCAACGGCCGCGACCCCGGCCGCGGTCGCAGGACCGCCCCGACCGCCCCGGCGCCGAGCAGGCCGATCGCCCCCAGCGCCCGGACCATCGCCAGCGGCCGGCCGCCGGGCGGGGCCGCTCCGATCGCGGTCGGGCCGAGTGTCGTGGCCTGGTCGCGGGACAACGCTGCGGCCCTCCTCCGGCCTCCGGGGGTCGGCTGGATCAGCCCCCCGGGCTCGGGTTCGACGACCTCTTCACGTCCCTCGGCCGCGCCGTCGCGACCTGGGCCTGCGGCCGCGAGGCCGGCTGGGCCTGCCACCACGACCGCCAGCGGGCGACGGCCTTGGCACGCTCGGCGGGGTCGGCCCAGGGGTGGAAGCCGAAGTCGCGGCCGGTCCGCTTCCGCAACGCCTGGTCGGCCGAGAGCTGGACGACCGGGTCGGGGTCCGAGAGCTTGTCGATCAGCGACGGCACGACCACCGCGTCGGGCAGGCCGTCCCCCAGGCCCGCCGAGCGGGCCCGGACGATCGGCGCCGGGTGGTTGATCGTGAGGAACCTCGGCCGGATGCCGCAGCCGTTCCCCGCGACCGCCGCCGCCAAGGCGACGCCCAGCGCCGCCGCTCGCCGTCGCCGTCGTCCGCTCATATCGGGGGCGATCCTTGCCGTCCGATGGTCGATCCCTTCGGATCCGATCCGCCGACCTCCGCGGCCCGACCGGGGAGGCGGCCCGGGCGCCGGCGCCCGGCCTCCTGCCGCTCCGGCGCCGCGGCGGACCATACCCCAACTCCCCATTCCCCGCAACGCCAGTCGCCGCCTCCGCCCCTGCCGGACGTCGCGGCGGGTTGGGCGTCCCGCCGGCCTCCCGATCAGGGTAGGGCGTGTGCAACACACCATCCGAGTTCCGGCGTGCTCCACATGCCTTACGACCGCCGCCGCGTGCCGTCGGCTCGAACTGCCGTAGCAGCCACGCTCCGCGTGCCGTCGGCTCGATCTGCCGTAGCAGCCACGCCCCGCGTGCCGTCCGCCACCCCACCCCGTTCTTATGGGGTCGCCGACGGCACGCGGGGCGGGCCTGCGACGGGAAGAGGGACCGCCGCGCGCACCGCGATCGCCGATATGCATGAATGTTCTTTCATTTGATGGAATCAGGCCGGCCAGCCGCCGCCGCCGGGGTCCGGCGCCGGGGTCGGCTCGGCCAGGAGGACCCATTCGGAGGCCCGCCACGGGCTCAATCGCGGCGGCTCCAGGGGCGTCGGGGCTGCCGAAGTGGCTTCGTTTCGTCCCT
>DASZMJ010000658.1:0-14778 GCA_035551935.1 Isosphaeraceae bacterium
GTGATCGCGACCGCGGGTGGCCCGGACGCCGGCGGGCGTCCGGGTCGCGAAGCGACGAGAGGCGGTGGGTCGGTTCGGCGGCTTGCCGTTCCGTGAGATCGTCGGCTACGCTTCGAGGCAAAGCAATCCGCGTCGAGGGGACCTCCCTCCTCGAGCAAGGGCCGCCCAGGAGGCTAGCAACGATGCGCGGCCGTCGGCGAGCGGCGAGGCTCGTCGCAATCGCCGTCGCGGGCGCGCTGGCGGTCGTAGGGGTGTTCGTCCTTCCGGATTATGTCCGGGCGTTCGCGCCGGCGACGTTGCTGCAAAGGCCGGTGGAGTGGCTGCTGCTGGCGCTCGCGGTCGGCTATGTCGTCGCCCGGACGCGGCCGCGACTCCGGGAGAGGATCGCGCGGCTCGATGAACTGGCCGGCCGCGAGCTCGCGCGATGGCTGCCGAGGGCGCTGGGCGCGGCGGTCGTCGTGGCGTTGGCGACGTGGCTGCCGCACTACCTGACGTGGCCGATGAGCCGCGATCACGACACGTTCGCGACGCTGGCGCAGGGGTGGGACGCGGGGCGCAGGCCGTATCGCGACGTGAAGGCGTACAACTTCCCGGGCCAGATCTACCTGTGCTGGGCGTTGGGGAAAACCGTTGGCTGGGGACGGCCGCGGGCGTTCTTCGCGGCCGACGCGGCGCTCGTGGTGGCGCTGGTCGCGACGCTCCGGGCCTGGAGCCGGCGGCGGTTCGGAACGACGTTGCCGGGATGGATCGGGGGGCTGCTGGCGCTGGTCCATTATCTCAACCTGGGCCACTTCGCGGTCGCCGAGCGCGACTGGCAAGGGCCGTTGATCCTCGTCCTCGGCCTCCTCGCCTGCGAGGGGTGGCCCGGCCGGGCGAGTCGCCTCGTCGCCGCGGCGACGACCGCGGTGGCCCTGGCCTTCCGGCCTCACGTGCTCCTGTTCCTCCCCGCGGTCGTCGCGGCGATCGACGAGGGGGCACGACCGTCGGGAGGTTCCTGGAAGATGACGGCCCGTGCGCTGGGGGAATGGTCTCTGGCGTTCGCAATCGCCGTACTGGTGGCCTTCGCGCCCGTAATGATCGCCGGGGCGTTCGGCGACCTCATTCGAGCGGCCCGAGGGGCGGCGTTCGGGGGCTCGTACGGCAGGAACAGCCCGGCGGTGATCGTTGAAAGGATCTGGCGTCAGGTCGAGCCGTGGAAGACGGCGGCGCCGATCGTCGCCGCGGCCGGCATGTCGATCGCCGGCCCGCGCACCGTCCGACGAACCGCCCGGACGTGGGCCCTCGCCCTGGCGGCGGCCGTCGTGTACAAGCCGATCCACCCCGTCCAGCACGCCTACCTCGGCCACCCGCTGGCGCTCATCTCGGCCGTCGTCGTCGCGGTGCTCGTCGCCTGGATCGTCGCCGCGACCCGGCACTGGCCGACGCTCGGCCTGCTTGCGGTCCTGGTCATCCTGAAAGTGGGAATCCCCTCCGTGCCGACTTATTGCAGTGTTAACGAGACAATCCGGGCGTTTCCTGCATTGATCCGGGGCGATGAGTCCGAGGCCGCACCCGCCGGCGCCGATCCGTGGTTCGTGCGCCGCGGCCAGACGATCCCGGCGAGCGATTACGACTGGGGCGAGTATCGCGCGGTCCTCCGCTATCTCCGGGCCGAGACGACGCCGACGACGCGGGTTGCGAACCTGTTGCGGCGGTTCCCGTTCCCGGCGATCAACGGCCCGGCCGGCCGGCTCGACGTCTTCCCGGTCGAGTCCGGGGTGGTCTGGCTGTTCCTCGGCCCGGACGACCCGGGCCTGGGAGGGCGGCTCGCCGCCGCCCTCGAGCAGGCGACCGACTCGGTCGTCGTCTGGGAGCCCGACGGCCATGGCGCCGACCCGCGGCTCCGCGTCGACGCGATCCTCGGCGTCGTCCGCCGCGACTACGAGCCCGCCGCGCGCTTCGGCCGCATCGAGGTCTGGCGCCGCAAGCGCCGCGTTCGGGTATCCTGAGGGCGGGAGGGCCGGGGCGATGGCGTCGAGGACCGAAGGCGAGGCAACCGGCTCACGGCGGCGCTGGGCGCGGCTCGCGGTGCTGGGCGCGGCGGGGGCGCTGGCGGTGCTGGCGGCGTTGCTGGTCCCCCCCTGGTTCGCGGCCCTGGTCCCCGCCGGGGCGCAGCGGAGGGCGAAGGCCGCCGTGCTCGTGGCCGCGCAGCCGATCTACGGCACGGCCCTGGCGATCGACCTGGTGGCCCTCGTCCTGCTGGCGCGGGTCGTGCTTCGCGGCCGGCGGCGTCGGGAGCGGAGGCCCCTGGCGGCGCGGTTGTTGTTGCTCTGCGGGGCCGTGCTGGTGGCCTCGTTGCTGGCCGAGGGGGCCGCGGCGGCGCGCCGGGCCCTCCGGCCCCGGTCGGGCCCGCTGCCGACCTTGCCGACGCGGTTCGAGGCCGGGCCGGCCGACGAGGTCAACGTCGTCGTCATCGGCGGGTCGAGCGCATACGGATTACCCTTCGAGCGCTGGCTGTCGACCGGCCACATCGTCGCCTGGCAGCTCGGCCGGGCGATCCCCGGCAAGCGGTTCCGGCTCGACGTCCTGGCCGAGTTGGGGGCGACCCTCCAGGCGGCGCACGAGAAGCTCGCCGGCTATCGGCGGCGGCCGGACCTGCTCATCATCTACTCGGGCCACAACGAGTTCGCCACGCGCGACAACTGGGCGCGGGGGATCGCCCATTACGCCGACGACCGCCCGGCCGGCGGCCCCGGCCGCGTCCTGGGCGATCTGGCGCGGCGGGCCTCGCCCCTCTGCCGGACGTTCCAGGAGGCCGTCGACGCCGCCGGCCTCGGCGAGCCGCCGCCGCGGGAGGTCACGAGGGCCCTGGTCGACGTCCCCTGCTGCCGACCCGACGAGTACCGCGAGCGCCTCGACGACTACCGACGCCGGCTCGAGGCCCTCGTCGCCCACGGCGAGCGGCTCGGCACGCTCGCCGTGCTCGTGGTCCCGCCGGCCAACGACGCCGACTTCGAGCCCAACCGCTCGTACCTCGCCCCCTCGACCACCCCCGCCGCCCGCCGCGCCTTCGACGTCCGCTTCCGCGCCGCGCGGGCCCTGGAGGCGGCCGACCCGGCCGGGGCGATCGCCTCGTATCGGGCCCTGATCGCCGAGCAGCCGAGCTTCGCCGAGTCCCACTACCGCCTGGCGCAACTGCTCGACCGTCGCGGCGACCGCGACGAGGCGTATCGCGAGTACGTCGCCGCCCGCGACCGCGACGGCCTGCCGATGCGCTGCCCGAGCGACTTCCAGGAGGTCGTCCGCGAGGTGGCCCGGCGCCACCCCCGCGCCGCCGTGCTCGCCGACGGCCAGGCCGCCTGCCGCGCCGCCGGCCCGCGCGGCCTGCTCGACGACCACCTCTTCCTCGACGCCATGCACCCCAACGTCGCCGGCCACTGCGTCCTCGCGACGGCGATCCTCGACGCCCTCCGCGCCCGACGCGCCTTCGGCTGGCCCGAGGCCACCCCCACGCCCCGCGTCGACCCCGCCGAGGCCACCCGCCACTTCGGCATGGACCCCCGATCCTGGGCCACCGCCTGCGAGTGGTGCGCCCGCTTCTACGAGCTCACCGCCTACATCCGCCACGACCCCGCCGATCGCCTCGCCCGCATCCGACGCTTCCGCGAGGCCACCCGCCGCATCGTCGCCGGCACGCCCCCCGGGTCGCTCGGCCCCCCCGGCATCGGCGACCCGGCCCCCGACGTCGCGGGCGCGCCGGGCGTCGATCCGGGCGGAATCCCCCGTCCCCGCTGATCGACGACGTCCTTCGCGCAACCCGCCCGGAGCCCTCGGCCGGCCGGGTCATCCCCGACGTCTCTCGTCGCGGCCCGGCCGGCCGCGAGGCGAGTCGTCGTCGAATGGACGGCCGTATTCGTCGCGGGCCGCCCGGACCGCGCGAAGGACGTCGTCATCGCTCGTTGTCGTCGTCGCCTCCGCCGGGAAGCCCTTCCGGAGTGCAGAACTCAGCCTTCCCCCGGCACCTCGTCCCGTTGCTCGGCGAGGCGGGGGGCGATCCGGATGTCGAGGCCGACGCGGGTGGTGGTAATGGACCAGTCGGCGCGATCCCAGCCGACGACGATGCCGGAGGCCTCAAGGCGGTCGAGCATCTGCTCGACGTAGGAGGGGACGCGGTCCTCGAACTCGGCGACGAGGTCGAGCTTGCGGCCGACGAGGTTGAACAGGCCGCGAATCGTCGCCGGCCCGCGCTCGGCGAGCCGGCGCTGGCCCTCGGGGGAGGCGGGATCGGGCCCTTCGAGGGTCAGTTGCAGCGAGCGGAGCAGGTAGCCGAACTGGCCGAACCAGTTGTCGCCGAAGCCGAAGTACTCCTTGTGGATGACGTAGACCACCCCGCGGCGGACGATCGCCGCCTGGTACACGGCCTCGAGATAGTTCTCGCCGTAGTCGGTCTGGAACGCGATGTTGATCGCCTTGGCCAGGTTCTGGAGCGCCGCCTTGATGCCCACGCGGTCCGGGTCGACGTCGAGGGCCATGTCCCTCAGGCCCCCCGCCCGCCGCGCCGTCACGACCCCGCCGCTCCCCGCCTCCGCCGCCACCGCGAGGGTCACATCCTGCGAGGCCGACGGCGTCGGCGTGGATGTTAAGGGCGACACCGGGACGGGCACGGCCCTGGGCGTCGGCGATGGCGTCGGCCGCGCCGGCGGCTTGCTCGGGGGTTGCGGCTTCGGGGCGGGCGTAGGAGAGGGTCCTTGCTGCGCCTTCTTCGGGGGGGGCGAGGGCATGGCTCAAGACTCGCGAACGAGGGGTCGTCCGGCCGTCGTGGCGACGGGCCGGGGGCGGGGCCGCTCCGTCCCTGTCCCCGGAGCAGGCACGCGGCGCGTGCCTGCGACGGGACGGACCACGCCCGGCCCACCAGCTTACCCCCGCCGCGCCGCCGCTGCCTCTCTTCTCTCCCATTTTCGGATCGAGGAAACTGTGGAGACTTTGCACGGGTTCTGCCGGTATCATGTCTCGGCGCGGAACGACCCGAAGGATGTCGGGCGCGGGGATGCGCGGGGGCCGTCAGGGATAAGGAAAGGCGGGGACGTTGAGCACGATCCTGGATGAGATCGTCGCGTCGAAGCGGCGCGAGGTCGAGGCGGCCCGGGCGCGGATGCCCTTGGAGGAGCTGGAGCATCAGGCGGCCGAGGCGCCGCCGGTGCGCGACTTCCGCGCGGCGCTGGCCGGGCCGGGGCCGATCCGACTGATCGCCGAGGTCAAGAAGGCCAGCCCCTCGGCCGGCGTCCTCCGGGCCGACTTCGACCCGATCGCCATCGCCCGCGCCTATCAGGCGCACGGCGCCGCGTGCCTCAGCGTCCTGACCGACGTCCCCTACTTCCAGGGCCACCTTTCCTACCTCGCCCGCATCCGCGCCGCCGTCGCGATCCCGCTCTTGCGCAAGGATTTCCTGATCGACGAGTACCAGGTCGTCGAGGCCCGCCTCGCCGGCGCCGACGCCGTGCTCCTGATCGCCGAGATCCTCGACGACGGGCTGATGGCTCGGCTGCTCGCCCGCGCCCGGGCGCTCGGCATGGCGGCGCTGGTCGAGCTGCACGACCCGGCCAACCTGCCCCGCGTCCTGGCCGCCGGCGCCGACCTCGTCGGCATCAACAACCGCGACCTCCACCGGTTCGTCACCGACCTAGACCTCACCCTCCGCCTCCGCCCGCTCGTCCCCCCCGGCGTGTTGCTCGTCTCCGAGAGCGGCATCCATTCCCGCGCCGACGTCCTCCGCCTCGAGGCCGCCGGCGTCGACGCCGTCCTCGTCGGCGAGTCGCTCATGCGCGCCCCGGACGTCGGCCGGGCGGCCGAGGAGCTGCTCGGATTGTCTTGACTGTCGACGGAGGCAACCGTCCCCGCTCCTCCGTATTCTATGCGGCCAATTCCATGTATCGACTCGCCATCCTCGGCCCTCTGCCTTCATCCTCGTGCTTGAAGAACACGAACGCATCGCGCCAGGCCTGTTCCTGGACCCGCTTCACCCATGCCTCCAGCTCCGCGTCGCCGTAGTCGGGCCGCCGCAGCCGCAGATAGCCCCAATCCGCGGTGGCCACGAACGGGACTTCCAGGTCGCCCTCGGCGTCGGCGACGCACAGCGCCGCGCGGTGGTCGCGCAACAGCCCGAGGACCTCGTCGTCGAACCAAGACGGGTGGCGGAACTCGAACGCCGCGCGGAGCGACGGCGGGAGCAACGCCAGGAACCCTCGCAGCCGCGCCACGTCCTTCTTCGATGCCGGCGGCAACTGGAAGAGCAGCGGCCCCATGTGCTCCGTCAATGCCCCGGCGCCTTCGAGCAGGGGCGGCAGCAGGTCGCCTGCATCGTCGAGCTTCCGCACATGCGTGATCTGCTGCGGTGCCTTGAGCACGAACCGGAAATCGGCGGGGACCGCGCCCGCCCATCCTTCCAGGACCGAGACCTTGGGCATGCCGTAGAACGTGCTGTTGATCTCGACCGTACGAAAACGCTCGCCGTAATAACCGAGCATCTGCCGAGCCGGCAGGTCCCCGGGATAGAACGTGCCCTTCCACTCCTTGTAGGAGTAGCCGCTGGTGCCGACGTAGAGTCCCATCGGTCGTTCGCTCCCCGGACAGGTCGGTGCCTTGCCCGCAAGACGGTACGGTGTGGTCATCCGGAACCGGCAATCCCGGGCCGTGAACGGCCGCCGGTCATCCATCCGCACAAAGCGACGGCTCGTCGGAGAGAACGGCGACACGTCGATTATTTTGAGAGATCAACATTAAATTTCTCGAATAGACGAGCACGCCGAACGCCTGGGCGGCGACGAAGACGGGGTCGCGGTTGTGGGCGGCGTAGGCGAGGGTGACGAGGCCGCCGAGCAGGCTGAGCCACCAGAAGGAGACGGGGACGACGGCGTCGCGGCGGCGCTCGGCGGCGAGCCACTGGACGGCCATCCGCGACATGAAGACGCCCTGGCCGGCGAAGCCGAGCGTCACCCAGGCGTGCTCATAGAGCCAGAGGAAAGGATACGCCAACGTTCAGGCCTCCCGCCCGACGGCTTGGGGGACGGGCCGGTGGGGCCGGGGGAGGGCCGTCGGCGCGCGGACGACCTCGTAGGCGACCGGTCGCCGCAACAGCCAGGCGACGCCGAGCAGGTCGGCGACGACGTTGAGCGAGCGGTTCCAGACGTTGTAATGCGAGCGCCCGTGCCTCCGCGGCCGGTGCGGCACGGGGACCTGGACGACGCGGCACCCTTCGCGGAGCAGCAGCGGGCCGAGGAAGCGGTGGGCGCCGCGGAACAGGGGGAGCCGCAGGCCGGCCTCGCGGCGGAAGATGCGGGCCGAGCAGCCGGTGTCGCGGATCGCCTGGCCGAGCGCCCGGTTGCGGACCCGGTTGGCCCACCGGCCGACGGCCCGGCGGTGCCAGGGGTCGCGGCGGTCGACCCGCCACCCCAGGGCGGCGTCGAAGCCGGGCAATGCGTCCCAGAGGGTGGCCAGCGCGGCCGGCGGGTTCTGGAGGTCGGCGTCGAGCGTCGCCACCCAGTCCCCCCGCGCCTCCCGGAGCCCCGCCGCGATCGCCGCCGACTGGCCGGCGTTCCGCGCCAGCAGGATCGGCCGCAGCTCGTGGTATTCCGACTGCAAGCCATGTAAGACCGATCTCGTGTCGTCGGTCGAGCCGTCGTCGACGACGAGGACCTCGAAGCCTTCGAGGCGACGGCCGCGGCCGGGGCGGTCGCGGAGGGGCCGCAGGGCGTCGGCGACCTCGGCCAGCAGGGTCGGCAGGCTGGCGGCCTCGTCCCGGGCCGGGACGACGACCGAGAGCGTCCCGCCCCGCCCCGGCCCCGATGGGCCCGGCCGGTGCGCCGGATCGTGCCTGAGGGTCATGGCGCCGGGCCTCCTTGCCTTCCGCCTTCCCGATTCGGGCCCCATTCGTGCGCCGGCGGCCGGGGGCGTCAATCCCAAAAGCGGGCCCCCGGACCTGGGCTGGACGCGTCGGGCCCCTTCGGCTAGCCTGCCCGGCCCGACGGAATGCCGGCCTTTCCTCGCGGTCCAGGATGCCCGCCGCCATGACGACCCTCGCCGCCGCCCCGCCGTCGCTGGCCCCGACCCGGCCGATCGCCGTCGTCGAATTGCGTCTCAACCCCTTCAGCATGGCGACTTACGGCGACCCCGCCGTAGAGCTCGGCGACCTGCTCGACAGCATCCGAACCCGGGGGGTGCTCGTCCCCCTGGTCGTCGCCCCCGACGCGGACGGCTGGGAGGTCATCTCCGGGCACCGCCGGCTCGCCTGCGCACGGGCCCTGGGGCTGATCGAGGTCCCCTGCCAGGAGCGGGAGATCCCCCGCGGCGCCGCCCGACGGAGGGCGGTCCTGGAGTACAACCGCCAGCGCCGCAAGACCTTCAGCCAGCGGATGCGCGAGGCCGACGCCCTCGAGTCGCTCGTCGCCGCCGAGGCCCGCCGCCGTCAGCGGGCGGCGCTGCGGAAGGGCGACGACGCCGATCGTCGGGATTCCGACGGACGGGCGGGCCGCACCGACGTGCTCGTCGCCAAGGCCCTCGGCATCGGCGGCAAGGATCTCTACCGCCAGGCCCGCGCCCTCTGGCGGGCGGCCCGCGACGACGACCCCCGCGCCCGCGCCGCGGTCGCCCAGCTCGACGAGGGGACCAAGACCATCCACGCCGCCTACAAGGACCTACGCCGCCGCGACCGCTTCACCGCCGGGTTCCGGCCCACCCCCTACGACGTCTGGCCCTTCCGCCACGACCGCGCCTTCGGCGTCCCCCACCCCGGCTCGATCCCCCCGGCGATCGTCGCCCACACCTTGCATTACTACACCCGCCCCGGCGCCCTGGTCGTCGACCCGATGGCCGGCGGCGGCACGACCCTCGACGTCTGCACCGCGATGGGCCGCCGCTGCCTCGCCTACGACCTCGCCCCGGTCCGCCCCGACATCCGGGCCCTCGACGTCCGCGACGGCCTCCCGCCCGAGGCCGAAGGGTGCGACCTCGTCTTCTGCGACCCGCCCTACCACACGATGCTCGCCAGGTCTTACGCCGAGGGAAGCGTGTCGGACGCCCCGTTTACGTCCTGGATCGACTTCCTCGATCAGCTTTCCCGTCACTCTTACGCGGCGTTACGTCCGGGCGGCGTGGTCGCGCTGCTGCTCGCCAACCAGACCGAGAAGGACCTCCCGGCCGGGCTTGGCTACCTCGATAATGCCTTCTTTGGCTACCAAGCCCTCCGCGCCGCCGGCTTCGTGCCGGAGCGCCGGATCAGTTGCCCGATGGCCGGCGCGTACCTGCCGCAGCACGTCCGCCGCGCCCGCGAGGAGGGTCGGCTGCTCGGCCAGGTCCGCGACCTGCTCGTCATGCGCAAGCCCGGCCGGTCCGACTCAGGACAGGGGATCGCCCCCGGCGAGCTCGTAGACCTTGCTCCTCACGAACGGGTTGGAGAGGGTCGGATTGCGCCGGACGAGCGGGCCGGGGAGTGACGCAACCGCCTGTTCCATCAGGTATTGCAGTTCGTCGGCCGGCAAACTGCCGAGCACGTGGTTGATCGCCGCTTCCTCGGCGGCGCGGGCGGCCTCCCGTCGCAATTGCTCGCGCCGCGAAGCCGACGTCCGGAGCCGCTCCTCCAGTTCCCTTCGTCGGCTCTCGAGTCGATTGGCCACTTGCGGCAAGAGCTCGTATCCCTCCTCGATCCCGGCCCGGATGTAGCCCGGCCCGTTCTGGAGCTTTCCCTGGCTCTGGAGATAGAAGGCGTTTAATAAAACCTTTGCCACACTCTCAGGGTCCTTCTGCGCCGCGAGCCGTTCGGCCAGACGCGGGGGGATGCCCTGGGTCATCAAGAGACCTTGCAAGTCAACAGCAACATGGAGCCGGCCCTCGGCCGAGAGGCGGAAGGGGGTTCCCGGAATCGGGATGCTGGTGCTGTCTTCTCTCGTTCCTGGATCTCGTTCGGGCCCACCCCCGGGGCCTGCGGGGCCGACGAATCGGGCCAACACCTCGAAAGAATCTGGGACAGTCTCGGCCCCCGGTTCTAAAGAATCCAGGACAGTTCGGCCCCCCACCCCTAAAGAATCCAGGACAGTTTGGTCCGCCCCCTGGGATACCTTCGCCTTGCGGGCCCTCGGGCGGTCGGGCCCCTGGCGGATGATCTTGTAGGCGGTCGAGCGACCCCGCGACTTGCTCGTGGCCAGCAGGCCGGCGCGGGTCAACTCGCCGACGGCGTCGAGCACCGTCTGGCGGCTCAAGCCCGCCTCGCGGGCGATCGTCCGGATGCTCGGGTAGGCCCAGCCGGTGCCGAAGTCGGCGTGCAGGCCGATCACGAGGTAGACCTTGATCGCTGAGCCCCCCAGCGCCTGGAAGGCCTCGGACCGCAGGAGGTCGTGGTCGACGCGGAAGAAGAACGAGTCCATGGCCTTCGCTGGACCTCCTGGGGCCGACTCCTCATGAGTCGCCCCGCCGCGCGCCTCCGCCCCGCCGGGCCGATCAGCTCGTGAAGGAGCCGGGCGGGTCGGGGACATAGTAGGTCTTGACCTTGCCCCGACCCTTCGTCGTCGAGACGACCAGGCCCAGCCGCTCCAACTTCGCCAACGCCTCGATGACCGTCGGGCACGACAGGTGCGTCCGCGCCATCAACTGGCTGAGGCTCAGGGTCACGCTCCGGTCGGGCACCCCCCCGCAGGCGGCGAGCACGACCAGGTAGACTTTGATCGCTTCGCCCGAAATCCTGGCCAGGTAACCTCGTTCCAGCAGCACGCTCTTCAGCCAGTCGGTCCGGTTGGGCGTGGCCACGGGCATGACAACCCTCTCCTTGAGGCGCACTCGGCCTCAGATCGATCGGCCCGCGATCCCCTCGCTCGCAACCCCGCGGGGCGACCGCCCTCGAATGTCGGCAAACCCCCCGACTTTGGCATCTCCCTCTATCGTCCCAGCCTCCGCCATTTCCCCAGTGAATCATGGCAAGGAGCCGACCGCCACCCCCTGTCGGGAATTCCGAAAAAAACGACGGCGGGGTGTTGACCCGCTGCGGGGTCGCCTTTATCATGACCTTCGCCCTTGGTGAGAACGACGTGAGTCGCCAATAAACGACCTCTCACCCCGTTGCTTCCAGGGTCCTCGCGACCCGGCTCGATCCTTCGGGATCAGCCCATCGGACAGGGCCTCTTTCGCCGTTAGGACAGATCTGCCTGGTTTCGGGTCTTCAACCGAACCGGACGGGCTGGACCGACGTCCGAAGGTTGTGGCCGGGATGACGGGCCCTCGCCAGGGGGCGGTCATGCCGGCCGATCGCGTCGATGCGGTTCGGTGCGGTGGTTCTTTGACAATCCGGTCGATCGTGTGACGTGAGTGAGAGAGGACCCTTGAGGGGAGCCTGCGTGGGCCGCACGGCCCGCGTCGCGGTGCCGGTCGCGGCATCGGGGCGTGGGGCAGGGCGGTCGCACAGCGACCAGCGAAATTCCTCGATGAACGCTTCGGGGATGGCGGGGTCTCGGGGGGGACAGCCGGGCCGCGAGGCCGGGCCCGAACCGACCGGACGTCGCCGGATGTCGAAGGGTTTGATCCTGGCTCAGAATGAACGTTGGCGGCGTGGATTAGGCATGCAAGTCGGACGCCCCGCGAGGGGCGTGGCGCAAGGGTGAGTAAGGCGACGGCAACCAACCCCAGGGCCGGGCATAGCCGGGGGAAACCCCGGGTAATTCCCGGCGCGGCCGGTGGTCGGCATCGACTATCGGTCAAAGGTGCGATCCCGCCCTGGGACGGGCCGTCGTGGTATCAGGTCGTTGGTGGGGTGACGGCCCACCAAGCCGACGACGCCTACCGGGCGTGCGAGCGTGGCCCGGCACACTGGGACTGAGACACTGCCCAGACTCCTACGGGAGGCTGCAGTCGAGAATCTTCGGCAATGGGCGCAAGCCTGACCGAGCGACGCCGCGTGGAGGACGACGGCCTTCGGGTTGTAAACTCCTGTCGAGGGGGGCCAAGGCCGCGCGAAGAGCGCGGCTCGAGGGAACCCTGGAGGAAGCACGGGCTAAGTTCGTGCCAGCAGCCGCGGTAAGACGAACCGTGCGAACGTTATTCGGAATCACTGGGCTTAAAGCGCGTGTAGGCGGGCCGGCACGTCGACGGCTGAAAGCCCCCGGCTCAACCGGGGAATGGGCCTCGATACGACCGGCCTGGAGGGGCGTAGGGGGACCGGGAACTTCCGGTGGAGCGGTGAAATGCGTTGAGATCGGAAGGAACGCCCGCGGCGAAAGCGCGGTCCTGGACGCCTGCTGACGCTGAGACGCGAAAGCCAGGGGAGCGAACGGGATTAGATACCCCGGTAGTCCTGGCCGTAAACCATGGGCACTGGGTAGGGGGCTCGCCGATGGGCTCCCTGCCGCAGCGAAAGCGTGAAGTGCCCCGCCTGGGGAGTATGGTCGCAAGGCTGAAACTCAAAGGAATTGACGGGGGCTCACACAAGCGGTGGAGCATGTGGCTTAATTCGAGGCTACGCGCAGAACCTTATCCCGGGCTTGACATGCACGGATTAGCCGGCGGAAACGTCGGTGACGCTTCGGTGGAACGTGCACAGGTGCTGCATGGCTGTCGTCAGCTCGTGTCGTGAGATGTTGGGTTAAGTCCCGTAACGAGCGAAACCCCTGCCCCTAGTTGCCAGCGGGTCATGCCGGGCACTCTAGGGGGACCGCCGGCGTCAAGCCGGAGGAAGGCGGGGACGACGTCAAGTCCTCATGGCCCTTATGCCCGGGGCTGCACACGTGCTACAATGGGCCGGACAGAGCGTCGCAGAGCCGCGAGGCCGAGCCAATCGCCAAAACCGGCCCCCAGTTCGGATCGCGGGCTGCAACCCGCCCGCGTGAAGCCGGAATCGCTAGTAATCGCGGATCAGCACTGCCGCGGTGAATGGGTTCCTGAGCCTTGTACACACCGCCCGTCAAGCCACCAAAGCGGGGGGCACCCGAAGTCGCCGCGGCCGTCCAGGCAGGCGCCGAAGGTGAAACCCGTGATGGGGACTAAGTCGTAACAAGGTAACCGTAGGGGAACCTGCGGTTGGATCACCTCCTTTCTAAGGATGATGCCGGGGCGGCGTGACACCCGCCCCCAGGCCCGACCGATCGCGGCGGCCGCGAGGCCGCCGGGGTCCAGGGGGCCATCATCGGCCCGCCCGACCCTCCGGTCGGCGTGGCCCACGCGAGCTCCCCCCGCGGGTCGCTCGACTCACGCACACCCACGGGCCCGCACGGTTTCGACGCCGTGCGGGCCCCGATCGACTCGGATTGGCTCGCGCCCGTCGCCGGGTGCGGGCCGCGGCCGTCGTCCCCCGCGGAGGACGGCCCCGGCCCCTGGTCGGCGACCAGGGCCGTGGCGGCCGGGTTCATCCCCGGCCGTCGCGACGGCTCCTTGACAATGCGGTCGCGAGTCACAATTCAAGCGGGCGAGGCCCCTACCCACGGTCCTCCGGCGCGTCGCGAGACGCCCCGGGAGATCGCCGGCCTCGCCCCGGTGGTAGTGGCATAGATTCTCCACGAATGATCGAAGTGGGCCAACGGATCCACAGATCGTTACTCTTGGAGGGGCCGGTCGCGTCGCGAGACGCCCGCCGGCCCCGTCGCGGGGTTGACGCGACGGCCCCGGCGCGGATCGGGGAGGCTCACGCCTCCGCGGGACGCGGCGGCCGGTCGGTGTGGTCAAGCCCCCAAGGGCACGGGGGGGATGCCTAGGCGCCATCCGGATGTGCGGGCGTGGACGGCTGCGAAAAGCCCGGGGGAGCTGCTCAACGAGCGTCGATCCCGGGATCCCCGCCACAACCCGGGGAACTGAAACATCTCAGTACCCGGAGGAACAGAAAGCAACAGCGACTCCCCCAGTAGCGGCGAGCGAACGGGGACCAGCCTAAACCGGCGGGGACACCCGCCGGGGTCGTGGGGTCGGCGACGTGGGATCGACGGACGAGGGCCGAAGCCCCCTGGAACGGGGCACCAGAGCGGGTGACAGTCCCGTAGGCCCGTCGGAAGTCGCCCTAGCCGATACCCGAGTAGGGTCGGGCACGTGAAACCCGGCCTGAATCCGGGAGGACCCTCTCCCAAGGCTCAGTACGCGATGGCGACCGATAGCGAACCCAGTAGGGCGACCGAACGGTGGGAAGAACCCCGATCAGGGGAGGACACTGAACCTGAAACCCCGTGCCTACGAGCGGTGGGAGGGCGGTGACTTTATGTCCGCCTGACCGCGTGCCTTTTGCATAATGATCCGGCGAGTTCTCGTGCCCGGCCCGGGTTAACCCCTTCAGGGGGGGAGCCGCAGGGAAACCGAGTCTGAAAACGGCGACATGTCGGGCGCGAGAGACGCGAAACCGGGTGACCTACCCATGGGCAGGTTGAAGCGGCCCTAACCGGCCGTGGAGGACCGAACCCACCAGTGTTGAAAAACTGGGGGACGACCCGTGGGGAGGAGTCAAAGTCTCATCAAACCCGGAGATAGCTCGTTCTCTCCGAAATGGCTTTAGGGCCAGCCTCGGGATTTTAGCCGGCGGGGGTAGAGCGACGGAATCCGGCCGGGGGGCTTCCCGCCTACCCGCCGGAACCCAACTCCGAATACCGCCGGCCGGACCCCGGGAGTCAGAGCGTGGGGGAGAAGCTTCACGCTCCAGAGGGGAACAACCCAGACCGCCGACCAAGGCCCCCAAGTCGACGCTCAGTGGCAAAGGAAGTGGGATCGCGGTGACAGCCGGGATGTTGGCTTAGAAGCAGCCACCATTTCAAAAGTGCGTAACAGCTTACCGGTCGAGCCATCCCG
>DASZMJ010000659.1:0-1615 GCA_035551935.1 Isosphaeraceae bacterium
ACTGGACGTTCTTCTTCCTCGCCTGGGAGCTCAAGGGCAAATACCCGGCGATACTCGACGACCCGGCGGCCCGCGACCTCTTCGACGACGCGAACGCGCTGCTCGACGAGATCATGGCCGAGGGGCTGCTGACACCGCGCGGCGGCTACGGGTTCTGGCCCGCGCACGCCGACGGCGACGACATCCTCGTCGGGGCGGCCGAGGGAACGCCGCTGCGGCTGCCGATGCTCAGGCAGCAGACCGTCAAGCCCGAAGGACGCCCCAACCGCTGCCTGGCCGACTACGTGGCACCGTCCGGTGATCACCTCGGCGGGTTTGCGGTCGCCATCCACGGCGCCAACGAGCTGGCGAAGAAGCACGAGGCCGCGGGCGACGACTACAAGTCCATCATGGTCAAGGCCCTGGCCGACCGGCTGGCCGAGGCGTTCGCCGAGCACACTCACCTGCGCGCGCGCCGCGACTGGTACGAGCCCGACGGCGAGGTCGCGATCGAGGAACTGCACGCCGAGCGCTTCCGCGGCATCCGGCCGGCCTTCGGGTATCCCGCCTCGCCCGACCACACCCTGAAGCACGAGCTGTTCGCCCTGCTCGACGCCGGTGACTTCGGCATGGGCCTGACCGAGTCCTTCGCGATGACGCCCGCCTCAAGCGTCAGCGGCCTGCTGTTCGCACATCCGGCGTCCCGTTACTTCACCGTCGGCCGCGTATCCAGGGACCAGGTAGCCGACTACGGGCGCCGGCGGAACACGGACCTTCAGGTAACGGAGCGCTGGCTCCGCCCGAACCTGGCCTACGACCCCACCTAGGGTTCGAGGGACCTGGCCTACGACCCCACCTAGGGTTCGAGGGAACGGAGTGAGGCGGGCAGGTCGCCGTCGTGGACGACCGTGAGCCGGTGCGTCGCGCGGGTGATCGCGACGTACAGGTCGTGGGCGCCGTTCTGCGACTGGCTCAGGATGCCGGCCGGGTCGGCGACGATGACCCGGTCGAACTCGAGGCCCTTGGCCTGGGAGACGGTGAGCAGGGCCGCCGCCGCGTCGAGCGACTCGGGGCGGTCGCCCGGTACCGCCTCGGGGACCGCCGAGGCGAGGGCCGGGACCAGGGCGTCGGGGGCGATGATGGCAAGGCGGCCGCCGTCCGGGCCGCCGAGTTCCTTGAGGTCGGCCCGGGCGCTGGCGGCGACTCCGGCGGGCAGCCGGGCGGTGGAGACGTGGACCGCCCTGGGGCCGACGCCCTCGGAGCGGACCGAGTCCGGCGGGCGCTCGTCCGGTGCGACCGAGGCGAGCACGTCGGCCGCGACCGTCATGATCTCCGACGGCGTGCGGTAGTTGACCGTGAGGCGCTCCTCGCGCCAGCGGCCGCCGACGAGCGGGGCGAGCATGTCCTTCCACGACGTCGCGCCGGCCGGCGAGCCGGTCTGGGCGACGTCGCCGACCACGGTCATGGAGCGGGCCGGGTTGCGCCGCAGCACCATCCGCCACGTCATCGCGGACAGCTCTTGCGCCTCGTCGATGATGACGTGGCCGTAGGCCCAGGAGCGGTCGGCCTCGGCCCGTTCCGCGGTGGACGGCGCCGGGCCGTTGTCGCGGTTCCAGGCGGCGAGGGTCTCGGCGTC
>DASZMJ010000660.1:0-45526 GCA_035551935.1 Isosphaeraceae bacterium
CGGCCTGTCGGAAGGCCCGTTCGAGGCTCTCGGCCTCGGCGCCGGTCAGTTGGATGCGGATCACGGTCATGCGGGGTCGGAGGGGGTGGTTGGGTCGCCTCCTCCTCCTACGAACCGGACAGCATCAGCGGGCTTGTGAATGAGACGGATCGAAGCCCTCGGGGCCGAGAATGCCCAACTCAGGACCGCCGTAGAATACCTCAGGAACGAACTCGACGGCGAGAGGATGCAACGCGGTGTCGTGGGGATCATCGCGACGGTCCTGACCGCCATCGGAGGCGGCTTCGTCAGCGTCTACCCCGACTGGAAGTGGCTATTCGCTTGTATGATAATTATTTTGTATTCTTATATGCTATTTAGTTCTATTGTTAATTTGAGCAGCGAAGTCAGAGAATTCGGGCTCATCGGATCGGCCAATCGACTCCTCCGGGGTCGGGGCTGAGCCAACGGATAGAATCACCTTTACCGGAGGCGTCCTTGGATTCCATCCGACCCGCCCGGCCCGACGACGCGGCGACGATTGCCGATCTGATCGGCGAGCTGGCCGCCTATGAAAAGCTCGCACACGAGGCGGAGGCCACCGCGGAAGACATCCGCCGGCACCTCTTCGGCCCGAGGCCGTTCGCCGAGGCGTTGATCGCCGAGCATGAAGGCGAGGCGGTCGGGTTCGCCCTCTTCTTCCACAATTACTCGACGTTCCGGGGCCAGCCCGGGCTCTATCTCGAAGACCTGTTCGTCCGGCCGGAGCACCGGGGTAAGGGGTTCGGCAAGGCGCTCCTGGCATGTCTCGCGAGGCTGGCGGTCGAGCGGGGTTGCGGGCGGCTGGAGTGGGCGGTGCTGGACTGGAATGAGCCGTCGATCGCGTTTTATCGGTCGCTCGGCGCGCGGCCGATGGACGACTGGACGGTCTATCGCCTCGACGGCGAGGCGATAGACCGGCTCGGGGCCGGCTCCCCGTAGCAGGCACGCTCCGCGTGCCGTCCGCCCAAACCCAAGCCGGTCGATTCGGTTGGGCGGACGGCACGCGGAGCGTGCCTGCTACGACTCTAGCGCGGCCCCGGGCCCTGGAGATAGCGGAAGAGGTCGCGGACCTGGTCGTCGCGGAGCGGGTCGAGCAGGCCTTCGGGCATGAAGGAGACGGGCGAGGGGCGACGCTCGTCGACCTCGGAGCGGGGCAGGACGATCTTCTGTTGCTTGTTGTCGAGGAGGGTGATCGCGCGGTCGTTCTCCTCGACGACGAGGCCGGTCAGGACGCGGCCGTCGGTCGTGGCGATCGTCTGGGCCTCGTACTCCTTGCGGATGACGGCGCCGGGGTCGATGACGCTGGTCAGGAGGAAGTCGAGGCTGCCGCGCTCGGCGCCGGAGAGGTCGGGGCCGAGGGCGCCGCCTTCGCCGAAGAGGCGATGGCAGGTGGCGCAGGTGTCGCGGAAGACCTTTCGGCCCCGCGCGGCGTCCCCCTTGTCCCCCTCGGGCAGGATGCCGCGGACGTGGGCGATCCGCTCGACCTTCTCGGGCGAATTCGAGCGCGGGATGCGGCCCCAGACGGCCTCGATCCGCGCGTCGAGCTTCGGGTCGTGGAACTGGGCCATCTGGAGCACCTGTTGCGTCGGCAGGTCGCGCACGGCGATCGTCCCGGACGCCACCGCGTCGAGCAGGCGGAATGCCCACTCCTTCCGCCGCGAGAGCAGGTCGCGGACGCGGTCGCGGCTCGTCGGGTCGAGCGTCGGGTAGCGCTCGAGGATCGCGTCGGCGACCCCCGGCGTCGCGAAGCTGCCGAGGGCCGCGAGCGCCGCCTGGCGGACCGCGGGCCGCTCCTCGGGTCGAATGAGGGCGAGGAGAGCGTCCACGGCCTCGGACTTGCCGAGCTGGCCGACGAGTCCGACCAGGGCCACGCGATCCCCTTCGGGGGCGCCGGCGTCGGCGATCCGGGCGAGGGCCGCCCGGGACGCCTCGGCGCTGCCGAGCCGGGCCGCGAAGCGGATCAGGGTGCTGCTCGGGTCGGACCGCCGCCAGAGGGCGCGGAGCGGGCCCTGCAAGGGTTGCGGCACCGCGTCGAGCCGGCGGCCTTCGAGGCCCTTCTCGATCCCCGACATCAGCCGCTCCACCTGCGCCGGCCCGGGCGCGGCGTCGAGCAACCGGGCGCAGGCCCGGAAGTCGGCCTCGGTCCCGCCCAGGGCCAGGAGCCGGGCGAGGCGCTCGAGGAGGTGACGCTCGACCAGCGGCCGTTTCTGCCGGAGTGAGGAGGCGAACAGGTCGACGACGGCCGCGCGGTCGCCGCGGGCATGTTGTTCGAGGGCCCACCAGATCAGGAGCGGGACCTGCGGGTCGTCGACGTCCTCGGCGCGGGCCATGAGGTTGTCGAGGATGAGCAACGCGTCCCCGGCCCGCCAGCGCCGGCAACTGGAGGCCAGTTGCGAGCGGACCATCGAGTCGGGGTCGTTCGCGGCGAGGTCGCCGAGATGGAGCCGCAACGCGTCGTCCATGACCCGGTCGTCGCCGAGCAGGCGGATCGTCCAGCGGCGGACGCCGGCGACGGGGTGGCCGAGCAAGTCGTCGGCGAGGCGACGGTCGAGGCCGACGCTGACGTACAACGCCCAGAGGTCCCGCAACGCGCGGACCTCGTCCCGCTCGGCGCGGAGGCTCTCGATCAGGGCCGGCGCGACGCTCGGGTCGCGGCGATCGGCGAGGAGGCGACGGCCTTCGGCGGCGTACCAGTCGTTGCGACGGTCGCGGAAGGCGACGAGCTCCGCGCTCGAAAGCTTCGCCAGGTCGAACCTCGGCGCGGGCTTGGTGCCGGTCGGGGCGACGCGGTAGATGCGGCCGTTGGAGCGGTCCCAGGTGTCGCGGGGGTCGAGGTGGCTGGCTCGGCGGTCGTACCAGTCGACCACGTAGACGGCGCCATCCGGGCCGGCCAGGAGGTCCACCGGCCGGAACCACGTGTCGTGGGCGTCGAGCAAGGTGCCGCCGTGGCGGGCGTCGAAGGTCGAGCCGACCCGGCCGAGGTTGTGCCAGTAGACGGCGTTCGACAGCAGGTTGCCGCCGATGAACGCGCCGCGGAATGACTCGGGGAAAGCGTCGCCTTTGTAGATGATGCCGCCGGGGGTGACGTGCCCGCCGCGCTTGGGGCCGTGGTAGGCGATGGCGTCGAAGTAGCCGAAGGTGTGGGGGTTGTGCAACGGCCCGTGCTTGGCGAACCCCTTCCAGTAATAACCCCCTTGCACCATGTGGAAGGCGACGAAGCCGCCGTTGCTGCTGCCGAAGAGGTTGCCGGTCGCGTCGAAGTCGACGCCCCAGGTGTTGCCACCCCCCTCGGCGAAGAGCTCGAAGGCCCTGGTTCCGGGGTGGTATCGCCAGATGCCTTGCTGGAACTCGACGCCGCGGATACGGGCGGTGACGGTGCTCCCCTGGGCGCCGTAGAGCCAGCCGTCGGGGCCCCAGGTCAGCGAGTTGAGCGTCGCGTGGGCGTCCTGCATGCCGAAGCCAGAGAGCAGGACCTCGGGGTCGCCATCGGGGCGGTCGTCGCGGTCCCTGTCGGGATAGAAGAGGAGATACGGCGCCTGGCCGACGAAGACGCCGCCGCGGCCGACGGCGATCGCGGAGGCGAGGTTGAGCCCGTCGAGGAAGATCGTCACCCTGTCGGCCTTGCCGTCGCCGTCGGTGTCCTCGAGGACCTTGATCCGGTCGGCCCCCTTCGGCCCGCGCGGGGGGGGCTCGGGGACGCGGTCGTACTCGGTGCGGAGGTACTGGTCGACGGTGACGGGCTTGAGCCCGGCGGGGCCCGGGTATTGCAGGTATTCGATGACCCAGAGCCGCCCGCGCTCGTCGAAGCAGGCGGCGACCGGCTGGCGGACGTCGGGCTCGCTCGCGAAAACGCGGACCTCGAAGCCGTCCGGGACGGTCATCCGCGCCCGGGCCTGGTCGGGCCCGAAGCCCTGGCCGTGGGCGACGGCCGCCGGGAGTAATACCGCAAGGGCCCAGGCCAGCCGCGTCCTTGGGGTCATCGCGCCGCCTCCGCCGTGATTGCCGGGGTTTGTACCTTTGTTGTACCATGAGGGGGCGGCGAAGCAAGCGGCCGGGTGGCCTTTCCGCCGGGGGCGGGGCTGTCGTAGAATCCGAAGGCGACGCCTCGCCGCTTCGCGCGAAAGCCGAGGGCCGCGGGACCGAGACGAAGGCGACCATGACCCGACGCACCCGAGGCCGCGAGATCGCGCTCCAGGTCCTCTATCAACTGGAGCAGAACCCGACGCTCGACCCGGCCGACGTCGGCCGATTCGTCGCCCGCCGGCTCAGCGACGAGAACGTCCGCGCGTTCGCCGAGGCGCTCATCGCCGGCGTCCGCGAGCATCAGCCGGAGATCGACGCGATGATCTCCGAGGTCGCCGAGAATTGGCGGCTCGACCGCATGGCCGCCATCGACCGCAACATCCTCCGGCTCGGGGCCTTCGAGATCGTCTTCCAGCCCGACGTGCCGACCAAAGTGGCCATCAACGAGGCCCTTGAGCTGGCCAAGCGCTACAGCACCGCGCAGTCGAGCCGGTTCGTCAACGGCATCCTCGACCGCCTCTGGGCCGCCTCGACCCGCCGCGGCGCGGCCGAGGAGCCCGCCGAGGCCGAGGCGCCGACCGACCCGCCGCCGGCCGCCGAGGAATGACGGGAGGAAGACCATGACCCCTTCGTTTGCGCACGAACCGCCGCCGTCGCGCGGGGATGTCGAGGACCGGCTGCTCGACCTCATCAGCGGCCTCAAGACCCGCGACGAGGCCGCCTCGTGGGCCAGGCACTGGCTCCGGCCCGACAGCCCGGTCGCTGACGACGACGCCCGCGACGCCCTCCGCGTCCTCGCCGAGGCCGACCGCCCCGGCGACGACCGCCCCTATCAATTCGGCCAGGACGACTTCCGCGACTGGCTCGACGAGCTGGCCGAGGGGTCGTGAAGGGCCGAGGGCAAAGGACGGGGGACACTCGATGCGTTTCTGACCGACTCCGGCCCGCCTGACCTGTCCGCCGTTCTCCTCTGTCCTCTGCCCTCTGCCTTCCCCCCATTCGGAGCGACTCGACGCGATGGCGATCCGGGACCTGTTCGCCAGGCTGAAGAAGGGCCTGGCCAAGACGGCGCAACTCTTCGATGTCCGGTCCTGGTTCGGCCGCAAGGTCGATCAGTCGTTCCTCGACGAGCTCGAGTCGCGACTGATCCGCGCCGACGTCGGCGTCAAGGCGACGGCGCGGATCATCGAGCGGGTCCGCGAGGCGTTCGCCGACAAGACCGCGGGCGAAGACCTCGTGCAATTCGTCAAGGGCGAGCTCAAGGCCCTGCTCGCCGACCCGAGGCCGGGGACGTTGGCCGTCGCCCCGACGAAGCCGACGGTGATCCTCGTCGCCGGGGTCAACGGCTCGGGCAAGACGACGTCGATCGCCAAACTGGCCCAGCTCCTCAAGGACCAGGGGCATTCGATCCTGCTGGCCGCCTGCGACACCTTCCGCGCCGCCGCGGCCGACCAGCTCGGTATCTGGGCCCATCGCGCCGGCGCCGACTTCGTCCGCGGCTCGCAGGGGTCCGACCCGGCCTCCGTCGCCCACGACGCCTGCGACCGCGCCCTCGCCCGCGGCGTCGACATCCTGATCGTCGATACCGCCGGCCGCCTCCACACGCAGTCGCACCTCATGCGCGAGCTGGAGAAGGTCCGCAACGTCCTCGCCCGCAAGATTCCGGGGGCGCCGCACGAGTCGTTGCTCGTGCTCGACGCCACCAACGGCCAGAACGCGATCCGCCAGGCGCAGGAGTTCACCAAGGTCATCGGCTGCACCGGCGTGATCCTGACGAAGCTCGACGGCACCGCCAAGGGGGGCGTCGTCGTCGCCGTCCGCCAGGTCCTGGATCTCCCCGTCAAGTTCGTCGGCGTCGGCGAGGCGATCGACGACCTCCAGCCGTTCGACCCCGACACGTTCGTCGAGTCGCTCTTGAGTTGAGGCCGAGCGCGGCTCACGCCTCCGAGACGAGGATGATCGTCGACCGCGCCTCGACGCGGTAGTCGTGGCCGACGGGGATCAATGGACCCTCGTCGAGGCCGACGGCGTCGTCGGGCGAGGCGAGCGCCGTGTCGACCGTCCGGCGCCAGGGGCGGCCCGAGGGGGACGAGGGGATGCGGAAGTTGAGCGGCCTCCAGTAGGCGTTGAAGACCATGTACAGGTCGCGATCGATCACGCCGGGGCGGTCGCACCGGCGGCCGTCGAGCGCCAGGGCGAGCGAGTGGCTCTTGTGAGAGAAGTCGGGCCGGACCGGCTCGACCCCGTGCCAGACGATGTCCGGCGGCAGGCCGTCGGCGCCGCCGGTCAGGAAGGTCCGCCGTCGCAGGACGGGGTGCCGCAACCGCAGCGCGATCAATTGCTTGCAGAACCGGAAGAAGTCCGCGTTCTCGTCCGCCAAGGTCCAGTCGAGCCAGCTCGTCGGGTTGTCCTGGCACCAGGCGTTGTTGTTCCCCCCCTGGGTCCGGAGCATGCCGTCGCCGCCGAGGATCATCGGTACCCCCTGCGAGACGAGCAACGTCGTCATCAGGTTCCGCGCCTGCCGCTTGCGCAAGGACAGGACCGCCGGGTCGTCGGTCGGCCCCTCGACGCCGCAATTCCAGCTATGATTCTCGTTCAGGCCGTCGCGGTTCCCCTCGCCGTTGGCCTCGTTGTGCTTGCGATTGTACGAGACGAGGTCGTACAGGGTGAAGCCGTCGTGGCAGGTGATGAAGTTCACCGAGTGCAGCGGCCCGCGGCCGTGGTAGAGGTCGTCGCTGCCGCAGAGCCGCGTGGCCAATGCCGAGGTCATGCCCGGGTCGCCGCGCCAGAACTTGCGGACGTCGTCGCGATACTGGCCGTTCCAGACGCTCCAACGCGAGCCGCCGGGGAAGCTGCCGACTTGATACAAGCCGGCCGCGTCCCAGGGCTCGGCGATCAGCTTCGTGTCGGCGAGCAGGGCGTCTTCCGAGATCATCTCGATGACCGGCGGCTCGACCAGCACGTTCCCCTTGCGGTCGCGGCCGAAGACCGACGCGAGGTCGAACCGGAAGCCGTCGACGTCGGCCTCGGCGACGAGGTTGCGCAGTCCCGACAGGATCAACGACCGGACGATCGGGTGGTTGCTGTTGACCGTGTTGCCGCAGCCGGTGAAGTTCAGGTAGCGCCCCTGCTCGTCGAGGACGTAATAGAGCCGGTTGTCCAGCCCCCGGAAGTTGTACGTCGGGCCGTCGTACCCCCCCTCGGCGGTGTGGTTGAAGACGACGTCGAGGATGACCTCGAGGCCCGCGTCGTGGAACGCCTTGACCATGTCGCGGAACTCGTTCCAGGGTGCGGCACCCTCGGGGTTGACCGCGTACGCCGCCTTCGGCGCCGCGTAGGCGATCGTGTTGTAGCCCCAGTAGTTCCGCAGCCGCTCGCCGGTCAACGGGTTGACGAACGGGCAATCGTTCTCGTCGAACTCGTCGATCGGCAGGATCTCGACGGCCGTGACCCCCAGGTCCTTGAAGTACGGGATCTTCTCGGCCAGGCCGGCGAACGTCCCCGGGTGCTTCACGCCCGAGGAGGGGTCGATCGTGTAGCCGCGGACGTGCAGCTCGTAGAGGATCGTATCCTCGCGCGGGACCTTCGGGTTGATGCTGTCCTGCCAGTCGACCAGCGATCGGGTCAGGAGGCTCCGCCGCGGCAGGCTCCCGCGGAACCCCCACGGGCGGCCGCACGAGAGGGCCCGCGAGGCCGGGTCGAGCAGGATGATGCCGGGGTTGTAGCGGTTGCCCGGCCCGCCGGGGCCGTCGACGCGGTAGCCGTAGCAGAACTCGTCGGGCAGGCCGTGGATGCGGATGTGCCAGTGGTCGCCGGTCCGGTGCGTCTTCGGGTCGAGCGGCACCTCGGTGGCGATCTCCGGGTTGCACGGCTCGGAGAGCACGAGCAGGACACTCGTCCCGTGCCGGCAGATCAGCACGAAGTTCACCCCGCCGCTGGCGCGGCTGGCCCCCAGCGGGAGCGGGTGGCCCCGGCTGACGCTCAACGGCCGCCCCTGGAACGTCAGCCGACGGTCCGTCCCTTCCAGCGTCCTCGGCATCGCCCGCCCCCGCACGATCGACCCGGGCCCGTCGCGTCCATGACTCGGTTATCGGCGATCGCCTCCGGGTTTGGCAAGGCCCGACGGCCCGCGATCCGGGTAAACTCATCCCAGGCGCCGCGAGCGGGTCGCCGCGGCCAATTCTGGAGATAATAGATATGGATCTATTGATTACAGGAGACGTCGCCATCGTCGTCGGCGGGGCGCGTGGCCTGGGCCGCGCGATCGCGGAGGCGTTCGCGGCCGAGGGGGCCGGCGTGGCGATCGTGGACCGCGCGGAGGAGACCGTCGAGGTCGCGCGCGCGATCGGCGAAGCGTCGAGGGTCCGGGCCGAGGGCTTCGTCGCCGACGTGACCGATGGCCGCGCGATGCGACAGGTTGCCGAGGCGATCGTCGCCGGCTTAGGCCGCTGCGATCACCTCGTCTTCGCGGCGGGCATCGGCTCGGGGAAGTTTGGCTTCCCGTTCTGGAACCTCGAGCCGTCGGACTGGGAGCGGGTGCTGCGGGTCAACCTCGTCGGGGCCGTCAACGCGGCCCATGCGTTCGCGCCGGCGATGGCGGAGGCTAAGCGGGGGACGTTGCTGTTCGTCGCGTCGGTTGCCGGCCAGATCGGCTCGCAGACCGACCCGCCGTACAGCGCCTCGAAGGCCGGCCTGATCAACTTCGCGCAGTGCGCCGCCAGGGACCTGGCGCCGTTCGGCGTGCGGGTGAACACCCTCTGTCCCGGTATGGTGAAGACCGCCCTGAACCGCTCCGTCTTCGAGTCCTGGGCCGCCCGCCAGCCCGAATCGGGCCGGCCGTCCTACGAGGAATGGGCGGCCGATAAGATCGCCAAGCTCGTCCCGCTCGGCCGCTGGCAAGAGCCCGAGGACATCGCCGCGATGGCCGTCTTCCTCGCCTCGCCGCGCGCCGGGAACGTCACCGGCCAGACCATCAACGTGGACGGCGGCTACGTCATGCACTGGTGACGTATCGGCCGGGAAGACCCTCTCCCCGTAGGCTCCGCTCTTGCGGACCTCTTTAGATGAAGAGGTCCGCAAGAGCGGAGCCTACGGGGAGCGATCGAACGGGGCGATACCCGTTCAGATCAGTTCGCGGATCGGCTCGCGCTCGTCGAGCAGGTACATCGGGCGGTTGGCTCGGTCGGGGACGGCGGTGCCGGGGTCGATGCCGAGGTGGCGATAGATGGTGGCGTGGACGGACTGGATCGGCACCGGGCGGTCCTTGGCGGCGCCGCCGTCGCGGTCGGTCGAGCCGATGACCTGGCCGTGCCGCCAGCCGCCGCCGGCGAGCATCGCCATCGAGACGCGCGGCCAGTGGTCGCGGCCGGCGTCCTTGTTGATCTTGGGGGTCCGGCCGAACTCGCCCCAGACGACGACGGCGACGTCCTTGTCCAATCCGCGGGCGTGGAGGTCGTCGATCAGGGTCGACAGGGCCTGGTCGAGCTTGGGGATGCGCCGGCGGTTGGAGCGGAAGTTCTGGCCGTGGGTGTCCCACCGGCCGAAGGCGACGGTGACGAACCGGGCGCCGGCCTCGACGAGCCGGCGGGCGACGAGGAAGTGGTCGTTGCAGCACGGCGGCCCGTCGGCCTCGTTCTTCATATCGCCGATGCCGTAGCGCGCCCGGAGCCTCGGGTCTTCCTTGGTCACGTCGAGCGCGTCACGGAGCCTGGGGCTGGTCAGGATCTCGAAGGCCGAGCGGCGAAAAGCGTCCATGCCGTCGAGCGAGCCGGAGCGGTCGGCGACCCGTCGGACGCCGTCGAACTGGTCGAGCAAGCCCTTGCGGCGGTCGAGCCGATCGGCGTCGAGGCCGACGGCGGCCGGGTCGATCGTCTCGCCGCCCCGGAAGGGCGTGTAAGGCGCATGCGCCAGGCCGAGATATCCCGGCCGGCCGGGATCGCCCCAGCGCGGCTCGCCGGTCCGGGGCGAGAGGCCCACGTACGGCGGCACCGCCGGGTCGACCGGCCCTTGAAGATAAGAGACGACCGACCCCAGCGCCGGCCGCCCGCCCTGACGCCGGCCGAGCGACTCGGGATAACCCGTGTAGCAGTGATAGGCGGTATGCTCGTCGACGCAGCCGACGATCGACCGGATGATCGTCATCCGGTCCATCCGCTGCGCCAGCTTCGGCATATGTTCGCAGACCTGGATGCCGGCGACGTTCGTATCGATCGCCCGGAATTCGCCGCGGATGACGGCCGGGGCGTCGGGCTTGAGGTCGACCATGTCCTGGTGCGGCGGGCCGCCGGCCAGGAAGACCATGATGACCGCCTTGTGCGACGATTTCACCCCCGCCGCCGCCTCGGCCCGGAGCAGGTCCGGCAGGGCCATGCCCCCCATGACCAGGCCGCCGACCTTGAGGAAATCGCGTCGTGAGACCCCGTCGCAATCCGCCGCCCGTCGCGGCCCCCGGATCGTCAGCATGGCGCCATCCCCACCGCCTCGTCACGGTCCCGGTCACGCAACTGTTGAACATTGTACACGATCCCTCCCCCGCCGCAACCGCCAAGCGGCGAGGTCTCTTCCATTCGCGACCGGTCCCCCCAGCCTCGCTCTCCCTCTCCCCTAATCCGACGCGCAAGCGAGAATCTTCCAAGACAAAGACCCTCGCTTGCGCGTCGAGTTGAGGAAAGAGGGAGACCGCGCCGGAGGCGATTTGGCGGGAGGGCGTCGCGGGCGTAGAATGTTGGAGAGCGCCCGGTCCCACCGCCGTTTTCCTGGCCGGAGTCCTGTCATGGCCGACCACCGCCCGTCCGTCGACCTGCTCGAATCGACCCACGCCTTCCCCGGCGAATACCAGATCAAGGCCATCGGCGCCGCCGACGACGACTTCGCCGGCCGCGTCGTCGAGGCCGTCGTCTCCGAGCTCGCCACGCCCTCCGAACTGGACTACTCGATCCGCTCGACCCAGGGGGGGCGGCATGTCGCCCTGACATTGGATATCACCGTGCAGAGCGCCGAGCAGGTGCGGGCGATCTATGCACGCATTCACGAGGTCGAGGGCCTGAAGCTGCTATTCTGAGCGTTGACCGTGCTCGGCGCGGGGACGTAAAGTGGGGGACTTGGACGGCCCCATCCGTATTGTCCCCGGCGCGCGTGATGCCCGACCCGACGTCGCAGCCCGAACGGATCGACCTGAGGCGGGCCGACGACCCGCGCGACATCGTCCACCGCGCCGTGGCCTGCCTCGCGCAAGGGGGCGTCGTCGCCCTGCCCACCGACGCGGCCGACTGCCTCGCCGCCTGCGCCTTGCAGCTGGGCGCCGTGGCACGGTTGCTGGCGCTTGCGGCGAGCGACGCGCCCGGCACGCCCGCCCTGGCCCTGCGCGGGCCCGGCGAGCTGGCCGACTGGGTCCCGGACCTCGACGAGACGGGCCGACGCCTCGCCCGACGCGGCTGGCCGGGGCCGTTGACCCTCGTCAGTCGCGGCGCGGTCGACCGCGGACTGGCGCGACGGCTGCTGGCCGAGGTCCGGGCCGCCGTCGTCCGCGACGGCGCCCTCGCCCTCTGCGTCCCCGGGCACCCGTTGACCCGCGAGATCGGCCGCTTGACGAGCGGCCCGCTCGTCCTAGCGCCGACGTCGCGGACGGACCTCCAGGGGCTCGACATGGTCATCGACGACGGCCCGGCCCCGCTCGTCGCGCACACGGTCGTGGCCCTCGACCCGGGCGGCTGGCGGCTGCTCGAGGCCGGCGCCTTCCGTGAAGAGGATCTGGTCCGCATGGCCGGCACGATGCTCCTGTTCGTCTGCACCGGCAACACCTGCCGCAGCCCGATGGCCGCCGCGATCTGCAAGCGACGGCTGGCCGACCGGCTCGGCTGCGCGCCCGACGACCTGGAGCGGCGCGGGTTCGTCGTCCTCTCTGCCGGCCTGGCCGCCGCCCACGGCCACCCCGCCGCGCGCGAGGCCGTCGACGTCGTCGAGGTCCTCGGCGGCTCGCTCCGCGACCACGCCAGCCAGCCCCTGACCCCCGAGCTCGTCGCCGCCGCCGACCTGATCGTCGTCATGACCCGCGACCACCGCCACGCCCTGCTCTCCCAGGTCCCCGACGCCGCCGACCGCGTCCGCCTCCTCCACCCCCGCGGCGGCGACATCGCCGACCCCATCGGCCTCGACCGCGACGTCTACCACCAGACCGCCTCGGAGATCGCCGAGCACCTCGACCACATCCTCGACGAGCTCGCCATCTGACGCCGAACGGCCCGGTTCGATCGCTCGTTCGCCGAGGATCCGCGCGGCGAGTCCGGGGGCGAGGCCGATTGCGATCGTCGGCTTTGTGGGCGGTAGCTCGCCGTGCTGTCGAATCCGGCCGATGCCCCCTCGACGGACGCGCCGCACCGCAGCATACTCGGCACGAGTCGTCTCCGGGGCTGGCGCCGAATCCAGGGCTTGCGCCCCATGCGGCCCCGGATGGGAGGAACGCGGATGTGTGCGCCGATCCCTCGAACCGCCCCCACCGCGCGAGCCCTGGCGCTCGCCGCGTTCGTCGCGGCGGGCGCCTTGCTCGCCGTGTCCCGGGCCGGCGGCGCGGAGCCGTCGAGGCCCAACATCCTGCTCCTCTTCGCCGACGACCAGCGCGCCGACACCATCGGGGCGTGGGGAAACCCGCACATCCGGACGCCGAACCTCGACCGGCTCGCCCGCCGCGGGACCAGCTTCCGCGGCAACTACTGCTTCGGCTCGAACAGCGGCGCCGTCTGCGTCCCGAGCCGGGCCATGCTCATGAGCGGGCGCACCTGGCTCGACGTCCCGCACGACCTCCACGGGGTACGGCTCCTGCCGGAGCTTTTGCGCGCGGGCGGATACACGACGTTTGCCACGGGCAAGTGGCACAACGGCGAGCCGTCGTTCGTGCGGGCTTTCCCGGACGCCCGCTCGGTCTTCTTCGGCGGCATGGCGGACCACACCAAGGTCCCGGTCGCCGACGTGCGCGACGGACGGGTCATCAACCGCCGGGTCGCCGAGAAGTTCTCCAGCGAGCAGTTCGCCGACGCCGCGGCGGGATTCCTCAGGTCGCGAACGGGCAACGCGCCGTTCTTCTGCTACGTCGCGTTCACCGCGCCGCACGACCCGCGCAACCCCCCGGAGCCGTACCGGGCGATGTACTACCGCGATCGCCCGCCGCTCCCGGATAACTTCCGGCTCCAGCCCCTCTTCGACAACGGCCTGACCAAGAACATCCGGGACGAGAACCTCGCGCCCTACCCTCGGACCCGTGAAGTGATCAGCGACCAGCTCTGCGAGTATTACGGCCTCATCACCCACCTCGACGAGCAGGTGGGCCGCATCCTCGCGGCGCTGGAGGAGTCGGGCCACGTGGACGACACGGTCGTCATCTACACGTCCGACCACGGCCTGGCGATGGGCAGCCACGGGCTGCTCGGCAAGCAGAGCCTCTACGAGCACAGCATGCGGAGCCCGCTCATCATCGCCGGCCCCGGCATCCCCGCCGGGCATTCCACCGCGGCGTTCACGTACCTCTTCGACCTCTTCCCGACGATCTGTTCCCGCGCCGGGGTCGAGCCGCCGGGCGGGCTGGCCGGCCGGGACCTCCGGCCGCTCTGGGAGGACGAGCGCGCGAAGGTCCGCGAGTCGGTGTTCCTCCCCTTCGGCGACCTGATGCGATCGGTCCGCGACGGGCGCTGGAAGCTCATCGTGTACCCGCCGATCAACCACCGCGAGCTGTTCGACCTGCGGGACGACCCGCACGAGACGCGCGACCTCGCCGCCGACCCCGGGCACGAGCCGGAGGTCGCGCGGCTGACCGCCCTGATGCGGTCCTGGCAGCGGGCGGTCGGCGATGTGCTGCCGCTCTCCGTGAAGGACCCGAAGCCCAAGGCGGTGCGGTTCGACGACTTCGACCGGAAGCCGGACCCGTGGCAGCCCGGCTGGATCGTCGAGAAGTACTTCCATCGAGGTAGACGCTCGGACAGGACCCTCGACGAGGACCGCGGAAAACGCTGGAATTCCACCCTCCGGGTGGTCGGGCCCCGCTGACTTCGGTTATGGTGGTCGTGTGACGGCGAAACCGACCCGAACCCGCCAGGCCCCGACGACCGGATGACCACGACCCCGACCCCGCGCCCGCCCGAGATCCGCTTCACCAAGGCGACGCTTCCCAACGGCCTGGAGGTCCTCGCCCGACGACAGGGGCCCTCGCCGATCGTCGCCGTCAACCTCTGGTACCACGTCGGCTCGAAGGACGAGGAGCGTCGCCAGCGCGGCTTCGCCCACCTCTTCGAGCATCTCATGTTCGAGGGCTCCGAGCACTTCCCCGGCGACTTCTTCAAGCCCCTCCAGCGGCTCGGCGCCGGCGTCAACGGCTCGACCTCCACCGACCGCACGAATTACTTCGTCGACCTCCCCGCCGCCCACGTCGAGACCGCCTTGGGGATGGAGTCGGACCGGATGGGCCACCTCCTGCCGGCCCTGACCGACGCCAAGCTCCGCGTCCAGAAGGATGTCGTCAAGAACGAATATCGGCAGAACTACGCCAATCGCCCCTACGGGCAGGTCTGGCGGCACCTGGCCGAGGCCCTCTTCCCGCCCGAGCACCCCTATAGCTGGCTCACGATCGGTGTCATGGAGGACGTCGAGGCGGCGACCCGCGACGACGTCGAGGCCTTCTTCCGGCGCCATTACGTGCCGGCCAACGCCAGCCTCGCCCTCGTCGGCGACCTCGACGAGGACCGCGCCATTTCCCTGGCCGAGACGTATTTCGGCCCGATCCCCGGCGGGACACGGGCCCTGCCGCCGTGGACTCCCGACCGCTGGCGGGCCGGGCCCGTCGAGATCGTCCTGCGGGATCGCGTCGAACTCGACCGGGTCTACCTGACCTGGGTCACGGTCCCCCAGTTCACCCAGGCCGACGCCGCCTTGGTCCTCCTGGCCGACGTTCTGGCGCGGGGGAAGTCGAGCCGGCTGTACCGCAAGCTCGTCATGGACGAGGGCCTGGCCCAGGACGTGACCGCGTACCAGGCCGGCCGCGAGCTGGCCGGCACCTTCGGCGTCGTCGCCACGCTTCGGCCCGGCAAGGCCGTCGACCGCGCCCGGGCCCTGATCCTCGACGCGATCCGGGCGATCGCCGAGGCCGGCCCGACCGACGAGGAGATGGAGCGGGCCAAGAACGGCCGCCTGGCCGGGTTCATCTACGCCCTGGACAACGTCGGCGGCTTCGGCGGGGTGGCCGACCGGCTCAACGCGTACAACATCTTCCTCGGCGACGCGGGCCGGATCACCTCCGACTTCGAGCGCTATCGCGCCGTCGCCCCCGACGACGTCCGGCACGCGGCGGCCGCGATCCTCGGGGCGGCCAAGGGGTTGGCGATCCTGACGGTCTCCGGTGGCCAGGCCGCGACGACCGCCCCGCCGCTCGACCGCAACGTCCCGCCGCCGACGGCCCCGGCGGTCCCGTTCCGGGCGCCACGGCCCGAGGTCCTGACCCTAGGCTGCGGGGCCCCGCTCTGGGTGCTCCCCCGGCGCGACCTGCCGATCATCGCCGCGACGGCCGTGCTCGCCGCGGGGGCGGGGGCGCATGGCCCGGAGCGGGGCGGCCTGGCCAGCCTGACCGCCGACATGATGGACGAGGGGACGACCTCCCGGACCGCCCTCGACCTGGCCCTCGCCGCCGAGATGATGGGGACGAGCCTCAGCTCCAGCAGCGGCTGGGACGGCTCGTACGTCGGCTTCCAGTGCCTGAGCCCGCACCTCGACGCCAGCCTCGACCTGGCCTGCGACGTCCTGCTCCGGCCCTCGTTCCCCGAGTCGGAATGGCCCCGTGTCCACGGCCAGGCCCTCGCCGCGTTGAAGGCCGAGCACGACAGCGCCGAGGCCCGGGCCCAGCGCGCCCTGCTCCGGGCCCTCTACGGCCCGGACCACCCCTATCGCCTCCCCGCCGACGGCGACGTAGCCACCGTCGCCGCGCTCGGCCTCGACGACCTCAAAGGCTTCCACGGCGGGCATTACCGCCCCGGCCGGGCCGCTTGGGTCGTGGCCGGCGACGTCGATCCCGACGCGATCGCCCGCGCCCTCGACGCGCTCCTCGAAGGCTGGTCGGGCGCCGCCGAGCCGTTGCCTCCCGTCGCGAGGCCCGCCGACGCCGGCCGGCCCCGACTGCTCTTGCTCGACCGGCCCGGCTCGGCCCAGGCGGTCCTCCGCGTCGGCCACGTCGGCATCGACCGGCTGGACCCGGCGTACCACGACCTGCTCGTGCTGAACCAGGTCCTCGGCGGCCAGTTCACGTCGCGACTCAACGCCAAGCTCCGCGAGGAGAAGGGGTTCACCTACGGCGTCCGGAGCCACTTCGACGTCCGCCGCGGCTCGGGGCCGTTCTCGATCTCCGCCTCGGTCCAGAGCGACCGCGTCGCCGAGGCCCTCGACGACGTCCGGATCGAGGTCGAGGCCCTGCTCGGCGACCGGCCGCCCTCCCCCGCCGAGATCGACGACGCCCGCCGCGCCCTGATCGAGGGGCAGTCCCGCCATTTCGAGACGCCGACCTCGCTCGTCGCCCGCTACGCCAACCTCCTGCTGCACGGCCTCCCTCCCGAGGAGCATGCCCTGTTCCCCGAGCGCCTCGGCTCCGTGACCCGCGATTCCATCCTGGAGGGCGCCAGCCGCCATCTCCGCCCCGGTTCGCTGGTCGCGGTGGTCGTGGCCGACGCCTCGACGGTGGCCGACTCCCTGAACCATCTCGGCTGGGCCCCTGTCGAACACCTGGACGAGTCCGCCGACCATCGCCCTCGATGACGCTGGCCGGCGGAATTGTTAGACTCGGGCGATCCGGCGCATGGGCGCGACGACCCTGATTCCCACGGAGACGAGGCGGCGATGGAACTGGCATTGGCGGAGCGGTCGCGGCTCATCGCGCCGTCGGCGACGATGGCGATGGCGGCGGAGGCGAAGAAGCTGAAGTCCAAGGGGGTCGACGTGGCCGACTTCGCCCTCGGCGAGCCGGACTTCCCGACCCCGGCCCACATCCAGGAGGCCGCGATCCGCGCCATGCGCGACGGCCAGACCCACTACACCCCCGCCCCCGGCATCCCCGAGCTCCGCGCCGCGATCGCCGAGCACTATTCGACCAGGCTCGGCCTGCCGACCGAGGCGGCGCAGGTCGTCGTCTCCAACGGCGCGAAGCAGGCGTTGCACAACGCGTTGATGGCCCTCTGCGGCCCCGGCGACGAGGTCATCATCCCCGCGCCTTACTGGGTCAGCTACGCCGACCTCGTCAAGCTCGCCGGCGCCACCCCCGTCGTCGTGCCGACGACCGAGGCCGACGGCTTCAAGCTCTCCCCCCGCCGCCTGCTCGACGCCGCCACGCCGCGGACGAAGCTCCTGATGATCAACAGCCCGTCGAACCCCACCGGCGTCGTTTACGACCGTGCCGAGCTGGAGGCCCTGGCCGACGCCGTGCTGACGACCAAGATGGGCGTCCTCTCCGACGAGATTTATGAAGACCTCGTCTACGACGGCGCCCGGCCGACCTGCTTCGCGACCTTGCGCCCGGAGCTGGCGTCGCGGACGATCACCGTCTCGGGCGTGAGCAAGACCTACGCGATGACCGGCTGGCGGATCGGCTGGTCGATCGCCCCGTTGCCGGTGGCGCGGTTCATGGGGGACGTGCAGAGCCAGGAGACGAGCAACCCCTGCTCGATCAGCCAGTGGGCCGCGCTGGCCGCGATCACCGGACCGCGCGGGCCGATCGAGGCGATGCTGGCCGAGTTCACCAAGCGCCGCCGGTTCGTCCTCGACCGGATCGCCCGGCTCCCCGGCGTGACCTGCGTCGCCCCCGGCGGCGCCTTCTACGCCTTCCTGAACGTCTCCGCCCACTTCGGCCGCCCGCTCGGCGTCGGCGAGCCCGTGGCCGACTCCGCCGCCTTCTGCCTCGCCGCGCTGGCCCGCGCCCACATCGCCCTCGTCATGGGCTCCGCCTTCGGCGCCGAGGGCTACGCCCGCCTCTCCTTCGCCACCGACTTGGCGACTCTCGGGCGGGGCCTCGACGCGCTGGGGAGATTCCTGGACTGAGAGGGCCAGCTCCTGGAGGCTATTCACGTTTTGATGATGTTGGAGATGTCTGGAGAATCGACGACGTAGGCCGGCTCCCTGCGTTGATGGGCGATGGTGAAAACGAATCCGTGGGAATCGTGGCGGGTCGTCATCAATAGAAAGCCTCGCAAGCGCTACGCTTCGAGCTACTTTCCCTGGGCTGCCCGGTCGGCCAGCTCGCGGCGGAGGCGGCGGATGCGGTCCTGGGCGACGAGGCCGATCTTGGAGCGGAGCGTCGGGGCGCCGCCGAACCAGGCGCGGGGCTCGTCGAAGACGAAGTGGGCCTCGACGAGCAGGGCCCCGTGCTTGTCGGCCGACCGGCTCACCTTGACGTAACCCGCTCCTCCCGAATACGGCTGCGACGGGCCGGGGGCGGTGTTCTTGCCGTCGCGGTTCCTGAAGAGCTTGCGCCAGCGAGTGGGAAACGGGCCGTCCGGCTTGAACTCCGGCGCGGTCCGCGAGGCGACGACGATCGAATCGGCCGACTTCGTCGCCATCACGCGATCGGTCGCCTCGACCTGGACCCGGTCGAGCAGGATGGCGGCGACGTGCACGAACCACTCGCGCGCGGCGTCGCCGGCCTTCATGGGCTCGATCCCTTGGGCCTTGACCTGGTCGGCCGTCAGGGTCTTCGACTCGAACCGCATATTCCCCACCTCGACCGGCTCGGCCCGCGCGGACAGGCCGGCGAGGCGGTCGAGGTCGATCGTCGCGAGGTCGGCATGCACGACGAACCAGAGGTCGGCGGCGCGGACGATCGTTCCCGAATCGCCGTCGCCCCGGATGTCGCGGACCTTCAGCACCATCGGCGCCGTCACCGAGTCGCGGAGCAGCTCATTCGCCTTGGCCGCCGACCCGGCCACGCCGCGCAAGGCCTTGCGCTCGGCGGCGGCATCCTGCCCATCGACGAACAACGGGGCCGGGAACGTCACGGCGATTCCGTCGAGCTTGACCCCCTGGGCCCGGAGGGCCCGATAGATCGGGTTCGCCGCGTGCTCCGGCTCGATCCCCTGGCCCAGGGCCGTGAGGGCGACGATGGCGCTGGCGATTGCAGTCATTCCCATCCCCCCGACTGGCAAGTTTGGCACCCCCGGTGGCCGATGAAAGGATCGATTCTACCGCGCGGAGCGATCGAGATCGCCCTGCCAATTGGGGAGACGACGACGATATGGCGGATTGGGGCAACAGACCCTCACCCCGGCCCTCTCCCAGGGGCAGAGGGTGGCATTTACTCCCTCTCCCCCTGGGAGAGGGCCGGGGTGAGGGTTTCTTCCGCCATTACCTCGGCCGATCGCTCCTCGCTCTCCTGCCCCTGCTCGCGGGCTGTCGTTCCGTCCCCTTCACCGGCTCGATCCGGACTGACTCCCGCGTCGGTGCCCGGGTCGACGGCGCCGTCGACGTGCGGCTCGCGACGGCCCCGGACCCCGGCCCGATGGTCGCCGAGGTCGTCCGCCCGGGCGCGGGGGGGAGGGTGGCCCTGATCGACGTCGACGGCCTGCTCCTGAACCAGAACCTCGCCGGCCTGTATTCCGTGGGCGAGAACCCGGTCGCCGCGTTCCGGGAGAAGCTCGAGGCGGCGGCGCGCGATCCTTCGGTGCGGGCGGTCGTCGTGCGGGTCAACAGCCCCGGCGGCGGCGTGACGGCCTCGGACCTGATGGCCGAGGAGCTGCGCCGGTTCCGCGCCGCGACGAAGAAGCCCGCGGTCGCCTGCCTGCTGGACCTGGCCACCGGCGGGGCGTACGATCTGGCCGTCGGCTGCGACCATCTCGTGGCCTTGCCGACGAGCGTCGTCGGCGGCGTCGGCGCGGTCGTCAACCACTACAACCTCGAAGACGCGATGGCCCAGCTCAACGTCACCGCCGACCCGGTCAAGGCCGGCGAGCTCGTCGACATGGGCTCCGTCACCCGCCCGTTGCCCGACGACGTCCGCGCGCTGTTGCAGGACATGGCCGACTCGTTCCGCGACCGCTTCGCCGCCCGCGTCTTCGAGCACCGTCGCGCCATGACCGCCGCCGACCGCAAGACCGTCGCCGACGGCCGCGTCGTCGCGGCCTCGAAGGCCCTGGCGCTCCACCTGATCGACCGGATCGGCTACCTCGACGACGCGATCGCGCTGGCCGAGCATCTCGCCGGGCTCGACCGGGCCGAGGTCGTCCTATACCACCGCCGAGGCCAGGCCGGCCGGTCGATCTACGCGGTCACGCCGAACGTGCCGATCCAGTCGGAGATCGTCCCGTTCAGCTACCCCGGCCTCGACCGCAACAAGCTCCCCACCTTCCTCTACCTCTGGCAGCCCGACCCCACCGTCACCCGCCTCGGAGGACGCTGACCGATGGAGACCGTGCGCGTCGGCCTGGTCGGCTCGGGGTTCGTCGCGGCGATCCACCGCGAGTCATTCGGCCATGTCCGCGGGGCCGAGGTCGTCGCCGTCGCCTCGCCGACGCCGGGGAGCGCCGAACGATTCGCGGCGGAGCATAAGATCGCGTCGTACCATCAAGATTATCGGGCCATGTTCGACCGCAAGGACGTGGACCTCGTCCTGATCGCCTCGCCGAACGACACGCATTGCGAGGCGACGGTGCTGGCGGCATCGGCGGGCAAGCACGTGGTCGTCGAGAAGCCGATGGCGCCGAGCCTGGCGGAGTGCGACCGGATGATCGCCGCCTGCGAGCGGGCGGGGGTCATCCTCGGCTACGCGGAGGAGCTCTGCTTCGCGCCGAAATACGTGCGGATGAAGCGCCTGGTGGACGAGGGGGCCGTCGGCCGGGTCCACCTCGTCAAGCAGTCGGAGAAGCACGACGGCCCGCATACCCCGTGGTTTTACGACACGAGCCGCAGCGGCGGCGGCGTGACCTTCGACATGGGCTGCCACGCCGTCGAGTTCTTCCGCTGGCTGCTCGGCGGCCCCTCGGGCAAGGCGCGCGTCGTCGGCGCGTTCGCGAAGATGGGCACTTATGTCCACGGAGACAGGACCGACGGCGACGACGAGGCGATCCTCGTCCTCGACTTCGAGGGGGGCGCCGTCGGCCTGGCCGAGGAGAGCTGGACGAAGCCCGGCGGCATGGACGACCGCGCCGAGGTCTTCGGCGCCGACGGCCAGCTCTACGCCGACCTGCTCCACGGCAACGCCCTCCGCGCCTATTCGCGCTGCGGCTACGGCTACGCCGTCGAGAAGGCCGGCGCGACGCAGGGATGGACCTTCCCCATCTTCGAAGAGGCCTGGAACTACGGTTTCCCCCAGGAAATGCAGCACTTCGTCGATTGCGTCCGCGACGGCCGCACGCCCTCCGAGGACGGCCACGACGGCCGCGCCGTCGTCGAGGTCATCCACGCCCTCTACGCCTCCGCCGCCGAAGGGAGTCGCGTCGCGCTCCCCTTCGCGACCGATGCCGCCCGCCCCATCGATCACTGGAAGCCCCGCGCGAATCGATGAGGCCCTTGGGTTGATCCGCCGATGCCGAGACGGGGCGAGGTCGAGTACGAGTTCGGGGTGCCGATCCCGGGGGCGGTCCGGCCGGAGTCGGAGTGGGCGAAGACGGCGATCAAGCGGCTGCCGCCTCCGGAGGAGGCCCCACTCGACTTCCGGGCGATCTTCGGGCGAGAGGCGCCGCTGGTCGTCGAACTCGGCTGCGGCAACGGGCGGTACACGCTCCTGAGCGCGCTGGCGCGGCCGGATCACGACCACTTCGCCAGCGACGTGTTGCCCGTGGTGATCCGCTACGCGACGCGGCGGGCCAACCAGCGCGGCCTGGGCAACGTCCGGTTCGCGGTGAAGGACGCCCAGACGATCCTGTCTCAGTACATTGGTACTGGGGCCGCGAGCGAGGTGCACCTCTACCACCCCCAGCCGTACCACGACCAGCGGAAGGCCCACCTGCGGCTCGTCACGCCGCATTTCCTCAAGGATGTTCATCGGGCATTGCGTCCGAGCGGCCTGTTCGTGGTGCAGACGGACAACCCGGATTACTGGTCGTACATCCGCCGCGTCGTGCCCGTCTTCTTCGAGTTCCTCGAGCGCGACGGCCCCTGGCCCGACGCCCCCGAGGGTCGCAGTCGTCGCGAGATCCTGGCCCGGAGCCGGGGCCTGAGGGTCTTCCGCGGGGTCGGCACCCGCCGAGACGACCTCGCAACCGAGGATGCCCTGGCCCTCGCCCAGACCCTGCCGGCGCCCCGGTTCCGCAGCCGCGGCCCCTGGTGCGACCTCGACGCGATCGAGGCCCGCGAGGGCGGGGGAAGGGGGTAGAAGGCGGCTATGGGAAGTTGAGCCGGGCGACGAAGCCGTCGGCGCAGACGACCACGAGCTCGGAGGTCGCGAGGCTGGCGAAGCAGGCGACGGCCGAGGGGATCGAGATGGGGGTCGAGCGGACGGTGGTGAAGCGATCGCCGCCGGCGCGGAGCCAATCGACCCGGTCGGCGCGGACGGCGGCGACCTGGCCCGGCCGGACGTGGCCGACGGCGAGGTAATCGCCCTCGCGCGAGGTGTGCGTGGCGATCAGGTCGAGTCCGCCGCCGTCGGTGCCGAAGAGCGCCCAGAAGGCTGTGCCCGAGCGGGCGAGGCCGGCGACTTCGAGGTGGTCGGGATCGATCGGCCGCCACGACGGGTCGACCGAGCGGAGCGTGCCGCCGACGGCCACGAGCGGTAGCCAGGAGAGGCCCGAGTCGCGCCGGGAGCGGCCACGCTCATCGAGGAGCCTCCAGCGGCCCTCGATCGGCAAGAAGGCGGCATGGCCCGGCCCGGCGGCTCCCGGGATCTCCCGGAGCAGGCCGGCCGGCGGCGGGGCCTGGCCGCGGGGGGGGGTGATGCTGCCGCGGGAGGTGAGCGAGCCGACGGCCGTGACGTAGAGGGCCTGGCCGTCCCAGAGGCCGACCAAGTCTTCGACGGCACCGAGCAGGATCGGCGTCAGCCAGGGCCGCTCGACGCCGTCCATCGTCGTGCCGTGGAGGAGGCAGTACGAGCCGTCGGCCTGGCGCTCGTAGGTGCTCAGGGCGCCGAGGCTCGAGCGGCCCGACCGCAGGATCGCCAGGGTCCGGCCGTCGGGGTCGGTGGCCAGCGCGGCGACGGGCAGCTCGTAGTCGGCGATGCGGACGACCTCGGCCCGCTCGGGCCGGTAGACGTAGACCTCGCCCCCCTCGAAGCCGACGAACACCTCGCCCGACCGCCACGCGGCGCAGACGGCCGAGACGACCCCCACCCCGACCCGGAACCGCACGGCCCTCGGGCCGGCGGCCCGGGACGCCTCGCGTCGTCGGGCCTCGGCCTTGGCGGCGAACTCGGCGTCGCCGACCAGCGGCAAGGGCCACGGGTCGCCCGCGGCGACCCCGAGGAGGGTCGCGACCCCTTGCGACGGCCGCAGTCCCGAGGCGACCGCCTTGCGGAGTTTCGTCGCGAGGCCGATCAAGGCTCGGTCGCGCAGCTCGTCGCGGGCCGGGGCCAGGGCCGGGGCGTCGGCGACCCGGGCGAGGCCGTTGTAGAAGGCGCTCGCGCCCGGATGGTCGTCGGAGGGGCCGAGGAAGGCGTCGGCCTGGTCGACCAGGGTCAGGATCGCGCGCGGATCGCCGGCCTCGGCGTGGAGGGCGGCGAGCCGGAGGGCGCAGGGGATGGCGTTGCCGGCCGGCCGGAGGGCCCAGCCGGCCTCGTACTGCTCGCGGGCCAGGTCGGGCCGGCCGCCCTTGTCGCGGAGCAGGTCGCCCGCGGCGAGGAAACCCGCCGGCGAGGACCGGAGGCGGGCGGCGGCCTGGAGGTATTCGGCGAGCGCGGCCTCGTCGTCGCCGGCGCGGCGGAGCAGGTCGCCGGCCGCCTCGTGGTCGCCGGCGCGGCGGTACAGGAGCACCGCGCGGTCGACCTCGCCGGCCGCCTCGAAGGCCCGCGCCGCGGCGCGGAGGTCGTCGAGCCGGGTCAGGTAGAGGATCGCCGCGTCGCGGTGCAGGCCACCGCGGGCGAGGACGTCGGCGGCCTTGCGGTAATCCTTGAGGAGCTTGCCGTAGATGGACGCGGCCCGGCGGTAGTCGCCGCGGCGGACGGCCTCCTCGGCGGCCTTCCGATACTCGCGGGTCAGCTCGGCGACGACGTCGAGGCCGCCGAGCCAGTAGCCGGCCGGCCCGCGTTGCGCCGGGCCGAGCAGCTCGCGGAGCGAATAGGCCAGGCCGTGCTCGGGCAGGCGATCGGTCGGGTCCGCGACCCCGCCGCGCGCGCCGCCGAGGTCGCCCAGCGGGAGGGCGCGGCGGAGGGCCTTCTCGGTCTGGCCGTCGCGGAAATCCTTGAGCAACGCCCGGAGCGCCGCCGCCTGCCGGCCGAGGATCGCCTCGCTGACCCTTGGCGTGATCGCCGCCGCGCGGCCGACGAGCCCGGCCCCGAGGCCCGCCAGGCTCGCCGAGCCGATCCCCTGGCCGAACCGGATCAATGCCTGGCCCACGCCCGACATCATCCCCCCCAGCGCCCGACGCCCCGGGCCGCGGTCGGCCGGCCGGGGGGCCTCGGTGCCGATCGCGTCGTTGCCGGCATCCAGGACGTCCTCGCTCGCCTCGTCGGGCAGATCGATGAGGATCTCCTCGATCCGATCGGCCAGGGTCGGCGGGCATACCAGGGGCCCCCAGTCCCGCCCCGGCCGCCGGTCGGCGACGAGGAGACGTCCCAGCTCGACCGGCCGGCGCGGGTCGAACCCCAGGGCCCGGCCGCCGGGAAGAAAGATCAAACCGCGGTCGCGGACGAGCCCCGCGGCCTCGTCGTCGAGCAAGGCCGGGATGAGCTCCGCATCCACGGGGATCAAGAGATTCGGCGCCAGTGTTCGCAATCGGACCGCGCCGGGGCAGGGGCGGGTGGTCGCCTCGCCCAGCCGCAGCAGGAAGCCGCAGGCCACGTCGAAGACCCGGCCCGACGGGTCGAGCCCCAGCCGCGCGCAGTGCGCCAGCACCTCGCCCGCGTCGCGCGCCGCGACCAGGACCGACTCGGCCGGCGCGACCTCGGGCCGCTTCTTGAGCCGGAACGGGACCTTCATGGGACCGTCGCCCCTTCCCGCTTCGAGTTCGAGGCCGCCCGCAACGCCGCGCCGAACCGGGCGAATGCTTCCGGCGAGGCCGGCCCGCCGATCAGCGACGGCGGCCCGAACCGCGTGCCGTCCGGCAGCCAGCCGGCGAGTCGATCGCGGAAGACGAAGAACATCGCCGCCAGGTGATTCCCCCCGCCCAGCACCGCGACCTGGCCGAAGACGTCGGTCAGGACGGTCAGGCCGTCGCAGGTGCCGTGGACGACGAACCGACGTAGGTCGACCACGTACCTCCAGGGCGGCTCGGCCGCGACGGCATGCTCGTTGCCCACGAGCCAGGGCGACGACTCGGGGTCGCCGGCCTCGCGGCGGGACGGCACCCGGTCGATCTCCAACGGCCCGGAGATCCAGCTCAGGACGTGCGTCACCCGGCCTCCCCGCAACGCCAGGTACCCCCGGCCCAGCTCGACGTCGATCGACGAATGCGTCTTGCCGACCGGAGTCACGAACACCGGGACGGCGGACCCGCCGACGTCTCGGACCTCGACCGCTCGGTCGTTCACCATCGCGAGCCGCCGGCCGTCGCGGCTCAGGGCGAAGCCCGTCGTGGTGCCGAGCAGGTACTCCGCGAGCGGCCGGCCCCCGGCGAGGTCGATGCTGTTAAGACGGAATCCCCCGGTCGAATGGTCTCCCGTGACGACGGCGAGGAGATCGCCGGCCATCCTCGCCGTGAGTAGTCGTTCCCCGCGGAGCTGCGGCACCTGGATGATGAGGGGAATCGAGTCCGGATCACGCCCCTCCCTGCGATGGATTCGCAGTTCGCCGGCTGCTCGGTCGAAGAAGGCGGAGAGTCGCTCCCCGAAGTCGATGGTCTCGCCGTCGCGGACGATGCGATGGAGCGGGCCGGCCATCGCCGCCTGGCGGGCATGCGAGGCGCGGTCGGAGGGGAGGCCCTTCGCCGAGAACGACGGATAGCCCACGAACTTCGAGGTCGACACGGCCCTGTTGCCGAGGTCGACCGCCGCGTTCCGCGCCGGGTTGGCGGGGTCCCGGAGGGCGATCGCGTGATACTCGCGCAGATAGAACCACTCGCGACCGCCCTCCCAGGGGCCGATGTCGTAGGCGACGCACTCTCGCGTCGGGATGTCATAATGAACGACGACCGCGCACGCATCAGGCCCGGCACTCCCCGCGACGACGAAGCCGCCCGCGACGCCGACGACGGCCTCGACTGCCGTGAAGACCTGGCCGCGGGCCCTCCCGCGGGGCAGCATCTCGGCCGCCGTCCCGTCGACGCGCCAGGCGTGTAAGAGGCCGTGCCGGTCGGCGACGAGGAGCCACTCGCCGCTCTCGTCGAAGTCGAAATGGCCGTCCTGGACCGGGCCCAGGACACCGAGCCGGAAGGGGAAGCCGATCGGCTCGACGTCGCCGATCCAGGGGCCGACGGGCGCGACCCGGCCCGACAACGCGGCCGGCTCGGGGTCGCGGCGGACCTCGACGCGGCATCGGGAGAGGTTCACGGGCGCGCCGCGACGGAACTCGGCCAGCCCGACGCGGCCGGCCGCGTCGACCGCGACGGCGAAGAGCCGCGTCCCCGGCCCGGCGCGGCGGGCGGCGGCGGCGACGTCGGGCTCGTCGAGGCTCCGGGGATGGGTCAACAGGACGACGTCGCGCGGGCGGTCCGCGGGGGCCTCGAGGACCCGTTCCAGGGCGAGGCCGGGGTTCGTGGAGAGGTCGCTGGCCTCGAGCAGGGCGCCGAGGGCCTCCGGATCGTCGAGGGTCGTCGGGTCGACGAGCGTGCCGTCGTCGGCCGTGGTGGCGACGAGCCAGGAGAGCCGACGGCGGGCCGCCTGCCGGCCGAGGGCCAGGGCCGCGGCGGTCAGCACGAGCCGGACGTCGCCCCAGGTCCGGACCCCCTGGTCGAGCACGACGAGCAATTCCTCGGCCGTCGGCGTGCGGGGCTCCTCGCGGTGATAATACAGGAGTTCGTGCTCGGCGAAGCGGCGGAGGAACTCCAGGTCGTCGAGGCCGAACTGCGCGGGCAGGATCTGCTCGGGGAGGCCCCGCGTCGCGACGTCGGCGTAGCCGCCGGTGGGCAATTCGGCCGGCGCGAGCCGTCGCGGCGGGAGGCTCAGGGCGCCGTCGAGGAGCGGGACCAGCCGGGTCGCGCCGGCCAGTCGCTCGCGGCCGTCGAGGGCGTCGAGCAGGCTCGCCAGGCTCCTCGGCCGCGCCGCCTCGGCCGCGCGGGCGACCGCTTCGCCCGCGTCGCCGATCGGCCCGCGGCCGTGGCGGAGCCAGTGGTCGAGGTCGTCGGTCGAGAGGGTGCCGATCGCCCGATGGATGACGGCCTCGAGACGGGACGGGCCCAGCGGCGGTCGCTCGGCGCGGGCCTCGAGCCCGGTGAAGATCCCCGCATAGCCGTAGTCGAGGATCGCCTTCAGGTCGCCGGTGGGCGGCGGATCGGCCGCGCCGGGGACGTCGGCGGCGAGCCGCGCGAACAGCGCGCCGGCGTTGCGGAGCGGCCGGCCCAGCTCGCGGAAGCGGCGGCCCAGGCGGTCGAGGGCGAGGGTCCCGCCGTCGAGGTGGACCGTCGCGTCGATCGCGCCGGCCTCGGGGTCGCCGCAGCCGAGCAGCGCCATCATGTGCAGGACGTGGCCGAAGCAGACGAGGTCACGGACCGAGGCGAATCCCTCGAGGAACTGGGCGATCTCGGGGGCCATCGCGAAGGTCAGGCCGACCTTCGGGCTCTCGGCGGCGAACTCGATCGCCTCGCCGCTCGGGTGCCAGCGCAGGCCGTCGAGCCATCGGGCGTAGTCCTCGGCGATCGCCAGGTACGCGTCGACCCTGTTCACGGCTCGGGGGCCTCCGGGGCGAGGGCCAGCCGAAGGCCGGCGCGGGTCAATCGGCCGAAGGAACCGAGGGGGACGACCTCGGCGCCGTCCTCCTCGAGGAAGACGATGGCGTCGTCGCCCACCCCGAGAATCCGCAGGAGGGCCGCCGAGGGTAACCCGGGCTCGGGCCGGGAGCCGATCGGGGCGAGGACGCGGTCGCCCCAGTAGCGGCGGCCGTCGGCGACCGCCGGCAACGGGCGGCCCACCACGAGGGCGACGCCGTCGGCGACCGCGGCCCGGAGCCTCGCGAGCCGCGACGACGGCTGCCACTCGGCCCAGGCCCAGAGCGCCGCCAGGGGGCAGGCCAGGGCGGTCGAGGGCCGGGGACGGTCGTCCTGGGCCAAGGTCAAGCGAGCCGGGTCCGGCGGCGACGGGTCCGGCGGCATCGGCAGGATCGGGGCCGGGAAGAGGACCGAGTGCAACGGCCGGGGCTCCGCCGACCGTTCCCAGGGGAGTCCGAAATTGGGCAAGGCGTGCCCGACCCGGTGCCATCGCGGGCCGCGACGGGCGTAGAACTCCACGCCGGGCACGGGCAAGAGCCGATCGATGACGCCGGAGACGTCCTCCGACCAGCGGACCCACGCTCCCTCGCCGTCGAGCAGGACATCCACGCCGTCTTCACGACGCAGGTCGGCCAGGGCGACGAGCGCGGCGGCCGGTACGCGGGCGCCACGGGCCTGTTCGAGCGCGGGTTGCATCACTTATCCCAGTCGCTTCAGGAGCCGTGCCGAACGTTCCAGGAGATGTTTGCGCGCCGGCTCGTCCGCGACCCATGCGGCGCGATCGGCGAGGTCGGCGACCCGCTCGCGGAGCCGGGCCAGGGCGGCGAGGCCGAGCCCCTGGCCGCCGCGCCCGAGCTCGCCGGCCGCCTCGTCGAGCCGACGCGCCAGGTCCTCGGCGTCGACCCGCTCGGGCGGTCGGGCCAGCGGGTGGGACGACGATTCGTCGAATGCCGATTCGAGGACCTTGTCGATGAGCGACCGCAAGGGCTCGATCTGCTCCTCGCGGTCCCAGACGTAGCGGAGGACCCAGAGGTCCGCCGGCTCGGCCGCGGTTCGGCCGCAGAGGACGGCCGAGGCGGCCAGGAGCTTCAGGGCCTTGACCGCCCGACGGTCGGAGAACGCGACGCCGAGGTCGCGGACCTTGAAGACGACCTCGGCATACGGCCCCGCGACGGCCGAGAGGTCGACCCGTCGCACGCCGTCGGCCAGGGCGCGGAGGTCGTCGGCGTTCACGCCCGAGGCGATCGGCCCGGCCGACTCCAGCTCCCAGCCGGCCGTGAGCAGCTTCGGCATCGCCGCCCTCGGCAGGTTCTCGACGTGGCAGCGCAGGAGGAAGCGGTCGAAGAGGGCACGCGGCGCGTCGTCCTCGGGCAGGTGGTTCGAGGCCGAGAACAGGGAGAGTAAGGGGAGCCGATGCCGCTCGGCCCCGCGGCGATAGACCCGCTCGTTCAGGACCGAGAGCAGGTTGTTCAGGATGGCGCTGTTGGCGTTGAACAGCTCGTCGAGGAAGACGAACTCCGCCTCGGGGAGCATCCCCGTCGTCACCGTGGCCACCGTCCCCTCGCGGAGCCGGGCCAGGTCGATCGGCCCGAAGACCTCGTTCGGTTCCGAGAAGCGTGTGAGCAAATATTCAAAGTATTGTGCTTGAGTTGCCGACGCGAACTGGCGGATCAGGGCCGACTTGGCCGTGCCCGGCGGGCCGAGCAGGAAGAGGTGCTCGCCGGCGACGACGGCCAGGGCGATCAGGTCGACGACCTCGTCGCGGCCGACGAATCGCCGCTTCAGGGCCTCGACGACCTCGCCTCGGAGCCGGGCGACGACCTGTTCAGCCATGATCGCCCCCCAGCCCCACGAGCTCGGCGAACTCGGCCGCCCGGCCGGCCGGCCGCCAGTTCGGGCGGTCGTGGGCGGCGAGGCGCTCGGCGAAGAGCAGCCAGAGCCCCGGATGGCCGAGCGTGTCCGGGGGCGTGAGCGGCCGGTCGACGACCTCGGCCAGGACGCCCGAGAGCGGCCAGCGGCGGAAGACGTCCTCGAGCAGGCCGCGGAGCGGGTCGCCCGGGTCGATCGCGCGGGCGCGGCGGTGGACGTGGGGCAGGTAGCGCAGGGCGAGGTCCGCCGAGAGGTGCCGCGACGGGGTCTCCGGGGCCATCGGCATCGTCAGTGCTCGCGCGAGGTCCTCGACGCGCTCCTCGTGGCTGACCAGGGCCCAGCAGGCCCGTCGCAACAGCTCTCCCGCCGCGACGGCCGCGGCCGGGTCGAAGGGGATGGGCGGCCCCGCGAGATCGAGCCGGACGGCCTCGAACGCCCGCCCCAGCACGCTCGCGGCGCGGCCGGCATCCTCCGGCCTCGGCTCCGGCCGCGCCCGGAAGACGACCCGGCCCTCACCGAGGAGCCGCTCGAGGAAGTCGGCGAGGGTGTCCATCAACGCCCCGAAACGATCGGTCCCGCCCCATCCCGAGCATACTCGCGGCCCCTGCCCGCGGCCAAGGGGCGACGCTCCCCCTCTCCTCCGTAGCAGGCACGCTCCGCGTGCCGTCCACCCTCCCTGAAAAACATATGTTTCTGCGGACGGCACGCGGAGCGTGCCTGCTACGAAGAGGAGAAGGCCGGTGGGCCGAAGGTTCGATCACCGGGCGCGGAAGCGGCTGAGGATGCGGGCGTCGAGCTCGGCCTCGTCCTTGAAGTCCTCGACGTTGGGGACGAGCTCCCAGTGCTCGGTGTGCTCGGCGGCCTCGCCGGGGGCGAGGCGTGTGAGCGGGCCGAGGCTCTCCATCTCGACCATGTCCTGGTTGCTGTACGTCTCGTAGTTGACGCCGAGGTCGGGGTAATGCTTGCCGTCCTGGTAGTCGAACCGCTTCACGAACAGCGTGCCGCCGTTGAGGTAGCCCACGTATCCCATCTTGTGCGAGAGGCCGATCTTGGTCGCCCCCTTGGTCGGGTCCTGCCGGAGGGTGATGGCCTTGGAGCCGAAGTGGAAGCGGGAGTCCTGGAAGTCGGTGTACGACCAGAGCGCCAACCGGAAGTCGGGCCCGAAGTCGGCGGCGGTGGCGTGCTTGGCGTCGCCGGGGTGGGGGCGCTTCGGCGGCAAGGGGATGACCTCGACGCCGCCGCCCTTCATGACCGAGAGCGCCCACGGGGCCAGGTCCGTCGGCGCCTTGCCGACGTTGCGGATGCGGTGGACGACCGTGACGCGGCTGCCGCCGGGCTCGAGCTTTACGTCCATCTCCTTCTGGAGGCCGACGCTCGCCTCGGGCGCCGGCGTCAGCCGGACGGCGCCGGGGCCGATCTCGGCGAAGGCGACCGGGCCGTTGTCGGGCACATACGTGCGCGCCGGGTCCTCGGGCGAGGCCCAGAGGCGGTGGCCGCCGCGGATCATCCAGGTCGACTCGCCCGACTTGCCGAGCTGGCCGTCGTACTCGCGGAAGACGTTCTTGCCGTCGGCCAGCCGGTAGCTGATCACGCGCGGGCCGACGTCGAGGGTGACGATCAGCTCGGCGTCGCCGTTGGAGAGCTTCAGGTTGTTCTTCCACCCCTTGTATTCGACCTTCTCCACGGTGAGCTTGCCTTTCCGGGCCGCGGCGGCCCGCGTGAGGGTCGAGGGAGCCGGGCCGATCGCCAGGATCACGGCGCAGGCCACGACGATCGAGAGAGTTGCGCGCACGGGAGTCGGTCCTCGCGGGCCGCGGCCCGCCGTCGCCGTCGTCCACGCCCGCCGCGACGACGGCCACGACCCCGCGGCCCCCCACAACAAACACGAGCCCGGCCGCCGAATCAAGCGGCCTCTGCGGCCGTCGCGGCGACCCCTTTCGTCGGCGCGGCGGTTGCGTCATAATTCACGGATTCGGACCGTCGCCCGGCGGGCGGGTCGACCAAGGCGCCCCCCGGCCATCGCGTCCCGGAATCCACGCCTTCGCAGCACCAATGGGGGGTCGCATGATGTACCGGACTCGACTGGGGTGGTTCCTCGGCTGCGCTCTGGCTGTCGCCTGCCTCGCGCCGATCGGCTGTAGCTCGAAGGAGCCGAACGACGAGGGCTTGGGCGGCTCTGCGCCCTCCTCGAAGTCGAACGACGAGCAGACGCAGGTCGCCCAGGCCGCGCCGGGGTCGAAGCCGCAGGCCGACGCCCCCAAGGGCCAAGGCCAGGGCCAAGGTCAACCCAGCGGCACGGCCGGCGGCTACGGCAACAACAGCCAGCCGAAGTCGGGCGGCTCCGCACCCGGCGCCAGCGGCACCTCGGGCGGCTACGGCAACAGCAACCCACAGCAGCAGGGCGGCGGGAACGCCGCGGGCAAGGGCGGCACCTCGGGCGGCTACGGCAATAATAGTCAGCCGCAGCCCGGCGGCGGGGACGCCGCGGGCGAGGGCGGGACGTCCGGGGGTTACGGCAACAACGACCAGCAAAAGCAAGGCGGCGGCTACGCCCCCGGCGGCGGCGGCACCTCGGGCGGCTATGGCAACAACAGCCAGCAAAAGCAAGGCGGCGGCTATGCGCCTGGAGGCGGCGGGACGTCCGGGGGTTACGGCAATAATAGCCAGCAGAAGCAAGGCGGCGGCTACGCGCCCGGCGGTGGCGGGACCTCCGGCGGCTACGGCGGCGGCAATCAGCAAAAGCAGGGCGGCGGCTATGCGCCCGGCGGCGGCGGGACCTCCGGCGGCTACGGCGGCGGCCAGCAGAAGTCCGGCGGGTATGCCGCCGGTTCCAGCGGGACGTCGGGCGGCTACGGCGGGAACCAACAGCGCGGCGGGGGTTATTCGCCCGGCGGCGGCGGGTCCTCGGGTGGCTACGGCGGCTCGTCCGGGGCGTATGGCGGCGGCGGCCAGCAGCGCAAGGAGGAGAAGGACCCGACGGCCGCCGAGTCGCCGCGGGCCGCGGTCGAGGCGTTCCTGGGCGCCCTGAAGGAGAAGGACGCGGAGAAGGTCGCCACGGCCGTCTCCGAGAAGGCCCCCGACATCAAGGCCCACGCCTCGACCTTCGACGACCTCCGCAGCAAGGAGATGAAGGCGGACAAGCTCGCCAAGCTCGCCGGCGAGTTCGACGGCTACGAGGTCACCGACAAGACCATCGCCAGCAGCACCAACAAGAAGAAGGTCGGCGTCGTGGTGTCGAAGGGCAACATGTCCCGGACCATCTTCGCCTACAACACGAAGGGCGGCTGGAAGGTCATGGACTACAACTCGCCGCACAAGAACTGAGGCGCGGCGCGGTCGCATCGGCGTTTGTAACTTTGACGCCGACGGGCGTGTAAGTTCTCCCCCGCCCGCCCCGAAGAAACCGGGGAGGGCGGGGGATTCGCTCAAGAATCGGCCTTGATCGGCCGAAAGTCGGCCGGAACCGGGCGGCCCTTGAGGATTGGCCCGGGATCTGCGTTTTGGAGCCGCCCGCCGATCTCGAAGCCATCCAATCCGATCCGGCCGACGCGCTCGGCGCGGCCACACATCCAGACAGTGCCCAAGGAGGGAGCCTGTATGGTCATGGCCCAAGTCCGCCCCAGTGCCCTGCTCGAGTTGACGGTGGTGGTCTTCCAGGTGCTGGGCGTGGTCACGCTCTGCCTCTCCCGGCTGGCGACGACCCGGAGCTGGGCGTTGCGCGGCCGATCGGGGTTCGTCGTCGCGCTGCTGGGCCTGGGCGTCGCGGGGGCGCTCTGCGGGCGGCACGACTCGGAGTTTGCCCTCTTCGCCGGCGCGACCATGACGGCCCTCCTCATCGGCATGACGATCGGCGGCGGCGCGGCCGCCACGACCGATGCAAGGCCGATCCTCGGCGGGGTCGATTCGCCCCTGACGACGGCCGTTGCTTGAGCCACAAGACGCAATTCCTCCGAGAATTAGGACGACGGGGCCGCGCGGCCCCGTCGTTTTTTTTCGGGGCGATTTGACGCCCCTCCGAACGCGCGCCATAGTTCGGCCGTCGGCCCGGTGCCCCGGCCGACCGGCCGACCGATCCAGCCTCCTCGCGACGCCCCGACTGCCGGTCTGCGCCCGCCGGTGCCCTCGCGAACTTCGACGGCGACGAGCCCGAGACCCGTGCCCCGATCGTCGTGTCCCGCGCGACGGTCGGTGTGGGTCCGGGAGCCCCTACGGCGGGAGGAGGACATGCTGATGTTCACGGGATGGAACCGGATCACGGCGGCGATCGGCCTGGGCCTGGCGCTGGCCGCGGCCCCCTCGGTCGCCCCCGCGCAGGCGCCGGCGGCCAACCAGGCGACGGCCGACGCGGTGGCCAACGTCCTGCGGTCGAGCCCGGCGTTGCGGGGCAATCGGATCGAGATCCAGGCGCGCGAGGGGCTCGTGACCCTGGCCGGCACCGTCGGCTCGCGGGCACAGAAGATCGAGGCGATCGCCCGCGCGACGCGGGTCGGCGGCGTCCGGGGCGTGGTCGACCAACTCCGGGTGGGCGACCCCACCATCCAGACGGCCCAGTATCAGGTGCCCCAGTACCAGGTCGCCATGGGCCATCACCGCCAGATGGCGGCGGGCGGGGGCGCCCCGATGATGATGGGCGACGGCATGGTCATGGACGGCGGCACGACCATGACGGCCCCGTCGAACGCCCCGACCCCCGAGGGGCCGGCCGGGTCGATGGGGTTCAACCAGTCCGCCACGCCGAACCGGCCGAACTACGCCTGGCCGAGCTACGCGCCGTACCCCAACTTCTCGGCGGTCGGCTATCCGACGGCCTACCCGTGGCAGGCCTTTCCGAACATCGGCCCGTTCTACCCGTACCCGGAGGTCCCGCTGGACTGGCGGGCCGTCACCCTGCGTTGGGACGACGGCATCTGGTGGCTCGACTTCAAGAAGCACTACACCCGCCCCTTCTTCACCCCCTATCCGTTCGGCCTCTTCGCCTACTGAGCCGGGTGGAGCGGGTCCGGTCCTCTCGGGGGTCGCGCGGGGCCGATCGATCGGCCCGGCGCGGCCCCCGCGGCGTTGGGTCGCGGCGGGTTGCAAGGGGAAATGACGGCCGTCGGCGCGGAATTCCTCACAAGCGGGCGGCTCGGGGTTCGATAAGAGGAGCAACCCAAGTCGGCGCGGAGTCGGTGGCGGAGCGAGGGCCCCGCGTCGGCCGGCCGGCACGAATCGCCGAGTCACGCACGGTCCCGGCGCCGTCATCGGTGGGCGGAGCGCCCCCCGACCCGTGATCGCAACGTCCCAAGGAGGGGTATTCGCGATGAACCGAACCGCGCGGCACCGGGGCCCGATCGTCCCGCGGTGGGCTCGCGGCCTGCTGCTGACCGCCAGCCTGGCGGCCTGCGCCTGGAACCTCCCCGGCTGCGGCCTGCCGTACGTCTTGAAAAACATCACCCCGTTCCACCCGACCGGCTGGTCGTTCGCCTGGCCGATCACCCCGGCGCAGCAGCAGCGCCTCGAGTCCGACATCAAGCGCGAGGAGCAGCACAAGGTCCCCATCCTCGACCCGATCCCCGCCGAGTTCGCGCCGCCGAACTGCCTCGACCCGCCCAGCGAGGACGAGGTCTGGGAGAAGGTCCCCCGGTTCAAGAACGGCTCGCCCGTCTTCTACGAGACCCAGCGCAACAACGCCCGGTTCCTCATCGAGAAGATCGGCGACAAGGTGGACCCGTGCCGCATCTATCCGCTGGCCGGCCCCTGCCAGCTCCACCACTGCCACTACAAGTGCACGATCTACTTCCAGGAGTTGTACTGGTCGGACTACCCGATCCCGTTCAACCACATCGACAACCGCGTCGAGGTCGTGTACATCGACAAGGACTACCTGACCCGCTGCGGCGGCCCGGCCGTCGCCGCGACCCCCGGCGGCGGTTGATCGCCGCGGGCGGGGTCCCGAACCGCCGACGCCCCCGAGATCGCCGGCCCGCGAACCCGAGATGGCCGGCGCGCTGCGGGGGCTTCGGCCTTGACCACGACGATCGCCGACCCCTCGGGGGTCGGCCGGCTTCAAGAAGGACCGTCGGATCGATCACCAACCCAGGACGGCCGCGGGGTTCCCGCACGGCCGCCGCCGAGTCCCGGCCGATTCCTCCCCCGTCGGCCCCAGGGAATCGCCGGCCTCCGGTCGCGCGGGAGCAGGGCCCTCGGGTGGCCGCGATCGGTTAGGCGCCCGGGTCCGCCGACGGGCCTCGGGCCGACGACGGGCACCGACCCGTTCCTTGATTCTCCGGAGGGGGACCATTCCCATGACTGTCGAACGCTCGAGACGGGCCGCGACCCGGGCCTCGGTCGCCGTCGAGGCCCTGGACGGCCGGCTGCTGCTCAGCCACGTCCACATCGCCGCCCATCGCATCGCGCCGAGCCTGGCACAGCTTCCCCAGGGGGTCCACGTCGGGCTCCTGAACCACCCCGGCCCGATCCTCAACAACATCGGCGTCGGCTACGCCATCAAGTACGCCCGGTTCTATCCCTACTACACCGGGCCGATCCAGGGCTACCTCAACGGCGCCGGCGCCAAGGGCTACCTCCAGGGCAACAACCTGGTGCTCACCGGCATCGTCGCCGGCAACATCGCCCGGCCGCCGACCGACCCGACCCAGTCGGCCTTCTACGCCTTCGGTATCGACCGCGGCGCCGGCGTCGCCCCCTTGCCCAACCGGCCCAACGTCACCCTCGACGCCGTCGTCCTCGTCGCCAACCAGCCCTCGGGCCTGAGCGCCGCCGTCTTCGACCTCAAGACCGGCGCCGCCACCCCGCTGCCGGCCAACGACGTCTTCCTCCAGTACGACTCCGTCCACGTCACCGTCCCGCTCAACCTCCTGCCCTCGACCGGGGCCCCGGCCAACCAGTACAAGGTCAACTTCATCAGCGAGTCGTCGCCCACCATCACCGACCCCACCCAGGTCGCCAGCCTCACCCCCGAGTTCACCGACTTCGTCGTCGCCACCCACCCCGTGCCGCCGGTCAAATAGGTCGATGCGACGGCCGCCCATCCCCGGAACGCCGGGGATGGGCGGCGCTGCTTCGCGGGCGGACCTCATCGGGCGCGTCCGGTTGTGCGAGCCGACCCCGAGGCGACCGCCTTGCCGTTGACCCGGCCCGACCGGACTCGGACGGGTACGCCGATGCCGTCGACCCGATTGCCCTCCTCGGTGACGACCAGCTCGCCGGGGTCGGGCGCCCCGGGCTCGCCGAGGGTCAGGGCGGTCAACGGTCCGGTTTGCCGGGCCCGGAAGGGGTCGCTCCAGCGGGCGGTGTTGCCCTTGAGGGTGGCGGTCAGGTAGACGCGGCCCCGGCTCGACTTGATGGCGGGGCTGTGCTCGACGGCGACGGTGCCGCCGCGGGCCGAGTCTTCGAGGGTGTTGCTCTCGATCCGGGCCCCGAGGAACGGGGCGTGCGACCACCCCCAGGCGACCGGCCGCTCGGTCGGCGCGGCGGTGAGGCGGAAGGCCTCGCCGCCGCCGAAGAGGCGGTTGGCCCGGACCACGGTCCCATAGTGGTTGCCGACCAGCACGAGCGGGGCGGCGACGGAGCCGCCGCGGGCGTCGATCGTGTTGCCCTCGAAGGTCTCGTCGACGAACCCCGTCGCGATCGCGACCGCCTCGACCCCCCGGCCCGGCAAGGGCGGGTCGACGAGGTACACCCGCGGCCCGATCGCCTGGACGATCCGCGACCAATGCCCCGCCGCCGGGCCGGCGACCACGGCCACGACGTCCCCTCCGCGCGCCGGGCCCCCTTGCGGCTCGGGGATGGCGACGAGGCGGCCGTCGGCCGAGAGCGCCGAGGGGCGCCCCTCGAAGTGCAGCGAGTACGCCTCGGTCAGGACGATCTCCGGCGCATTGGCGTTCGGCCCCGGGTCGTCGTCGCGCGGGCCGATGCCGACGACCTCATTGTCTTTGATGATATCATGCGACCCCGACTCCGTCAGCACCAGGAACCGCCACGTCTTGCCGGCCGGCGCGACCGGCCGCGCGCGGTTGCCGGCGACGACCAGGTCATGGGTCCGATGCACCCCGAGGACGCCGAAACAGAAGGTCCCCGGCACGGTGCCGAGGTACTGGTTGTCGACGACCCGCCAGGGCCCGCCGACGAGCTCGATCATCCCCCCCTTGAGCCGGTTCGACTCGATCCGGCCGCAGGTCGCGGTCGCCAGGCGGATCAGCCGCGGCGCCTCCTCGGCCGGGCCGGAAACGGGGGGCGATTCGAGGTCGAGCCGCCGCAGGGTGATGCCGACCTCCGGGTCGTTGTGGGCGGGGTCGCGGTTGTCGGTCGAGCCGATGACGGCCGGGCCATGGTCCACGTCGCGAGCCCAACGGACCGGCCCGGCGAACCGGACGGCGAAGCCCTCCAGGGTGGTCCGGCCGGCGTGGACCTTGATTGCCGCGGACCAGGGAGGATCGCCCGATTCTTGCGTGAATTCCAGGATCGCGCCCGCCTCGCCGACGATCCGGACCGGCCGCTCCAGCACGAGTGGCCGACGGAGCGGGTACTTGCCGGCCGCCAGCCGGACCGTCCCCCCTCGGGCGACGATCGCGGCCAGGTCGTCGCCCGGCCGGGCCTGGTGGGTCTCGGGGGCGAGTGCCGGCGCCATCCTCTCGGGGTCGCAAGGGCCGCCGGCCAGGCGGACGAGGGCGGACGTGTCGTCGTCGAAGACGAGCCGGAGCGTCGGGGTCGACTTGGCCATGTCGCGGATCGGCGCGAACCGGAGCACGGCCCGCGTCGGGTCGGCCGCGCGCTCGAACGAGAGCGGGCGGGCATACGGCTCGACGTCGGGCAAGAGGTCGCTCCGAGACCGGAAGACCCAGGCCCCCTGCACGCCGTCGCCGAGCACCGCGGCGACCACCCCCCGGCCGCGCGGGAGGGACTCGACCGTCAATCGGACCTCGCCGCGATCGTCCTGGCCCTCCCAGCGGGCCCGGATCGGCAGCTTCGCGAAGGTCGGCAACGGGACCTTCGCCGCGGCCAGCTCCGGGTTGGTCTGGCCGGCGACGACCGTGGCGGTGTCGGACTTGTTGTTGGCGTAGGAGACGCGGAGGATCAAGGACTTGCCCTTCAGGTCGCCGATCGGGTTGAGGTAAAGGTCGGCCTTTTTCGGGTCGTCGGCGCGACGGATCAGCTCGGCGTCGGCGAGCCCTTTGGGGTTCAGGCCGCTCTCCCAGGCGAGCCGGCCGGGCCCGGTGATCGCCACCGAGCGGGCCTCGACCTTGGGCGAAAGCCCCGATAATTCGATGTGAACATCCTTGATCCCGTCGGGGCCGACGGCGGCGTCGGGGCCGACGCGGTCGGGGCCGTCCTGGCCGAGCCAGCGGGCGCGGAGCGCGGCCGAGGGCATCCGGCGGTCGGGGTCGGCCTTGCCGCCGTCCACGTCGAAGTCGGCGGTCGTGCCGTCGTCGAACTGGAGGTGGACCGAGAACGGCCGGCCGGTCTCGACGCGGGTCGGCTCGAGGTAGAGGTCGGCCGTCGTCGCCCCCTCTTTTCGGACGAGCTCGGCCTTCCAGGGCCCGAACGGGCCGTGGATGGCCCACTCGTCGCCGCCGAGTCCCTTGACGACGCCGTCCTTGACCCCCTTGCCGGCGGGCAGGCCCTTCAGCGCGATGTGGATGTCCTGGACGTCGCTGCCGCCGGGTGCCGACGACGGCCCGACCACGTCGTGCCCGTCCTGCCCCAGCCATCGCCCCGACGGGCCCCGCCCCTGACCGATCCCCGTCGCCGCCAAGGCCAGGGCGATCGCCCCGAAGGTCGTCCGCGTCATGGTGGGCGTCCCTGCCAAATTTGAAAAAATGTAAATACTAAACCGTTGTATAATTGATCAACTGGGCGATCATGCTGCGGAGGTCGCGGCGGGGGACGATGCGGTCGATGAAGCCGTGCTCGAGGAGGAACTCGCTGCGCTGGAAGCCCTCGGGGAGCTGGACGCGGACGGTCTGCTCGATGACCTTGGGGCCGGCGAAGCCGATGAGGGCGCGGGGCTCGGCGAGGATGACGTCGCCGAGCGAGGCGAAGCTGGCGGCGACGCCCCCCATCGTCGGGTGGGTCAGCACGCTGATGTAGAGGCCGCCGGCAGCGTGGTGGCGGGCCAGGGCCGCGGAGACCTTGGCCATCTGCATCAGGGAGAAGATCCCCTCGTGCATCCGCGCCCCGCCGCCCGAGCCGGAGACGATGACCAGGGGGAGCGACTGCCGCGTCGCCTCCTCGGCGGCGCGGGCGAGCTTCTCGCCGACGACCGAGCCCATGCTCCCCATGATGAAGCCCGAGTCGGTCAGGCCGACGACGATCCGGATGCCCTTGATGAACCCCTGGCCGACGACCGCCGCCTCGTTCAGGCCGGTCCGCTCCTGCTCGGCCAGGACCCGCTCGGGGTACGGCCGGCGGTCGTTGAACTCGAGGGGGTCGCCGGGCAGGAGGTCGCCGAACCACTCCTCGAACGTGTCGGGGTCGAGCAGTTGGTTGATCCGCTCGGCGGCCGAGACGGGGAAGTGGTGCTGGCACTCGGGGCAGACGTTCAGGTTGCGCTCGACGTCCTTGCGGAAGAGCGTCGCCTGGCAGCCGTCGCAGCGCATCCAGACCCCTTCGGGGACGCGCTTCGGCTCGAAGTGCCCGTGCCAGCCGTTGCCCGGCCCGCGCCTCGCGGTCGCCGAGGCCCCCTGTCGGGCTGCGGCCATGCTCACACCCTCCCACCTTGGGTCACGTCCCGCTCTCCTCACGCAATAATGCCACGAATCCTCGCCGAGCGGAATGGGAGGCACGATCGGGTCGGGAACATACCCGGTCGAGTCGACCTCTTCCTCACCCGAAGCGCCCGCGAGGGCGACCATCACGTTGGATTCGGACATCTCCTGCGAACGGTATGGAAGCCCTCGCGGGCGCTTCGGGCTACGAAGAGAAGATCCAATCGACAGGGACCTGCCACCCGGGCACGGCCGGTTCGGCGTCGGCGACCTGGCCGGGGCCGAAGGTCGAGGGGTGGTCGGGGTCGTCGCGGCGATACGAGTGGATGAGGCGGTCGACCGGGTCGACGTCCCAGACGACGAGGGTGCCCGCCTCGAAATAGTCGGCGCGCTTCGCGGCCAGGTCCGCCTCGGCCGCGGGCCCGACGTCCCCTTTGCTCCGGACCTCGACGGCCAGGGTCGGCGGGCCGGCGATGAAGTCCGAGAGGTCGGCCGGGAGTGGGCCGTCGTAATACGAGGCGTCGGGCGCGAACGACTGACGGCCGGACGACAGGGTCGGCACCGCAAAGCCGACGTTGTCGGGCAGCGCGACCCCCCGGCCGATCGCGGCGGCGTGGGCGTCGAGGCCCTGATAGATCCGGCCGCCGACTCGGCCTGGGAGGAATCCGGTGGGCATCAGCGGCACGATCCTCCCGGCGATCAACTCCGCCTTCCCTCGGACCCGGCGGAGGTCATCGAGCGTGTCGACGTGGATCTGTGCGGACATGGCCTGTACCCTCCGGTCTCGACGACCGTCTTCGCCCCATCCTACTGGACGGCCCGCTCAGGCGTCATCGCCGTTGCGATTCTCGAAGGCGTCGTGGCCGACCTCGATCTGCTCGAAGCCGCCGGTGGGGACGTCGTCGTCGAGGTGGACGCGGGGGTCGCGGCGGAGCAGGCCGGCGACGAGCTGGGCCAACGGCTCGCCGACGACCAGGCCGATCGCCTCGTCGCGGTGGCGGCGGATCAAGGGGCGGAGGGCGGCCTTGAGTCGGTCGAGGGCCTCGTCGACCGGCTCGCCCTGGGGCGGGCAGACGGTCAAGGGGTCGTCGAGCCACTGGCGGAAGACCTTGAGGTTCCTGCGCTTGATCTCCTCGATCTGGAGCCCTTGCCAGAGCCCCTGGTCGAGGTTCCGCAGCTCGTCGACCTTGCGCGGCCGGAGGCCGATGGCGCGGCCGACGGCCTCGGCGGTCCGGCCGACGCTCTCGCCGGGCCCGCAGTACAGGGCCGCCAATTCGACGCCGGCCAGCGCGAGCCGCTCGGCCAGCGCGGCGACCTCGGCGCGACCGCGGTCGCTCAACGGGAGGTCGAGGACCCCCTGGACGCGGTTCTGCTCGTCGTAGGCGGTCGCGCCGGGACGGATCAGGACGACCTGGGTCATGCTGGGGACGCCGGCCCGGCCGTCGCGACCGGGCCCTCGCCTCCGGGGGAAGGGGGGTGGGAAAGGCCGCGGCGCGCCCCCTCGGCCAGCGCGGCCAGGGCCGCCGCGTAGTTGCCGTCGCTCCGGAAGGTGAACGAGCCGACCACGAGCTGCGAGGCCCCCGCCGCCGTCGCCTCGGCCGCGGTGTCGGGCTTGATCCCGCCGTCGATCGAGACGTTCAGATCGGGCCGGGCCGCCCGCAGTGCGCGGACCTTCGTCAGCACCTCCCGCTCGAACTTCTGGCCGCCGAAGCCGGGCATCACGCTCATGACCAGGACCGTGTCGACGAGGTCGAGGTACGGCTCGACGCTCGTCCAAGGGGTCGGCGGGTTGAGGACCAGCCCGGCGTGGCAGCCGTGGTCGTGGATCCGGCGGCAGAGGTCGGTCGGCTCGGGCACGACCTCGATGTGGAAGAGGATCGTGTCGCAGCCGGCGGCCACGAAGTCGTCGAGGTAGCGGGCGGGCTCGGAGATCATCAGGTGGGTGTCGAAGGGCCGCTCGGTGTGCTTCCGCCAGTCCTTGATGACCGGGGCGCCGTAGCTGAGGTTGGGGACGAAGTGGCCGTCCATCACGTCGAGGTGGAAGGCGACGGCCCCGTCGCGTTCGAGGTGGGCGATCTCCTCGCCGACCCGGCCGAAGTCGCAGTTCAGGAGCGAGGGGGTGATGAATGGCCGGGACAGGGCGTCCCAGGCTCGCAAGCGTTCAGGACGTGCCACCGCCAGTGTCCTCCGGGCCGCCGCCGGTTCGCGACCAACAACCCGGGGCCGATTCCGTGCCCCCCCGAGCCTCCGTCCACGCCACGAAAAGGATACCCCACGATCAGGTGCGATCGGGGATCACCCGCAAGGAACGGAACTTTTTCCCCTCGAGATACTCGAGGAACGCCCCGCCGCCGGTCGAGACGTGGGCCATCTTCCCGGCCAGGCCGAACCGCTCGACCGCCTCGGCCGTCTCGCCGCCGCCGACGACCGTCACGGCCTTCGACGCGGCCATCGCCTCGGCGACGCCGATCGTGCCCTTGCGGAACGGCTCGTCTTCGAACTTGCCCATCGGGCCGTTCCAGATGACCGTGCCGGCCCGGGCGATCCGGGCGGCGTAGTCGGCGATCGTCGCCGGGCCGATGTCGATGCCCAGCCACCCTTCGGGGATCTCGGGACCGGCCACATCCTTCGTCTCGGCGGTCGCCTCGATCGAGGTCGCGACCAGGTGATCCCGCGGCAGGACGAGCTTCGGGCCGGCCAGTTCCAGGAGCCGACGGGCCTCGTCGAGCTTGTCGGCCTCGACCCGGCTCTTGCCCGTGCCGTGCCCCTGCGCCTTGAGGAACGTATACGTCATCGCCCCGCCGATCAGCAGGTCCTCGACCTTCGGCAGCAGGTTCTCGATGACGCCGATCTTGTCCGAGACCTTCGCCCCGCCCATGACCGCCAGCATCGGCGGCTTGGGTTGGCCGAGGAGGGTCTCGAGGATCTGCAACTCCTTCTCGACCAGGAACCCGATCGCCCGGTCCTCGGGCGGATACCGCTCGGGGACGGCGACCATCGACGCCTCGTCGCGGTGGCAGGTGCCGAAGGCGTCGTTGACGTAGACGTCGGCCAGGCCCGCCAGCTCGGCCGCGAAGGCCGGGTCGCCCTTCTTCTCCCCCTTGTTGAACCGGACGTTCTCCAGGACGACCACGTCGCCCGGCTTGAGGGCCGCGCAGGCGGCCTTGGCCGTCGGGCCGACGGTGTCGGTCACGTGCTTGACCGGCCGGCCCAGCAGCGTGCCGAGCCGCTCGGCGACGCGGTCGAGGCGGAACTTCGCGTCCTCGGCAGGATTGCCCGAGGGTCGTCCCAGGTGGCTGACCAGCACCAGGCTCGCGCCACGATCCAGGGCGTGCTTCAGGGTCGGCAAGGCGGCCTGGATCCGGCGGTCGTCCGAGATCGACCCGTCGGCCCCCTGCGGCACGTTGAAGTCCACCCGCACCAGCACCTTCCGGCCTTCCAGCGCGAGGTCTCGTATCGTCTGCTTCGGCAAAGGAGTCGGGCTCCGAGGGATTGCGGATCGTGGAATCCGGATCGCGGAATTGAAGAAGAATAGGGATGTCTTCAATTCCGCAATCCGAATCCGAATGCCGAAATCAAGCGATCTGGGCGATCTTGGCGATGAGGTCGGCGGTGCGGCACGAGTAGCCCCACTCGTTGTCGTACCAGGCGACGGTCTTGACCATGTTGCCGCCGATGACGGTGGTGAGGTCGGCCATGAAGATGCAGGAGTGGGGGTCGCCGATGATGTCGCTGGAGACGAGCGGGTCGGTGGCGTACTCGAGGATGCCCTTGAGCGGGCCGTCGGCGGCGGCCTTCATGGCGGCGTTGACCTCGTCCTTGGTGACGCCCTTCTTGAGCAAGGAGGTCAGGTCGGTGATGCTGCCGTCGGGCACGGGGACCCGGAGCGCGTAGCCGGTGAGCTTGCCGTTGAGGTCGGGGATCACCTCGCCGACGGCCTTGGCGGCGCCGGTGCTCGAGGGGATGATGTTGACCGCGGCGCTCCGGGCGCGATAGGGGTCGGAGTGGACCTGGTCGGCCACGCGCTGGTCGTTGGTGTAGGCGTGGCAGGTGGTCATGAGGCCCTTCTCGATGCCGAAGGCGTCGTTGAGGACCTTGGCCATCGGCGCCAGGCAGTTGGTGGTGCACGAGGCGTTCGAGACGATCCGGTCGGTCGGCTTGAGCGTCTGGTCGTTGACGCCCAGGACGATGGTCGCGTCGAGCTTGTCCTTGGCCGGGGCGCTCAGGACGACCCGCTCGGCGCCGGCCTGGAGGTGCTTCTCGAGGCCGGCACGGTTCGTGAAGAAGCCGGTCGACTCCAGCGCGACCTGACAGCCGAGCGCCTTCCACGGCAAGTTCGCCGGGTCCTTCTCGGCGGTGACCTTGATCGACCGGCCGCCGACGATCAGGCTGTTCTCGGCGGCCTCGACGGTCCCCTTGAACCGGCCGTGGACGCTGTCGTACTTGAGCAGGAGGGCCAGGTGCTTGGCATCCGACAGGTCGTTGATCGCCACCACTTCGAACTCATCGGGCCGGGCCGCCATGGCGCGGAAGACCAGCCGGCCGATCCTGCCGAACCCATTGATGCCCACGCGAACCGCCATTGCGTTCACTCTCCCGGGATCTCTCGGCGAAATCTGGATCTCAACGTATGTGTACACAAGGCGCTCGGGTCGCCGCGGTCCGAGTCGGCTCCTGGAGGGGGCGCACCCATCCCGTACCACCACGGAAAGTCCGGATTATAGGCCCCGCTCGGCGCGCCTGTCAACGCGACCGCGGCCGGCGCGCACCGCGATCCCAGGAGATAAATAAAAATCTGCGAATTTGAACAGATCAGGCCGGCCAGCCGCCGCCGCCGGGGTCCGGCGCCGGGGTCGGCTCGGCCAGGAGGACCCATTCGGAGGCCCGCCACGGGCTCAATCGCGGCGGCTCCAGGGGCGTCGGGGCTGCCGAAGTGGCTTCGTTTCGTCCCT